>JBCDEP010000134.1:0-18309 GCA_039179675.1 Cyanobacteria bacterium P01_G01_bin.67
GCAAAATATCTTGATATTTTTGATAGTTCAGATATTGAATAATTAAATAGAATATTTAGCTGAAAAAATAACTTTTTAAAATAAAAATTTATAATATAACTTTCCTCTCCTTGTAGGAGAGGGGATAGGGGAGAGGTCAATGGAACCACACAACATAATAATCGGACAAAAAGTATCCTCAGAAAAAATACTATAGTCACATTTAAGAGCAAAAAGATTCCACAATTTAAAATTTCGTTGACAACAAATAAATAGTTGTAGGATTTATTGTCGATTTTTACTGTCACTCTCTAGGATTAGTAATCGAAGTTGATGGCAAAATACACGATCGCCAAAAAGAATACGATGCCTACGGCTAGCTTTGCAATCGCGAAAGAGAATAAATTTTAGAAGCTAAAGGTTTACAAATAATTCGCTTCACCAATCAACAAATAATAGAAGATATCGAAAAAGTCTTAAATGCGATCGCCCTAATCAATATTCCTAGTTAAAATCCGAAGTTTATTAATGAATCTGACTTAAGGATATAGCGTAAGCGATCGCAATCATTTAATAAAGTACTAAAAGTTCCACCGACATTAACTAGCCAATCTCGGTTTGCCTGACGCTGAGGATAAACATCATTAGAGTCGGGCACTTTAACTATGGCACCAGGTAAGATCATTATTTTCTTAAATGCGATCGCTTTTTTGGTCAAAAATTGTAAAATCTTAAAATAGATCGAGATTACAGCTACGGAGCTTAATTTGATGCGATAAAGTCGTAGTAGTAAAGATTCTAGCTGCATTAATTCATGTCCTCCGAAAAGCACAATAAAACAGAAAGAAATATCATTACCGATTGTCGCAACATTGATAAATCAAAACTTTCGCCCATGTATCAGCATTATGTTGAGGTGAAGGAACAATATCCTAATGCGCTATTGCTATATCGAGTAGGGGATTTTTTTGAATGCTTTTTTCAGGATGCTGTCACAATTGCTAGAGAACTAGAGCTAGTGCAGACTAGTAAAGAAGGGGGGAAAGAATTAGGTCGAGTAGCGATGACGGGGGTACCACATCATGCTGTGGATCGTTATAGTACGATGCTGGTGGAAAAAGGCTATGCTGTGGCAATTTGCGATCAGGTGGAGGATGCAGCGACAGCGGCGGCGGAAAAACGCAACCTAGTCAAAAGAGAAATTCAGAAACTACTAACTCCTGGCACTTTAACCGATGATGGGATGTTAAACTCTCGCCAGAATAATTTCCTCGCTGCTATTGTGGTTGCGGGGGAACACTGGGGATTAGCCTATGCCGACATCTCGACAGGGGAATTTTTTACTAGCCAGTCTTCTGATTTAAATTCTCTGACTCTAGAATTACTGCGTTTACAGCCTTCAGAAGTATTAATTCCTGCTAATGCTCCTGATGTTACAGGATTGTTGCGTCCAGGAGAAAAATCTGAGTATTTAGCTGATTATTTACCTGATAGCTTCTGCTATTCCCTGCGATCGCAACAGCCATTTACTTTAGTGGAAGCGAGTCAAAGGCTCAAGGATACCTTTGGGGTAAGTTCTCTAGAAGGGATGGGCTGTGCTGATATTCCTCTAGGAGTAAGAGCTGCGGGGGGTTTATTAGAATATGTGGAAGATACCCAAAAAGCCTATCAGGTACCTTTGCAACCATTACGCACCTATAGCTTAGCGGATTATCTCATTCTCGATCATCAAACTCGCCGCAATTTAGAAATCACCCAGACTATTCGTGATAATACCTTTCATGGTTCTGTACTCTGGGCATTAGATCGTACCAGTACTGCCATGGGAGGAAGAGCTTTAAGACGCTGGGTATTGCAACCATTAATTGAGATCAAGGGGATTGCCGCCAGACAAGATACTATCAAAGAATTGGTAGATAATACTTCTATGCGTCAGGATTTACGCTCTATGCTGCGTAAAATTTATGATATTGAAAGATTATCAGGTAGAGTAGCTTCAGGCACCGCCAATGCGCGGGATTTACTAGCATTATCGGAATCCTTGATTAAATTAAGCGATTTATCGGCGATCGCCTCTTTTGGCTCTTCACCCTATCTCAAAACTTTGCACAGTGTACCACCAGAACTAGAAGAGTTAGGAATATACGTTGCCGAACGCTTAGTAGACTCGCCCCCAATTTTGGTTAAGGAAGGAGGATTAATTAAAGATGGAGTGGATTCTAGATTAGATGAACTACGCCAGAGGTTAGAAGACGATAAACAATGGCTGACAAACCTAGAAGTTACGGAAAGAGAGAGAGTTGGGGTAGCTAATATTAAAGTGGGCTATAACAAGACCTTTGGCTATTACATTAGTATGCCTCGTTCCAAAGCCAGTCAAGCCCCCGATAATTATCGCCGCAAACAAACCTTAACCAATGAAGAAAGGTATATTACTTCTGAATTAAAAGAGCGCGAAACTAGAATCCTCACGGCAAAAGATGACTTAAATAACCTTGAATATGATGTCTTTACCGAATTAAGAGCTAAAGTAGCGGAAAAAGCCCAAGAAATTCGTAGCATCTCCAAAGCCGTGGCGGCGATCGATGTCTTAGCAGGATTATCTGAAGTCGCAGTCTATCAAAACTATTGCTGTCCTGAAATGGTTAAAGGTCGAGCAATCAATATTATCGAAGGCAGACATCCTGTAGTCGAGCAATCTTTAGGGGAAGGGTTTTTTGTGCCTAATTCTGCCCAACTTGGTGCTGATCATCCCGATTTAATTATCCTGACAGGTCCTAATGCCAGTGGGAAAAGCTGTTACCTGAGACAGGTTGGCTTGATTCAACTCATTGCACAGATTGGTAGTTTTGTGCCTGCTACCGAAGCAAAATTAGCTATCTGCGATCGTATTTTCACCCGTGTCGGTGCGGTAGACGATCTGGCAACAGGACAATCTACCTTTATGGTGGAGATGAATGAAACGGCAAATATTCTTAACCACGCTACTCCGAAATCTTTAATTCTCTTGGATGAAATTGGTAGAGGTACGGCAACTTTTGATGGACTTTCTATTGCTTGGGCGGTAGCAGAATATTTGGCGACAGAGGTTCAAGGGAGAACTATTTTTGCCACTCACTATCATGAACTCAACGAACTGGCTTCCATCTTGACTAATGTTGCTAACTATCAGGTTACGGTTAAAGAAATGGCTGATAAGATTATTTTTCTCCATCAGGTAACTCCAGGAGGTGCGGATAAGTCTTATGGTATTGAAGCGGGAAGATTAGCGGGTTTACCTCCTTCAGTAATTAGTCGGGCAAAGCAAGTAATGGGACAAATCGAGAAACACAGTAAGATTGCGATGGGTTTACGCAAAGGAATTGAACAGGTACAGCCAAAAAAAGATGCTGAAGGAAAAGCGATGGAACAGTTAGATATTTTTGAGGATTAGACTCGTATTTCTGTTTCAACCTTCAACGGTATTTGAGCCTCTACCATTGGTGAATAGACAGGAACATCTGCGTTAATTGCTTCAAAGCTGACAACCAAAGAATAAGGGGCATAAGTATCTGGATCGTTATTCCAGCCTTCATGTCCCACTACAGCTATACAAAAAGCCTCTCTTAATTCATAGGACTTTACTATTGTCCAATCTTTCTGTATCGTACCCGCGCTTCTAGAAATATCTTTAATAGTTTTATGATTTTTTTGTTTGCCTAAAGTCCAGGTAAAAATTCTTTCACCTTTTTCAGCATCTTCAGGCGCATCATATTCTTTTAATATTCTATCTAGAAAAGCATCAGGATCTTCTCCACGCTTGCTACAATCCCAATCAAGCCAAGTCGAAAGATATCTACGTCTATTCCTTCTTGTTCTTCGAGGTTGAGCTTTATAAGACAAAGTTATCTCAACCAATATTTCAATATCTTCACCTTGAGATCTCAGTTGTGAAGGCAATTGAACTTGATAGACATGAGCTTGTCTAGCTTTAATAGTTTTTTTTCCTGAAGTGAATAGAGTAATTCTGTTGGGAGTGTTTCTAATAGCACGTTCTAAATTGGGAATACCATACCCAATTGTGCGAATGGCATGAAGTAGGTTAACTTCACTTTGTTTTGTCCATGCTGGTAATCTGGCTGACTGAACGATCAAAGCGCGATATAGCAAGCAACTTTCATCAGAAAATTCAGCAGCTAAACAAGCAGCAATATAAGTAACCTTCGGAGTAGCAAAAGATGTTCCGAAATTATCTGAAGCTAGAGCATAACCTCCATTTAAAGTTGAACGGACTAATTCTGGACATACTTCTTTGGGTGTAGTTAAATTGGGTGGATTATTATTATCTGTAACTATGTCTCCTCCATATTCAACTACCTCTGGTTTAATTGTTTCCCAAATTCCTAGTCCAGAGCAAGAAAAAGCAGATGGTTGATCTTTTTGGGCGATGGAAGAATAAGCTGGGTTTTGATAATAATCAGATGCAACTGAGCCAACGGTTAATGCTTGGAAACTTTGGGCTGGATTAGCAATTCTACAAGAATCTTCTAATAAATAATCTGGATAAGCCTTATTACTCTCTAAATGTTCTTTAATTGATAGTCGTGTAATTGGCTTTTTATAAAAGGGAACTAAAGGAATGTTTCCAGCAGCAACAACAAAAAGAATATCATTTTGATAAGTCAATTCATCAATTGCTGCTGCCCAGGCAGTCATATAACGAGTTCTACAAGGAACAATACTAGCTATCGAATGATTATAAATTCTAGTATTGTATTGTTGATAATAAAGCTTAACTATTTCTCTGATTAATTCTGGAGGAAATAGCTCGTTAGGTAAATTGTTATCTGCGTCTAGCACTCTGGCATTTTGTAACCAGCAAATTGCTTGCTGTTGTCCAGTACGAGGAATATTTTTAGGATAAAGAATTGCACCAGCAACTCTAGTTCCATGTCCGCCATTTTCTACATAATCAGCAGTTTTTTCGCTTTCATTAGGAATCCAAGAAGTAGAAGCTTGAGAATCAATTGCCGATTTTAATAAAGAATGCCTTTCCTGAATCCCACTATCAATTACACAGACTTTAGGAGCATTTTTTTTCGGAGGCTGTAATTGAAAAGCTGTTTCAGTAAATTCACCCAGACTTTGGTTTTGGACTAGTTCTGCAAATTGGTCTGGTTCACTGACCTCAAAAATGTAGGGAAAATTAAATACTAAATCCTTTAATCCCTTGCCTGAAATTTGAATACGACAGGAAAAGCTATCTGCTAATTCAACGAATTGTGGAGTATCGTCTTCAGTAATCTTTGTAATTTGACCATTATAGTCTTCAACAAAGTCTATAATTTCTTCTTCTCTTTTATCTTTTAGGCGTTCCCATTCTTCATAGGTATTTGCTCTTTTATCCCTCCACTTATTTAATCTTTCAATATATTTATCAGCAACTTCGTTATCTTTCTGAAGCGGATAATCAGATAATTTAATATTATTTCCTACACACGCTACTCCAATATCAACTGTGTATATTTGTTCATCTTGAACTTTATCCCAATGCGCTAACAGTTCAGGAGCAAGAACAGTTTTTATTTTTTGGTATCCTTCAAATACATTCCATATTTCGGCTACCGATCCACCACCTTTTTGATCTTGAATAAATTGTTCTATTTTTTTCTCTAGCTTCGTTAACTCTAAATCAGCAGATGCGCCAATAATATACCCATCTTCTAAATCGCCAATTACTTCTATGCCATAACCTTTAAGTTTGTCTGGATCGAAAGCTTTCGGATCGACTTGTAAAATAATGCGTCGTGCGTCTGGAAGTTCAGGTTTTTCTTCCTCTTCTCTTTCTTGTATGGAAGATTGCCAATCAGCAGCTATTGATGATGCAGAATTTTTTAATTTATTTCCATGCCCCCAGCGATCGCTTTTATTACTTGCTGTTGTGGGATTTACATTTTTATTTCCGCCTCCCGAAGACGGTTTTGCTATTCCTTCTTTTGTGAGTCTAAGCTGAATATGGGGAAATTGCTTAGAATTTTGAGTCATTGAGTAAGTTTCCTGTTACATGAGACAAATAACTTCAGGAAACTTTGATTTCTGCGATCGCTTCTTCTAAATGTTCCTGAATGACTAACTCTTCTCGCTCTAAAATTGCTCTTTTAGCTGCGTCTTGAGCGACTCTAACGGCTTGTGCTGCCGAAAATCCCTCCATTTGTTGAATTATCAACTGCCAGTTAATTGAACCTACTTCAATTGCTGAGAGAGTTTGTCTGACTATCGATTCTAACTCTTTTTTTTCTGGGCATGGTACTTCAATCACATCGTCGAATCTCCGCCAGATTGCATTATCCAGAGATTTATTCAAATTAGTTGCTGCAACCAATAATCCAGAATGAGATTCATATTCATCTAATACTTGTAAGAAAGTATTAACTACTCGTTTAATCTCTCCTACTTCTTGACTATCTTCTCTAGATTTAGCAATAGAGTCACATTCATCAAAAAATAACAGACAAGGATTTTTAGCAGCAAGCTCAAACACTAATCGTAAATTACTTGCTGTTTCTCCCAAATAAGAAGAAACCATTCCATCAAAACGTACTTTGAGTAGAGACAATCCTGTATTCCAAGCTAAACGCTCTGCACCCATTGTTTTTCCGCAACCAGGAGAACCAAATAAAAGAATCTTTTGTCTGTAGCGCAACCCATGATGAGCCAATCTATCTCTAGCTGCATACTCTTTTTCAATTCTCTGAAAACGCTTTTCAATGTTTTCAGGCAAAATCATATGATGCCTTAATTTTTCTCTAGGAATAAAGGTAACTAAAGGAGTATTAAGTCTTGTACTAGTTGGTAGCGTGCTTAAAGATTGAACACCGCTGTTAGTTGCTATGTCATTTCCAGAAGTCCTAGACAAGGATAGACTTGCTCCATTGCCATCGCTCTTACTTTGATTGGAATTGTTTGATTGGCTTTTTTTTGTAATGTTTTCAAGCTGACTAGCTAAAAGAGTGTGTCCTTTTTTACGTTCATCTTCAATAACTAGGTAGGCGAGCTTGTCGATCGCTTCAGTATCACTGCTTGCGATCGCCCTAAATAATCTTTTTAGAAGCTCACCTTTCATATATGTTGCTAGTTACAATTGACTTTTTAAACGACTAGTATTTATATACTAAAACATTTGCGGTAGTTGAGAAATTAATAAACCTTTATGAATTTAGGATCTCACAATATAGATTACCCACACAATAAATTAATAGTTGAGCAAGATTTGAGACAAAAAATTTACGAACTATTTTTGTCGTGTGATCGCCTGCTTAATTCTAGATGTTGATTATTTAACTCTGTATCTCTGATGATGCGATCGCCACTGAAATAGCCCCAATTTTGTCAATGAGTAAAGTTACTTAGTCAGTAAGCTAAAGTTGATTTTGATTAAGCAAAACTAATTTTATAAATATGAGTATTGCTAGAAATCTTGCTGCTACTTGCTTCTATTAATTGTCTATCAAAGCTTGATGCAAAATTGCTAATAGTAGAGCAATATACCTTTAATTTCTTGTTTAGTTGTTCAACAATTTATCATGCCCTCGAATTACTAATTAACCCGTTAGCTATTCTCAATAGTAAACTTAAGATTTCGTTACTTAATATTTCTTGTGATTATCAGGATTATTGATTTTAATCAACGTGAGTTCGATGAGTACAAAGGCAATAGTTTGGGATAGGGAGATAGTTTGCATGCTTGTTTCTGAGTTAATGTAAGACGCCGTCCACAGATAAACGCAGATGAATGAATCTGCTTTGCCACAAGACGTATTAATTAGTGCTTGTTTCAGGCTTTAGTTACCAGATTATTAATTTCTGTTTGTAAGTTCTTTCTGGCGGTAGATTCTAGTCGCTGATAGAAATAATCAGTGTAGTAAATTCTGTCTCTGGCTAAAAATTGAGTTAAAACCTGCTTTCTCCCTGCTTGATAGTCGCGATCGCTCAAGTGACTATACTCTTGTCTAATTGCTTGGGAGTAAGCTAAATATTTATCGGGAGATGTTCCTAAAATGGATAAATCTACATCCAAAAAAATTAGGTTATCAGTTGCTTCTAGGAAAGGTTCGTGTTTGCGAGTACTTAGAATAATTTGCTGTACAAGTCGCAGCGTATCAAAATTAACTCTTAGTCTCGATAATATTCTTTCAGCAGCAATTGCGCTTTCCATCTCGTTATCGATAGCTTTCGGATCGTAAATATAGTCATGAAACCAAGCACATAATTGAAGGGCAGGAACATCATCGATCAGCTCTTGAACTTCAGTAAGAGAATCTAAAATATGCTGGAGATGATGCTGATTGTGATAGTGTCTTTTCGTATCAGAGTAAGCCTTGATTAGATCGGCAAATACTGATTCTCCTAAGTTGGTATCAGCCTGAAATTTCTCTAGTAAGTTAAACCAACTTGATCGAAGTTGGGATACGAGCAATGTATCTGGTTGAGAACCATTGATGGTCATCAATAATTATTCCTCAATATTTAAATTTAAACACTATTAATCTCTAAATTATCAGATTATACATGAGTTACTTTCGTCCTGCGATCGCTTCTATGGAAGGCTACACACCTGGGGAACAACCAAAGCCAGGAACACCAATTATTAAGCTTAATACTAACGAAAATCCTTATCCCCCTTCTCCACAGGCGTTAGCAGTACTGCGTAATTTGGATAGTGAATGGTTGCGACGTTATCCCGATCCCTACTCCAGAGATTTCTGCAATGCTGTAAGTGAAGCTTTGGGAGTACCTGCGGATTGGATTATTGTGACCAATGGTAGCGATGATATGTTGAATATCTTAATTCGTTCTTGTGCTGAGGGAAAAGAACGCAAGGTAGTTTATCCAATGCCTTCTTATGTGCTTTATCGTACTCTGGCTGACTTGCAAGCTGCGGAAGTAAAAGAAGTATCCTATCCAGAAGATTATCAGCTACCGATTGAGGAGTTAGTAGGGGCTAAGGGTGCGGTGACTTTAATTGCCACGCCTAATAGTCCCTCGGGTCATCTTGTCCCTCTGGATGATTTACGCCAGCTAGCTAGTAGAGTTTCGGGAGTATTAGCTATTGATGAGGCTTATGTCGATTTTGCTGATTATTCTGCATTGTCCTTAGTTCAAGAATTTGATAATGTAATTATCCTCCGCACCCTTTCTAAAGGTTATTCTTTGGCTGGTTTACGTTTAGGTTTTGGAATTGCCAACCCCAAGTTACTATCAGGTTTATTCAAAGTAAAAGATAGCTATAACGTTGATGCGATCGCGATTCTCGTTGGTGCAGCAGCAATGAGAGACCAAGCATATAAAAATGACTGTGCTGATAAAGTCAAGCGATCGCGCAGTAAACTGGCAGCAGATTTAAGGCAAATTAGTTTTAAAGTCAGAGATTCTCAGGGTAATTTTTTGTTAGTTACTCCTCCAGAGAATCAAGCAGCAGCACTTTATCAATCTCTGAAAGCACAAAATATTTTAGTGCGTTATTTCAATGCCCCAGGATTAGATAATAAACTTCGGATTACTGTTGGCACTGATGAACAAAATCAGAAATTACTTCAGGCGATCAATTTTTGACTTCATTTATTACTTATTTACTCTCCTTGGGGAAAACGTTCCCATAAATCTGTTCCTTGTCGCAGACTTTGGTGATTGCCATTGCCTAAAATCAAGTGATCCAATAAAGGAATATCGAGATATTGAGAACCCTGTAATAATTGTTCCGTTAAATAAATATCCTCTGGAGAAGGTTCCAGATTCCCCGATGGATGATTGTGGGCAATAATTAATTTGGTTGCTCCCTGACGTACTGTTTCTCGAAAGATTTCACGAGGATGAATTAAAGTCTCAGTAGCCGTCCCAATCGTCAAAATTTTGGTAGCCAATAAATAATTTTTAACATCCAGCATTAAAACCGCAAACCGTTCCTGATTCTGCCACATTAAATCATTACTTAAAACTGCCGCTGCCGATGCAGGACTATCTACAGTTACCCTCTCATTCGGTCTAAACTTAAAGGTACGTTTCCCCAATTCTACTGCGGCAATGATGGTAGACGCTTTTGCTGGTCCAATTCCTGGAATCCGCATTAACTCACGAGGATTAACATCTCGCAAAACATCCAGGGGAGCGCGTCGATGCTTACCTAATTCTTGCAAGATATGCTGTGCTAAACCAATGGCTGATAAGTTTCCTTTAGACTGTCCTGTACTGATTAAGATCGCAATTAGTTCTGCCTCCGAAAGATTTTTTGCTCCTACCGCCATCAATCTCTCACGGGGACGCTCGCTGACGGGTAAATCAGCAATTCTGAGACGATAAGTCATAACAGCTCAAATCTAATAACAGCTTGTACGACAAATATAACCTATGAAATGCTGTGTGTAATACTACGTGTAATACTGCCGTTCAATGAACTTTGTCTAATCTTTGATTAACTCAACTCCATCTTTCCCATCTAAATCGTTAAAATAAACCTTGACCTTTTCTTCGGAAGCTGTCGGTAATTTCTTGCCAATAAAGTCAGGATGAATCGGTAATTCTCGATGCCCTCTGTCTACTAAGACGGCTAATCTGATTAACTGTGGTCTACCATACTCCGTAACAGCATTAAGTGCCGCGCGAATCGTACGACCTTTATAAATGACATCATCTACTAGCACTACTGTTTTGCCTGTTAAGTCTACGGGAATTTTGGTCTTAGCAGGAATGCGCGTCCGAATTTTATCTAAATCATCTCGATAAAAGGTAACGTCGATCGCACCAACAGCGATCGACGTATTTTCCAGCATCTCAATTTGCGTCGCTAGTAAATGAGCCAAAGGCACCCCCCGAGTATGAATCCCCAAGAGAATAGTTTCTGATAGATCTCCTGATTTCTCGACAATTTGGGAAGCCATCCGATTAATGGTACGGCGAATTTCTTCAGCAGACAGAATGGTAATTACTTTGGCTGACATTTATCAAAGTGAGCAGACACTTGTTGGGATTGATATCTATTGATTATATAGCTCAATTCCCTAGACTTTCAGCACCAATGACTGACAATGGAGTTAGCAGTATCAACGACTGCCAGATATTGCTTCTCGGTTAGATTTTAGGAGTAGATAGAAGCACGAATAGTGAAACCCAGCAAGTAGTTATTAATTCGCCGTTAGATATGCATCTTCATTTTCGTGAGGGAGCAATGGCACAGACGGTAATTCCCCTAAGTTCTTATTCTTTTGCAGGAGGGGTAATTATGCCCAATTTAGTTCCGGCGGTCAATAATCTAGATCGCTTGCTAGGATACATAGCGGAAATTAAATCTAATCTGGGTCAAGATGTCTTCGAGCCATACATGACAGTGTTTTTCAAGCACTATAGCTATCAAGATCTGGAGCAGTTCAAGCCACATATTTTAGGCGTTAAGCTTTATCCTGCTGGCGTTACGACCAATAGCGAAGATGGAGTAGCTGCTCTTAATCAGGCGGAAGCAACCATCAAATATATGGAGGAATTACAAATTCCCCTAATGATCCACGGAGAAACTCATGGCTTTGTGATGGATCGAGAAAAACTGTTTCTCCCTATCTATGAACATCTGGCGCAAAAGTTTCCTCAGTTAAAAATTATTATGGAACATATCACTACCGCCGATGCCGTAAATCTGCTTGATTGCTATGAGAATATCTATGCTACGGTAACTCTGCATCATTTGCTGATTACTTTAGACGATTTGGCAGGTGGCTGGTAGTGCTAAAGATGTAATGAAGCATCAGGCACTGCCGAATTTACAGGCTTTTGTTTCTGACAATGCTCAACGAATCTATGGTGTTACACCTCCAGCTAAATCTGTAACTCTTGCCGCAACTCCCTTTAAAGTTCCTCAAATGTATGACAACGTCATTCCTCTGTTTGCTAACCAAGAAATTTCTTGGTCAATTGTGCAAATTAGCTAGTTTTTTGCAATTAATCAATGAATTCAATGCATTAAAATCATCAACGATTTTATTTTGTTAACTTTAGTAACTTTTGCTACAAATATCGCCAAAGTTAGGTGTCAGCATTAAATAAATTCTCAGTGGTTTATACATGAAAGATTGGGTAGCTCTCGTTATTCCCGCAGTTCTAGGTTTAGTTGCTGGAACAGGTCATGGTATCGTTTCCCATTATCAGGATTTACCCTTCTCCCTCTCCGAGCAGGTAATTGAATCTTTTACTGGCGATCGCTTCGACGAAATGTAGACAAAAATGACAATAGTAATTATTGTCATAATCTTAAGACTTTATAATAAGTAGCCATTGTTACAATTTACTCCGAAATAATAAGAGTAAGAAATTATGATTATGATTGAGGTTGTAACAAATGCGGTTACGAACACAAAACGAAAATATATTTAGTACCTATGGGCTGATAGCAATTCCTTTGGTTGCTCTGACTACTTTTGTTGTCGGGTATACCGCCTCCCGCGCTCACTTGAGTCAAACTCAAGGTCAAGAAGTAACTACTGATGATTATAATTTTGTTATTCCTCATCAAGCTGTATTGTGGAGTGATTTTGGAGGTTAATTCCGAATCTAGCTTCTAGAGATTATTGATCATCAGTTTTCAACGCCAAAGGCGATCGCCAATTTTTCAAGCGATCGCCTTTTTTAATAGCTTTAATTCTAATCAGATTTTTATAGCCAATGGTTGCTGCTTAAAGTACGTAGCAGAATAAACCCATCTCCAATAACTTGAAGCACCATTTACCAGAGGATAAGATAATCTGTGGTTCAAGCTGCTTAAGCATGGCTTTTTTTTCAGCGGCATGACTAGGTAAAACATTCATCGCAGCAAGACTGATTGCCAGAAAAAAAGATGATAATCGCTGGTTCATGATGACAAAAACTTGTAGGGAGAGGTAAGAAGCAAATTTTTCAAGATAAAGCCAGTATAAAGTTGCTCCTCAAAACAACCCGTGATTGAAGTCACCTAGAGAATAGCAGCGGCAATCCTACCTGAGTTGTAAAAATTATTTGTCATGAGTTATTTTGCCTTAAGCGGGGAATTGTTGAGACAATAATGATCTATTAATTTGCAATTATCTATGAAGCCCAACATCGAAGCTATCTCTGCTATGCCTAACGGCACTCAGCCTAACTATTTACTAGTAGTACTACATGGTTGGGGAGCTAATTACCAAGATTTTGTTCCTTTCGCCAAAGTACTCAACTTTCCTGGCTTCGGCTATATGTTTCCCAATGCTCCTTTTGATCATTTTCAAGTACCTGGAGGGAAAGCTTGGTATGCGCTGGAAAACAAAGATTTTACAGGATTAGCTGAAAGCCGTCAGCTATTACTCGAATGGTTAACTTCATTAGAAGCATCTACAGGAGTTTCCCTCAACAAGACAATCATGGCAGGATTTTCCCAGGGAGGAGCAATGACTTTAGATGTGGGATTAACCTTACCTTTAGCTGCCGTGTGTAGTTTTAGTGGATATCTACAATATCAGCCACAAGCAGCAGAAAACCAAGATTTTCCACCGACGATGATTGTTCACGGAAAGCAAGATACCGTTGTTCCGATTGCAGCAGCACAGAAAGCGCGAGATGAATTAACGAAAATGGGGGTTTCAGTGGACTATCATGAATTTGACATGGCGCATGAGGTTCAGGAGCCAGCGATCGCAATATTTAAGCAGTTTATTATGGAACGAGTTATAAATTAGCTATTGATTAAAGTTGCACTAAACTTTTGACTCATCAAACTACTTTAATTATTGCTCGTACAAAATTTCCTCAAAACAAAACTGACCAACTTCAATTAATGCTGTTTCCGCTTCTTGATCGGTGGTGGAAGCTGCGGTAAGTTCTTGAAATTCCATGAGGTTGTATTGCTGCTCAAATTCGTTAATTGTGCAATCGCATAATCTTTCGGCTTCGGCTTCAGCTAATCCTTCTTCGATTGAAGTCTGGATACACTCTCGATTGTAATCTTGGACAAATTCTGCTGGATATTGATTAGCTGATTGAGCATTATTTGTTTCTTGAGCAATAGCTACACCAGTAATTGCCAGTAAAGATAAACTAAGCAGAGAAAAGTAAAAATATTGCATAGTGATCGCAGTATGATTTATCGTACATTAGCTAAATAAGATTAACAGCTAATTGTATATTCTTTAGATGATTATTGCTTGCTTTAGGTTCCGCTAGTAAAGCTAATTATTTATGGTAGACAGTTCTCAGGTCAAGCAGAAAGCAATAGAGATTGGATTTCATTTGGTAGGCATTGCTAAGGTGGATTACCAATATTCAGATCGGGCTGTCGAGCATCTTAACGACTGGTTAGCTTCAGGATACCAGGCGGAGATGGGATGGATGACAAACCCCAACAGAGCAGATATTCGCACCTATCTGCCTGAAGTGCGATCGCTGATCTCTGTTGCTCTAAATTACTATACTCCCCAGCAACACTCAGATGACCCAAGCATCGGTAAGATTTCTCGTTATGGCTGGGGGAGAGATTACCATAAAGTTATGAGTAAAAAGCTTAAAGCTTTGAGTAACTGGTTGCGATCGCAAGACCCAACGATAGTCACTCGTTATGCAGTGGATACTGCTCCTATTCAAGATAAAGTTTGGGCACAACGAGCAGGGTTAGGCTGGATTGCGAAAAATGGCAACTTAATTACCAGGAAATATGGAAGTTGGGTGTTTTTAGGGGAAGTAGTAACTAATCTCAAGTTAACTCCTGATACTCCTCATACTAGTCATTGTGGAACTTGTACTCGTTGTTTGGATGCTTGTCCGACAAATGCCATTGTCAAACCTCATATAGTCAATGCTAATCGCTGTATTGCTTACCATACGATTGAGAATCGTCAGCCAGAATTGCCTCCTCAGATTGCTCAGAATTTATCTGGTTGGGTTGCGGGATGTGATATTTGTCAGGATGTTTGCCCGTGGAATCAAAGTTTTGCCCAAGAGACGGATATTCATGATTTTCAGCCCTATGCTGCCAATATCAATCCTGAATTGAATCAGTTAGCTAATCTTAATAAAGCAGAATGGGATCAACGCTTTCGAGCTTCTGCCTTGAGAAGAATTAAGCCTGAGATGTGGCGACGCAATGCACATGCTAATCTAAATAAAGAGAAGTAACTGTTTTGCTGATTTTAAAGTATAAAAATTTCTACTAACCGCAATTACTCTGCTAATTAATAATTGTTATATTGAGGATTCAATGACTGCTAAGGCAATCTTATTTGATTTTGATGGTACTATTGCTGACACTTACCAGGCGATCGCCAAGATTACAAATCAACTATCTACTGAATTTGGTTATAAAGCGTTAGATCAAGAAGAATTATTATTGATCAAAAATTTAAGCTCCCGTGAGATTGTCAAGCTTTCTGAAATATCTGTTTTTAAATTACCTTTTTTGGTTAAACGAGTCCGCTCAGAATTAAGTAAAGAGATCGCACAATTAGAGCCCATTCAAGATATTCATCAGGTTTTAATCAGACTGAAAGAATTGGGTTTTGTTCTGGGAATTGTCACCTCTAATAATCAAGAAAATGTCAACATCTTTTTGCACAAAACTAAGCTAGCTTCCCTATTCGACTATATATATTCGGGAACAGCTATTTTTGGCAAACATCGAGTCCTAAATCAAGTGATTAGAGAACATGGACTTGATAAGTCAAACGTAATTTATGTCGGTGACGAAACTAGAGATATTAGATCGGCGCGTAAAAGTCATATTCCTGTGATTGCTGTCAGCTGGGGATTTA
This sequence comes from Cyanobacteria bacterium P01_G01_bin.67, assembly GCA_039179675.1. Classification (GTDB taxonomy): domain Bacteria; phylum Cyanobacteriota; class Cyanobacteriia; order Cyanobacteriales; family Xenococcaceae; genus Waterburya. Next base: position 15,753 of record JBCDEP010000134.1, read on the forward strand.
ACGCGGCTCAAATTTTGAGCGAACATCAGCCAGATTACCTGGTCAATCGTCCTGCTGAATTATTAGGTGCGATCGCTCTATGGAAACCCTGTAAATCAACAGCACCATATGCCCGAAACAAAGGGCTATACCCGCATGTATCCCCTACGGTCTTATCCGAAGGTGCCCTAAAGGATACACTTCGATATATCTTTTAGGACGAAGCGACAAAGGCACAGCCTGCGGAGCAGGCAAGCATCGCAACCAAAGCGAAAGTTTGCTACATGTAAGGGGTACCCCCGCATCTTCCTTGAGGACAAGGGTATAGCATCAACAGTTAACAGTTAAAAAAATTTAAGTTAACTTGGATCGGTGTCATAAGTTGTTAGTTGCCCGTACAAAACTCTAATGAAAGTAAATAGTAGTCAGCCTGAATTTTTATTATTTGCTCAACATGGCTGGGCTGACACCGGTACGAATATTGGTAATTTGGCAAAAGCAGCAGCAGACTCTCAGACTTTGACCATTGCTCCTAGTCTTGGGTGGCTCAAAACTTTTATCAGAATTGAGCCTTTAATTAGACAGCTCGAAAAAATAGCGACGGAAATAATCCACGATTACCCCCAAACTCCAATTAAAATTATCGGACACTCAATGGGAGGTTTGCTCTGGCTGGAGGTATTAAACCGCAACCCTCAATGGTGGGAGCGAGTTCATTCATTCATTTTGTTAGGCTCTCCTGTTGGAGGCTCTAATATCGCTCGACTGATCGATCCTTTAGGAATTGGTATTGGCACTGCAAGGGATTTAGGTAAGAATCGCCGTCTCATGGCGGCAAAAATTGCTCAAAAGATTCCGCTGCTTTCAGTTGCTAGTGATCTGGGAATGGGTACTGATGGCTTGGTAACAGTTTCAAATACCAAATTTAGCTATAGTAATTGGCTATTAGTATCAGATATTGCTCACAGTGCGATGAGATATCATCCTCAGATCATCCCTGTGATTCAAAACTTTTGGACAAATCCTCAGTTGGGTAGCGCGCCAGAAAACACCGAGACTAATCAGTTAATTCAACGCTTGCGTTCTCTACCAGGAATGACTGACACTGACTATCGTGATTTGAAGCGATCGCAGATTTTTGCCCGTCTTGCTGATGGTCTTACTTTGCATACTTGGAATAATTCCTGGGGAGTAAGGCATGTTTATCTCTGTCAAGATCAATACTGTCTCTATGCTGGCTATGTCGGTTTACTCCATACGAGAAGTTTGCTTCAGACCATCAAGGAAATCCAAACCAGCGCCCTGTAATCTACTATTGAAAGTTTTTTCGCTAAATTACTTGACAAACTCTAGTGAAAAGTTGCTATTATATCAATGTTGCAAAACTTTGGGGTGTCGCCAAGCGGTAAGGCAGCGGTTTTTGGTATCGCCATTCCTAGGTTCGAATCCTAGCACCCCAGTTGAAGTTGTTCTAAGCTAGTCACTCTTTCAGTTTTTAGATATCTACTTGATGAGTAGAGGAAGTTATCCTAACTGGTGCTGGTAATTTTAGTTCCAACTCTGAACTTATGTTGGATTTGATTTAATTAGACTAGCGTTTTAACACCGGCATTTTTAAACAATGGTACAGTTTTCTCTTCTTTCCTAGAATTTTTGTTGTTAGATATCGGGCTTGTGAGAGTAAAGGCATGAATCATCAATCTTCTTTAGCCAATCAGGTTGTCAGAATTCAAAACTTAAATCACTTTTTTGGGGAAGGGAAGTTGAAAAAACAAATTTTGTTTGATATTGACTTAACTCTTAATTCAGGAGAAGTGATTATTTTAAAAGGACCTTCTGGTTCAGGTAAAACTACCCTCCTAACTTTGATGGGGGGACTCAGATCGCCGCAGTCGGGTAGCTTGAAGGTATTTGGGGAAGAGCTTGTGGGTGCTAGGAAAAATAAGCTAGTTCAAACCAGAAAAAACATTGGCTATATTTTTCAATCACATAATCTCTTAGCCTCTTTGACCGCTAAACAAAATGTCCAGTTGTCATTAGAATTACACGACCAGATTAACTATGCCGAAGTTGAACAGAAAGCGATCGCCTTATTAGAAACTGTCGGCTTAGGAGAACACATCAACTATCGTCCGCAAAATCTTTCAGGAGGTCAGAAACAGCGGGTAGCGATCGCTCGTGCTTTAGTGGCTCATCCCAAGATAGTCCTAGCAGATGAACCCACCGCAGCATTAGATGGTAAAACTGGTCGAGATGTAGTGGAATTGATGCAGCAGTTGGCTAGAGAGCAAGGCTGCACTATTTTAATCGTGACTCACGATAATCGTATTCTAGATGTTGCTGACCGTCTGATTGAGTTAGAAGACGGTAGAATTACCCAGGACATTGAGCATTAATAGCTTTATGTCAACTCGTAGCAAATATTTAGGTATTTATTTCACATTAACCCTCTTATGTCACTCTCCGAAACTAAGGAATCGTAGAAATAGAATTTAGCCATCAGGGAAATAAAAAGAAAATTGATTCATGACACCAATGAGTTGATGAAAACCAAGTATTAAAGAACGGTTGGGGAAAA
>JBCDEP010000123.1:0-19850 GCA_039179675.1 Cyanobacteria bacterium P01_G01_bin.67
CATGTTGCTGTTCTTGTTCCTATTGATGGAATTATCATAAATCTTGGAGACGATCCTGTACATCATCACTGGTGTATTTTTTCTAATAATGACCCCTCGGATATTCTTTATGAATTAGTCAATTTGGACTGTATGGACATCAATATTATTAGTACAATAGAAAAACTATTCGACCCTGATACTGATACATGTATTTATAAAGTCGCAATACTTGAATACAACAAACCATATATTATTGGTCAAAGTTATTTTCGCATTTCTAATGATAATGAAATCGTAGAAATTTAGAATTGATATATTGATATCTCTGTCCAATAACCCCTTATGACGTAAAAAAAGATGGGGGTTTTTATACCTTTTTAAATTCTTAGTCCTCGGTTATGACTATAAACTGACCAAGTTATTAACGACACATTTACAGTAATAGATAAAACAACATGACTTACATTACAGAGAAGTCTAGAGCAGAACTAATGGGCTACATTAATGAATATGTAGAGGTCACAGGTAAATTAGAGCGTATTTGCAACAAACATTGCAGCATACTAATCACTGATGTTGTTATAAAAACATTTAGTGACGATTCAATTTTTAAATATGACCATATATGGCTAGGACTTAGAGATAGTAAGCAAGTTCACGTCTCAGATACAGGTAAAATTGTTTGTTATCTAGGAAAAGTACAAGGGTATCACAGAGACTATGCAAAAGATAACGTTGCTTGGAGCGTAGGTAATGCCATAAATCATGATACCTGGATGCGTGCAATGCAGACACCGATGAGCGCGTTATTGAGATGGGAACTACTACGTGCAAATTTGGCGATCCATCATGTAATAGCTATCACATTCTCCATATTGTACAAGTCTACAAATACATTGTGTAGTCACATAGAATTGAGCAAAGCCGCTATCGCTTCAATCAGGATATTAGACAAAAGCTGCCTCAAACAACACAATAGCTATCTGAAACAATACAATCGTTCGATTACCTATAACAAGAAGTTAATGAAAGAGATAGAACCATTATTTGAAGCGGTTGAACACAATACAGGCGAATACAATCCTGTTTATATCGATCGAATAATCAAATCTTATCCATACATATCAGATAGAGCATTCGAGCGATACCAGAAAGAATTTGAACAATTCGATCTAGATAATGCCATGGGTCAATTACAAGCTATGTATTCTAGTCATTAGGATAAACTCATGAGCACCAGAAATCGTATCTAATTATACTCATGCATCAATTCTTTGATGAACTAAAAACCGACACAGAGAATCTTTACTTAGTAGTTCACCACAGGCGAAGTCCAGACCAGCAATGCCCAGACCATTCGTACTCCAACAGTTGGCTGGATAACGACCGTCTAGAGGCCATCATAACCAACACTAAGATTGCAGAGTTTTGTCAGGACGCGCAGCAGAAAGGTGAGCGTGTTTTTGTTCATCGCTGCGGCTGGGCAGGTGTTCCTTCGATCATTTGTTGTTCGGCGGTAGTCGATCGCAGTGAATGACCGCGCAGAAACAAAATGAATGTTGTTATTTATATTGATATTGGTAGATATTCCTTTATTTGCGATCGATATTTTCATGCACGTCAATAGTAATAAAGAGTCAAGTTTTCCGTGACTCAATTTATATTATTGATGGATTTATTGATTGGATATATCGTTCAGGTATTCTTTCAAATCATAGATAATTCCTTGAACTCTAGACTCGGCGATTTTTGTTAAATCCTCATTATGGACGAATCTCACTATTTCTCCCAAACGATATTTAATTTTGATAGTAAATTGTCGATGTTTAACTTGAATTGGTATTTCTACACAATTATTGGTTAATATCTCAAGTGCGCGATCGATATGCTCGTCGTTGTCCAATGCTAACTCTTGAAGTATTTCAATGACATCGTTAATCTCGATTAGATTATTATTTATACTTTCTGCTATTAGATTTAGAGTTAATTCAAAATTTCCATCATGATTTAAAGTTTCAATTGCTTCAACGATTACTTCTTTTAAATTCATACTTTAATTTACTCAATGATTATTTTTTCTTGAGTAAATATTTGCTCGTACAAAAATAATGTATTAATTTGGTGGATTCTTTCATCATTTTTATCACTATGTATTATGTAGAAGATTGATGATTAATTCTTTGAATTTTTCACGTTCACCAATAAATAGACTCAATAGTATATATCAAGTCTTCTGATTTATTAAATTGATGGAACCAATGCGGCTATTTCTGTGGGCACGCAGCGATTGTTAATACAAATATGATGTTTCTTACATCTGCGATTCTTTGGAGCTTTATATGAACTCATATTAATTAAATTGGTAGTTAATTCGGGTTTCAATTTTTCCCGAATGTAGTTATTTAGAGAATGATGGTTCGAGAATTTAAAACCCATTGCCTCATTTATGCTCGCAGGAATCATCAGGGATTTAGTTCCATCATCACACTGTAATGTATTATTTTCTCGAATATTCTTCGCAAATTCTTTGGCAGCATCAGCGGATTCGCCGCCAGTAATTTTATAAATGTAATTTAATACAAAAGTCGCTGCTTTTATTGCCAAGCAAATCAATGTAACGATTGCTTTAAATACATTTGCGATTAGCGGTATTAGCTTTTCATTAATGATGGATTCAATTGCGTCTATATGTGTATTGAATTCTTTGGTAGTCATAGCTTTCTCAATTCATATTTTTTCTTTTTTCTCTACATCCGCAAAAGAAAAAATAATCAGAAATTAATAATGACCAAGAAAATAATGAAGCGCAAACTAACAGCTAAGCGTAAGTTTGCTGACGACAAAACTTTTATTCATCCTACATTGAGTTACAGATTATCGGATAAGCGTAAGGAAATGATTGATTACGTGAATCACTGGGTTCGATTAGGACTGAGATTCAAAGAAATTGCGCCCCTAATTAATAAATCGCAAAGTACTGTAGTGAACTACTATTACGGATTTGCTAACCATTGTTTATCTTCATCTCAAATAGAGGAGTTGAAACTAATTCCAGGCTCAACAGTTACATGGACTAAGGTGATTAGTCGCATTGCCGATGAGGGAGAAATCCCCGATCGCGTCAATGTTCTAATGCCTGTTTATACGAATGTAATAATTAGAGAGTTTGAAGAAGATAAACTAACTGAGACTCAACCAATTCCATTTGAAATCGTCAAAACCAAGTATATTCCGCGATCGCCGAATCATAATTTTGGCAAAAATGGCAACGATCGCGAATCTTGGGAATACGTTGATGTTATTGACAGTGAATTAACAATAACCAAACTCAAACCCTACGTAGTCATGTATTCTCACACTGCTTGTTCGATCTAGGTATCTTAAAAGCCTGTGCCATCAATTAATAGAGTTATTGATGGTTTCTTTTCTATTGCTGCACATGGAAAAGAGTAGCTTTCTCTGAATTGTTTTGACTACACAGAAAGAAAAAAATAATTAGAGAGGATTAAATGGAATGGCTAATGATGCAAAACTTATGAAGTATATCGCATTTCGTAAAAGACTACGGCGCGACATCAAATTAATCTTTCATAAAGACAAGCGACTAGATTGGGACGATCCCAATTATTCGAGTGAAGCGTTAAACGATTATATTGATTTTATTCTGTCTGCATACGAGATTGACGAACATAATAAAGCTGAGACACCCCATGATATTGATTTGGTTGCTCATATTCTAGATTGTTTGACTTTTCTACATAATGACGACGAATTCTATCATGCGGTTGATAATTACATTTCGGACAATGGGATCGATATCAAACTTAAATCAGTAGAACAATAAAGTAAAAGTACCGTCTGTAAAAATCTGTTATTGGCGGTTACTTCCTATTGCTGCACATGGAATGAGTAGGGATGGGACAATTGTTTTATTAATGCGATCGCTTAATTTACACCACGTACACCAGTAGAAAGAAAGAGGGGTATTTATTCCCTCCTAGTCTTATTTAGTTAGATTTACGCTTCAAATCGATATAAATTGAGCGATTCAATAAATTGATGTAGGCTTTCTAGCCGTTCAATTAATTTAGCTTTGTCAGCATCAGTATCGGCATTAAATGCAATGAAAGTATTGCGCAGCATTGATTTATCATCTGCCGACAGTTCCGATTTATCTAATTGCGCCGTATCCAAAAACCGCGCTAGCTGTTGATTGCTTCTTCTTAAGATGAAGTGAATATCGCAGTTGAGATCCGATAAATTCAGTCTTCTAGACATGTCGGCTAACGTATCAAATTCAGATAGGCGATCGCTAACTGGATGTTTGACGTGCTGCTTTAATCGCTCGTAGTATTGATTTTCAGTCCGAAAGCTAACTTGAGGCAAGTCGTTTTTTCGTTTGTTTGATGCTGTAGGTTCGTTATCCAGAGGTACTAGGCTAATTACCTCTTTTAAAGATTTAGCATCTTCAATCACGAACTCTTCAGGTTGAGTTTCTACAACATTAGTAAGATTTCCATTATCTTCTCTAATAATAGCTACGACTTTATCCGTATCATTCTGTATACGCTGTTGTAGATCGTCGATTATTTCTTGTTCGAGGTCTACTTTAGCTTGAGCGGAGGCGATCGCTTGATTGTCCTCACTAGATTCTAGCTTCTTCAATTTCTTTGAAGCTGCTTTATATCTAGCTTTGGCGTTAGTTAACTCTTTCTTTAATTGTTTGTTATTTGACATAACTGTCTCCTTGATTATTTTTTCTTTGGAGACAGTTGCTTCCTTTACGTGCAGCAGTGAGTGTCCAGGCGGAAATTAAGTGCCCAGTTATTTTATTATTCGTCTTTTAATGAATAGTAGTTATCTAAAGATCCTAGAAATTCAGTTTTGAATAATCCTAGTGCGATCGCTAATTCATAGGTGGCGTAAGTTTCAGACAATTGACCGTCTACGTGGTTATAGACTGTTACGTTGTATACGAGTCGAGGATTACGAGTACCATAGGTAATTATTTCATTAGCTGTTAGATAAATTTGAATATCTACCGCCATACCGAGAATGTATTTGATAGTTGTCTGAAGATCGTATTCATCCCTACCAACGCCTTCGTAGCGGTTTATCTCTTCAAGTAATTTCTCGACAAATGACAATGCGATAGTGTTGGTTAGAAATTCCATAAAGTTCTGTTCCCTTACTTATTTTTTCTTTTACAAGAAGCAAGGGAACAATCAGACCATTAGCTTCAGCTACTTATCGTCAAAGTAATGGAACAGTGTAATCATCTTTAGCTGCTAAGTAATACTTGATGATAGTATCTGTTGAATTACCACTGATCCGAGCTATGGTCGCAATATCCATTCCATCTCTAACACATCTAGTAATAAAACTATGACGGAGAGAGTAACAGCGTAGGCTTTTATCCAACTTATCATCGTCAATCAAGCCGTTTATTACAGTTTTCCAATAACGGCGACCAAAGGTCTTTTGATTAATGTAGCCACCACTGACAGAAGGAAATATTAAGTGATTTACATTGTTTTTAACTTCCATTGTGTTTAATAGCAGTTCTAGTTGCTCGTTGATGGGAAAAAGCCTAGTTTCGTAGGTTTTTGTATGAGGCAATAGAATTCCATTGCTGTATGCTTTGTTGAATCTAATGTAGAGACGCTCTTTTTTTCTCTTGATATCCTTCCAAGTCAAAGCATGACATTCGCTAGGTCTACAACCTACCAATGAAAGAAAGTCAATCATCGGCGCGTAAAAGCTATGGGGATAGATACTAGTCTTCTTAACGTATTCATCGCTATAGAATGCAGCAACTATTGCTTTGACTTCTTCAGGTTCGTAAGCCTCAATCTGTTTTTTAGATTTTTTTGGCAGAAGCACATCCGCGTAAAAATTATGTTCAATTTTTCTAGTTTTTACAGCCAAATTAACTGAGGGGTTCAAACAATTAGAAAAAATAGGTCTTATAGATCCCGAACTATAACGACTCAACAGATGAGCCACAAATTCACTAGCTTTGTTCAACTCTAGTAATTCTTTTGGAGTTCTTCCCAAATAATGTTTTTCATAAGTAGTCCAGTGCTTTTTGATAGTTGTGGCTGCAACTCGTTCTTTGCTCAAATCCTTATAGACATTCCACAAGTTTATTAGATTGGGCTGTTTTTCAACTACCTTGAATGACTTAGCTCTATCTGGCTTATATTTAGCCAGTGTAGGATCGTATGTGTCTAAATAAATATCATTGTCAATGGTTTGTGCTGTAGCTATTGCCCTCTGCCAATTGCGATCGCTTGGCTCTCCCGCATAAAAATCATTACGTTTTCCCTTGGGATATGTGAATCGGATTCTGATTCTATTTTCCTTAACGTCTATTGAGACTCTACCTACCTTGGCTTTCTTCTGAGAATTGTCTATGTACATTATTCTAGAGCTATAAATTTGCCCCAGATTTGCCCCAATTTTATTCAGAAGGTATCAAATCCGTAATTTAATTTAGTACATAAACACTATTAAAAATATTCATAACAACGAAAACTCGTGGTTTCACGCCCTTAAAATTCCCCGAAACTTAGCTAATTCTTTCTGAGTACCACTTTGGGGTAGTGGGGGTCGTGGGTTCAAATCCCGCCGCTCCGATACAGTTAAAGCCTCCTCTATGAGGGGGTTTTGTTGTTTCTAGATACATTTAAAATTCTCTATTGATTCTCAATAAGTAAGCCTTTTTTGGAATTTTTTAGGGAGTTTAGGACTAAAATTGGGAGACGGATTTAATCTTCTGACCCCCTCATGTCTTATAGCAGAAACATTATTTCTGGTAGACAAAGTGATAAACAGTAGAAAAGGCAAAAGAAACAGTAAAAATTGAATCAGATAAAGGCTGGCTAAGATTAAGGTTTACTCATGGGGAGAATAAATCCTGAAAAAGTTTCACAACTAACAGGACATGATGTTCAAACCCTAGATGAAAACTATGCAGAAAATGTGAATAATTGTTCTAGTCTGTTTGAGATTATCTTCTGATTTTTCTCCACATTTTAGCTGAGACTTCATCCACTAATTCTTGAAAAGACGATCCCATATAAATAGCTTTTCTTTTGGTACAATCAGCGATTCTTATCTAGTCTGATAACACAATGCCAAATGTCTTGATCTGATCTATTAGCGAAACTTCAAATCCTCAGCCTTTTCTCATGGTGGTAATCGGACAAATCAAAATCAAACTCGATATCTGAATATATGCTTGAATAGATGTGCTAATCTACAGCACAGTAAATTAAGTTTCAGTTTGAATTACCGCCAACCATGCAACTCGAACCCATCGCAATTATAGGTATCGGCTGTCGTTTTCCAGGAGCAGCAAATCCTCAAGCTTTTTGGTCAATGATACGGGATGGTATTGATGGGATCTCTGAAGTGCCGGAATCTAGGTGGGATATAGATTCTTATTATGATTCTGATAAAAGTAAATCAGGGAAAGCCAATACTCGTTGGGGTGGATTTCTAGAAAATATTGATCGATTCGAGCCGCAGTTTTTTGGTATTGCGCCCAAAGAAGCGGTCACAATGGATCCACAACAACGTCTTTTGTTAGAAGTTGCTTGGGAAACTCTAGAAGATGCGGGTCAAATCCCTGAAGAGCTTAAAGGCAGTAAAACAGGCGTGTTTATCGGCATTGGCACCCATGATTATTCAATTATGCTGTGGCAAAAACCTGTAAGTGAACCTTACGCCACCACGGGGACGGGGAATTGTATTGCGGCTAATCGAATTTCCTATAGTTTTGATTTTAAAGGGCCTAGTTTAGCGGTTGACACGGCTTGTTCTTCTTCTTTAGTTGCTGTCCATTTGGCTTGCCAGAGTATCTGGACAGGGGAATCTGAACTGGCATTAGCGGGTGGGGTTAATATGCTACTGCTGCCGACGATTATGGTGGGCTTTAGTAAGGGTGGTTTTATGTCTAGTGAAGGAAAGTGTAAAAGCTTTGACGCTAGTGCAGATGGTTATGTCAGGGGAGAAGGAGCAGGTTTAATCTTATTAAAATCTCTGTCTCAGGCTCAAGCAGATGGCGACGACATTTATGGCGTAATCCTCAGCAGTGCCGTTAATCAAGATGGATTGAGTAATGGCATGGCAGCACCCAATCCTATGGCTCAGGAAGCAGTGTTGCGAGAAGCTTATCAAAAAGTGGGGCTAGATCCGACTCAGGTAGATTACGTTGAGGCTCATGGGACAGGAACAAAAGTCGGTGATCCGATTGAAACCCAGGCTTTAGGAACAGTATTAGGTCAAGAGCGTCAGCCAGGTGACAAATGCTTAATTGGCTCAGTCAAAACCAATATTGGTCATACGGAAACCGCAGCGGGCATAGCAGGAATAATCAAGGTGGCGTTGTCACTTAAGCATAAGCAGATTCCTCCTAGTTTAAATTTTACTACTCCTAATCCTGCGATCGCCTTTGAAGACCTAAATCTCCAGGTGGTCACGGAGTTAACTCCTTGGGTCAAAGATCAACCTTTAATTGCAGGGGTTAATTCTTTTGGGTTTGGCGGGACTAATGCTCATATTGTAATGGGAAATGTCGGGGATGAGGAGATGGGGAGATGGGGAGATAAAGGGAGAAAGTCGTCTGGCTTAAATTTGCTGACGGTTTCAGCTAAGAGTAAATCTGCGCTGCGGGATTTGACTCAAAGTTATCAAGATTTTGTGCAAGACACGGATCTTTCATTGCAGGATATTTGTGTTGCTAGCCAGAGACAACGGAGTCATTTTAATCATCGTTTGACCTGTATTGCGAAGTCGAAGGAACATCTACAACAGCAACTTTCAGCTTTTATTTCTAATCAAGAAATTGCGGGATTGGAAGTTAGCACTGTTAATCGTCAGTCTCAGAAAATTTGTTGGTTATTTACAGGACAAGGCTCACAGTATGTCGCGATGGGTAAACAACTCTATGATACTCAACCTGTTTTTCGTGAGGCATTAAATCGTTGTGCAGGAATTTTAGAATCATATCTTGATCAACCTTTATTAGCCATAATTTTTGAGCAATCGACAACCAATGTTAGGGCGAACAGCCGTTCTTCCCTACCAGAATTAACTATTAACCGCACGATGTATACTCAACCTGCAATCTTTGCTGTGGAATATGCCTTGGCACAACTATGGCTATCTTGGGGGGTCAAACCTGATTATGTTGCAGGACATAGTATTGGAGAATATGTCGCAGCCTGTATTGCAGGAGTTTTTAGTTTAGAAGATGGTTTAAAGCTGGTGGCGCATCGAGGCAAACTGATGGAGGAATTACCCTCCTCGGGTGGAATGCTGGCGATTTTTAGTAGTCAAGCAGAAATCACCGAATTAATTGCTGCCCATAATCAAGAGGTTAACATTGCCGCCCTCAATAATCATCGGAACACTGTCATCGCAGGAAACAGTCAAACTCTAAGCTTAATTGAAGATAAATTAGCTCAAATTGATATTAGTAGCACTCTCTTAGAAGTCTCTCATGCTTTCCATTCCCCTTTGATGAAGCCGATGCTAGGGGATTTTAGAGCTATAGCGGAGCAAATAACTTATGCTACGCCGAAGATTCCTTTGGTTTCTAATGTAACGGCACAGTTGGCAGAGCAATCAATTACCAGTCCCGATTACTGGGTAGAACATATTATTCAACCCGTTAAGTTTGCTGATAGTTTTCAGTTTTTATTACAACAAGGAATTGAGATCTTTCTAGAGATTGGTGCCAAGCCAATTCTGGCTAGCATAGGCAAAACAATTTTAGCTACAGAAACAGATTATGCTCCTGTCTTAATTCCCAGCCTGTCTCCAAAACAAGCAGATCAGCAGGTAATGTTCAATAGTGTTGCTCAACTATATCACCAGGGAATCAAATTAGATTGGCAGGCATTAAATCGAAATTATTTACCTCAAGGCGTTAAACTGCCGACATATCCTTTTCAAAGACAGCGATACTGGTGGGAGCAAGCAAAATTTTGGACAGAAGATAACTCAAACAATCAGCCTCAGGGACATCCTCTGCTGGGCAATCCCATATTCCTAGCCGGGACTTCGGAAATCCGCTTTCAAGGACAAATAAAAGCCAGTAATCCTTCATACTTAGCAGATCATCGTTTAGAAACTCAGACTATATTTCCTGCTACGGCTTATTTGGAAATGGCTTTAGCAGCAGGGCAATATATTTATTCGGATCGCAACTTTAGAATAGAGCAACTGGCGATATACCAGCCTTTGATTTTAAGTGATGAGTTTACGCGACTTCAGGTAGTTTTATCTCCTCAAACAGATTCAGCATATCAGGTACAAGTCTTTTCTATATCAAGCAAAGATCAGTTTGTACTTCATAGTGAGGTTGAGATTAAGACTCATGATGATACATCCAATGAGATTTTAGACATAGCTCAATTAAAATCAACACTGCAACTAGATCCAGCTAGTGTTAATGATTACTATCAAACCCTGAGTAACCAGGGGCTAAATTATGGTGCTAGCTTTCAGGGAATTAAGCAAATATGGCAGGGCAAAAATCAGACTTTAGGCTACATTCAGTTACCAGCAGATATTGCTGATCAAGCAACCGATTATCAACTTCATCCTGCTTTGCTCGATGCTTGTTGGCAATTAATTGGTAAAGCCACAACATCTCAGTCAGGAGTTTATTTACCCGTAGGAATCGAAACTGTCAATTTGATTCAACCTTCTCCCTGCCAGGTTTGGACACAGGTAAAAATTAAACCTTCTGATAATAATCAAGTTTTACAAGCAGATTTAGTTTTAGCTGATGACTCAGGTGCCTTGGTGGCAGAAATTAATAATTTATCTCTGCAATATCTCAGTCTAAAATCTTTAAGCAAATTACTCGATGTTCCTGACATTGCGGAAAATAGACAACTTGAACAGCATTTGTATGAAATTGATTGGGAAAGTCAGAATTTAAACGAAGAAAACATAATCAATAAAAATAAAGACAATATCTGGATCATTTTTGCTAATAATACTGATTTAGTACATAATTTAGCGGAGAAGTTATCAGGAATTCTGGTCACTTTGAGCGATCTCCCTAAACCTCTCAGCAACCATCAATTGACCATAAATCCTAATCAGCCAGAGGATTTTGAGCAATTATGGCAAGCTTTGGATTGCAATCCAACTTCTAGTTTGAGCATTGTTTATCTTTGTAATCATGGGGAAAATAATCAGGGTGACAAGTCTTTCGCCACTCAAGAAGAAATTACAGATAATCTAGACTGTGCTGGGATATTTCATTTAATGCAGTCCGTTAGCCAGGCAAAACTAAACCTCGCTCAATTAACAATTGTTACCGAGAAAAATCAATATAAATCATTTAAAAGCTTATCAGGTGCAGTCTGGGGATTAGGCAGAACAATCCAGCAGGAATATCCCAGTTTAAACTGTAAATTAATCGATTTTGATGATTTAAATTATGATCGCTTGCCACAACAACTCTTATCAGAGTTACAATCAGCCACTACCGAAAACCAGATAGCCTATCACGACCAGCAGAGATATGTAGCCAGGCTCGCTCCCCAAGATAGTACTTTAAACAATCCTTTCCGCTTACAGCTATCAGACTACGGCACCCTAGATAATCTTACCCTAGTGACCACTGAACGGCGATTGCCCGAGCCTGGAGAAATTGAAATTGCGGTAACTGCCAGTGGAGTTAATTTCCGTGATGTTTTGAATGCCCTAGGGGTTTTAAAAGAATATCTACAAGATATGGGATTCCAAGACTCAACGGAGGTTCCTTTTGGTGGAGAATGCTCGGGGATTGTGGTAGCTGTCGGGAAGGGTGTTACTAATTTTAAAGTAGGGGATGAAGTCATAGCTGCTCAGGCAGTAGGCAGCCTTAGTAGTCATGTGACGGTTAATGCCAAGTTTGCGATCGTCAAACCAGAACATTTGAACTGTGCTGAAGCCGCCACTATACCCACAACTTTTTTAACGGCACATTATGGCTTGCATTATCTAGCTGGAATCAAACCTGGAGATAGAATTCTGATTCATGCTGCTGCGGGGGGGGTGGGACAAGCTGCGGTACAGCTAGCGCAACGGGTGGGGGCAGAGGTTTATGCTACGGCTTCGGAAGGTAAGTGGGAATTTCTGAAGGCTTCTGGGGTTAAGTACGTGATGAATTCCCGCAACCTCGATTTTGCAGCAGAAGTGATGCAGCTAACTGAAGGTCAAGGGGTAAATCTAATTCTTAATAGCCTCAATGGTGATTTTATTCCGCAGAATTTAGCTATTCTGGCACCCCAGGGTAGGTTTGTCGAAATTGGCAAGGTGGGTATCTGGAGTCAAGAGCAGGTAGCAGAGCAAAGAGCCGATATTAGTTATTATCCTTTTGATTTGTTGGAAGTTTCCCAACGAGATCCTGATTTAATTACCGCTTTATTTACTGAATTACGACAGCAGTTTGTTGAGGGTAAATTACAGCCCTTACCCCATAAGGTTTTTCCCATTAAACAAGCTGATAATGCTTTTCGCTACATGGCACAAGCCAAACATATCGGCAAAGTTGTCATTTCCCTACCCGCTAGTAATCAGGTAGTTAAATCTGACGGTAGTTATTTAATCACAGGTGGCTTAGGCGCTTTAGGTTTACAGGTTGCTAATTGGTTAGTAGCCGAGGGGGCAAAACATTTAATTCTCTTGGGTAGAGGTAAACCCACTACATCTGCTCAACAAGAAGTAAATCAACTAAAACAACAAGGGGTTGCGGTAGATGTTCTCCCCGCTGACATCAGGGATTATCAAGCTCTAGAACAGATTTTCAGATCTCATAAATTAACCTACCCCACTACTCCTTTACGAGGAATCATCCACGCAGCAGGTATCCTCGATGATGGCTTAATTAAAACTCTATCTTGGTCGCGTTTCCAACAGGTATTACAGCCAAAAGTTTCAGGAGCCTGGAATTTACATCTTTTGACAGAAAAACTCCCTCTTGATTGGTTTGTTTGCTTCTCTTCAGTAGTATCAGTTTTTGGTGCCGCAGGACAAAGTAACTATGCTGCGGCAAATGCCTTCATGGATAATTTGATGAACTATCGCCAGAGTTTAGGCTTACCAGGATTAAGCATCAACTGGAGTATCTGGGAGCAAGGTGGCATGGCAAGCCGTTTAACCACCGAGCAACAGCAAAGATTGAGTCAACAGGGACTAAAAGCGATCGCTCCACCGCAGGGACTAAAGGTACTAAAACAGCTTTTGCAGCATCAGGCAACTCAAACTATTGTTTTTCCCGTAGACTGGGCAAAGTTTTTAGATCAACAGCCAGATCATCCTTTCTTCGAGAGATTAAAACCCCAAACGACAGCGAAGCCAGCCTCTGCTTCTTCCTTGCTTCAACAGTTAGCTCAAACACCAGAAGATAAGCAAGATCATCTTCTGCAAGAACATGTTCAAGAACAAATAGCCAAAGTATTGGGCTTTTCTGATCCTGGAGATATTGATCCACAAGAAAAATTTGCCGACTTGGGAATGGATTCTCTGATGGCGGTGGAATTTAAAAATAATCTTCAAGCAAGCTTTGGTAACGTGATTTCTTTGTCGGCGGCTTTTGATTATCCTAGTGTGGAATTGTTAACAAAATATATTGCCCAGAAGTTAGCTGAGGGGAACGTGCTTCAAGCAATTGACCCACTCTTTAATGATGCACCATCCCGCATTTCTAGATCGGGACAGATTCCGACATCTCGTGAGGTTTCTCAACCAAATCAGATCAGTACCCAAAAATCAGCAATTGCTCCCATCACCAGAAGCAAAATTGAGGTTAAGCCAGAATACAGCCAGTTCAAACTAACTCCAGAATATCTCAATCTCCAACAAGATTTAGCACGAGTGGAAAAGCTAGGCAATCCTTTCTTTAGTCTGCATCAAGGCATCGCTCAAGATACCATCCAAACTGATAACCGTGAGTTAATAAATTACTCCAGCTATAACTATTTAGGAATGTCTGGAGATCCTGTGGTTATTGCCGCGACCCAAAAAGCGATCGCCGAATATGGGACCTCTGTCTCTGCTAGTCGAGTATTGTCAGGGGAACGTTCCATCCATCTAGAATTAGAACAGGAACTAGCTGATTTTATTGGTACCGAAGCAGCCATTGTCTATGTTGGGGGACATGCTACTAACGTCAGCACCATTGGTCATCTCTTTGGGGAACAAGATTTAATTATCTGTGATGCTCTAAGTCATAACAGCATCAGAGAAGGCTGTAAGCTATCGGGAGCCACGATTATTGATTTTTCCCACAATGATTGTCAGGCTCTGGAGGCAATTTTAGAACAGGAAAGAACTAAATATCAAAAAGTCTTGATTGCGATCGAAGGGATCTATAGTACCGATGGCGATTTGGCTCCCCTCCCTGAAATCGTGGCATTGAAACAGCATTATCAAACTTTTTTACTAGTAGATGAAGCTCATTCTATTGGGGTGTTAGGTTTGTCTGGCGGTGGCATTAGAGAACACTTTGACCTGCAACCTACCGCTGTCGATATGTGGATGGGAACCCTCAGCAAATCTTTTGCTAGCTGTGGCGGCTACATTGCTGGATGTCGTGAATTAATTGAATATCTAAAATATACTGCTCCAGGTTTTGTGTTTAGCGTTGGCATGTCTCCCGCTAATACCGCAGCGGCATTAGCAGCAATCCGATTACTCAAGTCTCAGCCTGAAAGAGCAATTAAACTTCAAAGTAGAGCCAAGTTTTGCCTTAATTTAGCTCAAAGTAAGGGTTTTAATACGGGTTATAGCGCTGATTCTCCCGTCATTCCGATTATCGTGGGAGAACCCCACAAAGCAGTGCAATTATCCCAACTTTTGGGTCAAGCGGGAATCAATGTTAACCCGATGGTATACCCGTCTGTACCTTATGATGCGGCTCGCCTCAGATTTTTCATCACCTGTTCACATACCGAAACGCAAATTCAATTCACAATTAATACTTTGGAAAAACTTATGCAGCAAATTTCAACCTAAAGTCGTTCCAATTAACTGATGTTACGCACTAATGAATTATTTAAGACAGGGAACAGGGAACAGCGCGAAGTTGCATTACGGGGGTACATGCAGGCAAGCCCTTTGTCCCTGTTGAGCCCTAAACAAAGGCTTAAGCCGCATGTATTAGCTTCGCGTCATGTTATGCCCTTGTGGTACAAACTTCGTAAGAGGGGAACAGGGAATAGGGAATAGGGAATAGGGAAAAGGGAATAAGGAAAGTCCTAATGCTTGTATATTAGGTAGGTAGGCAATAGCAAAAAATAAATTATTAAGCATCAAAGCATAACTTAACTTTTAGTTTGATATTTAATTCTGCCTACCCACTTTATCCCTCGGTTAGAATCTTACAGGTTCAGGTGTTAGACCTGCTTCAATCCCGCTAATAGTAGATACTTCTGGCATTTCGTTCACAGAAAAAACAGTTTGCTGTATATCTTCCAAAGGCTGTGGCTCAACTTCTGGTTCAACAGATGCTGTTTTTAACCAAGATTTAGTTGTCTCCTGAAACTGTTTAATTTTATGGCTCAGAGGCGAACCATTTTTGATAATTAGGGAACCAAAATTGTCTGTGGTTGGCTCTTTAAAACTATCTGTCATCACCGCAAATGAACTTTGACCATTATGAGATGAGGTAGCTTTTTGTCTGACGAGGTTAGGTTGATAAACTCCATGTGCATAGAACACATCATTTTTATTGATCGCGCGATCGCCTGTCAGAGATTTATAGATGTTTAAGAACTGTTTACAGAAAGAATTAGGGTTATTGTAGTAGCTATAATTTTTAAGGAAAGTTAGACCTGCATAACCAGAACATTTGAGTCTGAAGGGTAACTCTGATAGGGGTTTATTCTGGCGATCTAAAAACCACACCACTACATAGCTAAAGGCTTTATACTCCCCTTCCGCAAACTTAACCTTGGAGTAAGGCAAAGTGGTAACGCCGTCACTCATCAAAGCTTGGGAACGATTTAAAATCAATAGTCTTGGCTGCTGCGATACCAACAAGTTTTCATTGGTGCCGTCACTAAATTCATGTTCGATAGCCTGCCAGCTTTCATCAGGCTTAAATTCAGCTAATTCAGCGTTTGTAGGGGTAATTGCGATGCCAAATTTTTGCTTGCTGGCGTTAAGAAACTGACAGTAGGGAACAGTTGTCATTTCTCCCCGAAACTCATCTCCACCGAATCCAAAATCTTGATAGTTATTCATAGTTACTAATCGTCATTTAATTAGTACTATTATACTATCTGGTTGTTGAATTAAACAAAATAAGTGTGTAAAGCAATGGGACAACTATCTACATGATGCTGCTCAAAATTTAGATTGGATGTGATTAAGATCTGGTAGCGATTTTCAATAAATCAAATAAATCTTGGCATCAAGAACAGGAAGAACAAACAAAAATATCAGTGCTTAGTACCTGAGCGCCAATTAAAGCCAAATTGGTAATTGTCGTCGGCAAGCTTATGTCCAGGAAAATAATGTTCTTCTTTGATAATTTTGATTTGGGAGTTATGATTCCTAATCATGGCAGCAGCGCAAAAAGAATATTGGCGATTGGGACTATTAAGTTTGAGATAAACTTGTTCCCCATTGGTAACTTGAAAAATCATCTCGCTATAACCGATTGGAAATCATTAGCACCTTGGTAAATCCAAGCAAAAAACAGCACTCGCTTAATCATTTCAGGACGATAAATGGTGATGTTTTCACCGTATCTAGATGCCCCAGTGCGATCGTCTTGATCCAAAACAATGTAGGGAGATCTTTCCTGTGCGCCGAAGCTGTCGCCTAATGACTGGATGACTCCTTTTTTGCCATTCATCATTTCATACATACATCCCAAATCAAGATCAGAAGCTTTTTTGCGAGTGAAGTTGGATAATAAACCTGCATTTCGATTAGACTTTTGACTCCAATTAAGGTTAGCTTTTATGATCAACTGTTTATCGAAGCTATTTTTACCGAGATCGATTTGATGAGAATCGCCTTTTTTTTCTAGAATTATTGACATGATTAACTCCTTGTTAGTGGATAATTGATAAACTCAGCAAGTTAGCTAATCTAAAAAAATATGAACTCTTTATTAGTAAGTAAAGATAAAACTGGAAGACAAGTAGAATTTTAAATTAAAGATTAGCGATCGCTGAATATTTTGGCTCTACTATACTTGTGATTTAAAATTAACAAAAACCCAAGGAAGAGAAAGAATATGAAACACAATAATAACCTTCAGATGTATCACCACTCAGACTTAAAATCAGTCCGCTCCAACCGAGTTGCTATGGGGAGCATCCCACTTATTCACTAAGTACAAATACTTAAGCTAATATTTTGTTTAAATATGCACAGCGAAGCTTTAGTATTTGAGATACGTTTTGCGGATTCCATTGTGCGCCAACGATTTTAATACATGCGGACAAGTCCTTTGTTGAACCTATTTGTTTAATCCAAGACTCCACAGACCCCGAACCAATACAAATATTTAGCTCTTGATAAAGCTGATAGTCAGGAATTCTCGTTCGGTGTTTACGAAGGTAATTTTGAAAGCTTCTTGCTTGTTTTTTCTTTAAATCGTCGAATTCTGCGATTGCATCATCTACTAAACCTTTCCAAAGATAGCTTTCGGCTTGTCTAAGTCTTTGATTGCTACCTCCTATCTTATGGAGATTTTCCATGAGATGATACCAGTCCAAAATTAGATGCGGCGAACTATGCGCCTTTCTCTTCTTTGATGTTGTGTGCCAATCTTTTCGACAATATTCCAAACTCCATCATGTCCATCTCCTAAACAGTCTACTGTCATACTCAATGGTTGTTGATTGATCCAACTAAGTAAACTTTCGTTGTCTTGAAAGAACGCCATCCCAATTCGGTCGTGAATTTTGACTGCCTTATAATTTTTCCACTCGCTTTGTTTTCTTAATGGTGTTCTTAATCTTACTGTCCCACCATCGACACTTAATGACTTTGCTCTTTTTGTAATCTTTAGTTCTGGCAATTGATAGCTGTTAACTAGCCAATGTTGTGTGCTGTGAGGAACTTTGATTCCAGTCAAAATCTCTAGATCTCTTTCGGCGTTTACGAATGATTCATTTCCTACCAACAACAAGCAGCATTTCTCTAAATAAGGGCTTAAGCGGTTTCCTTTTTTTAATCTTAGTCTTGCTGCTTGTTTACTTGAGATAGCTATTTTGCCGATACAAGTTTTTATTTTTCTCTCTCTTCCTGCTCTATTTCCTACATACGGCTATATGCGAAGCGGTATCCTTTAGGAAAGCCTTTATGCTTCGTTAAAAAAACTCCCCTATTTTAGGTGCTACTTTTCCTAATAACTGTTCTCTTACACTTAGTTCTATCGTTTCAAATGTAGCCAATTCTTCGCTCGGCGTATCTTTGTAAAGTATCTGTGCAACTAGATGCGGCGAACCGAATCGCCTTTCTCTTAGCTTTTGGTCAACAATTATTTGTTCTTCTGGTGTCATGTTTTGTTGAAGAGAGCTTTTCCTTGCCATCATTCTACATTAAGCATTTTTACTCACTGCAAAAGTGGGATGCTTCCGTTGCTATGCTGCTGAGATCTTACCTGTGTGTAATGCTGCACTGGTTTTAGAAATAGAAATACAACTATTAGGATTGAGCCTAGTATAAAAATGAAAGTATAACCCGTATGACTCCGGATAAGGTGTTCAACTGGGTTAGTTAGATATCCCAAAGCCATTCTTAGAACTAGTGCAAGAATTGCTGTCCTTCTGATAACAACTAGGCTCTTTGTTTTCAGAACAAATAGAATTGAGCTTGACAAAATAAACTCAAATAAGAAAATGAGTACTGCGCCTAATATAAGGTAAGGACTACCTTTACCTGCGGTAAATTTCGTTAGTCCAGCTAACAATGTCCAAAATATTGATCCAGAAATTGATATTGGTATTCGTCCAAGAATATGATTCCTCATTACGTGAGCTGTTAGCAGCAAAATCCCATTGCTAATTAATACGTAAGTAAGCCCCATCTGGACGTAGGTGAGGAACTCGATCGCTCTAAAACTCCAAGGTTTTTGCATAATAGTAGATGTTGATGGTGATATCTTTATAGTTAAATACTTGCACCACAAAAAATAATGTTTGATTCTGGACGGTAAAAAATTCAATAAATAAATGCTATTTAGCTACTTATAAATAGATTTTTCTAGAATAATATAATCAGAATTTTGAAGAATATTTTGCTTCTCAGGTAGAGACTTTCCTGATGCTAAAGTTGCTAAAAGAAGCAGAGGTAATCCGACACATATCCCAATAAAAAGCTGACCAAAATACACCCTGATTGCTAGTCCCATTAAATCAACGAAACCATAATCAATATGCCAATTGCCTGCACGAT
Organism: Cyanobacteria bacterium P01_G01_bin.67; assembly: GCA_039179675.1. Lineage (GTDB taxonomy): Bacteria > Cyanobacteriota > Cyanobacteriia > Cyanobacteriales > Xenococcaceae > Waterburya. Next base: position 19,408 of record JBCDEP010000123.1, read on the forward strand.
CTTGATAAACGTTTTTGACTTTCATAATTACCTTGAACTTTAATGATTTTGTTATTGAGTTAAATGATGTTACCAATCTCCACCTACACCATCGCCATCACTAGAGCCTCCTCCAAAGTCACTAGTCGAACTAGATCCGCCACTGTAATATCCATCTGAGATAGAACTATTGTTAGTTTCAGAAACATTATTGTTGTAATAATTTCTGCTATAGTTGCGTCTTTTCTTCTTCTGATCTTTTGTCGTAGCTTTATCATCTTGATGAGCAAGAATTATGAAGCCTAAGAAAGCAATCAGAAATATTAAGTAGAGCGGGCTTGAAAAACTCATTTATGTGAAGTTAAATAAAACAAGATACTTGATCATGATGAGGTCTTAAAGGTGGGAGCACGCTTACGGGTCTTTCTAAATGCCGAAGAAAATCGCACTTTATTCGAGCTTCG
>JBCDEP010000212.1:0-9060 GCA_039179675.1 Cyanobacteria bacterium P01_G01_bin.67
ATAAAGAGAAGGAGTCAAAAGAATATCAGCTGCATTATAAAAATTAATTAAACTCTCTTTATCAGGGTTACTAATCAAGGTGATATTATCAGCGATATTATTTGTCTCAATGTATTGTTTTTGTTCATCATAAAAATCTTCCCCCACTTTCCATAAGCGAATTGGAATATTAAGATCAGCGATCGCTTTAACAACTTTTAAAACTGTTTCCATGTTTTTACGATGATGATTTGAGCCTACATGCAGCAAACAAATTTCATCATCAGATTTAATATATTTTTCTCTCCATTTAGCAGTTATTTCTTGATCAACAGACTTGAATTCTTTACTCACTCCATTCGGAACTACCTTTATCTTCTCTGGTTCAATATTCAACCAATAGTTCACATCTTTAGCTGTATTTTCAGAAATAGCGATCGTGCGATCGGCAGCCGTAATTCCCTTGACGCAGTACTGCCAAACTGCCATGCTAAAGGCAGGAAATATCGCCTCATTTTTCAATATTTCAGGATAAATATATTGAACCAAATCGTGACAGGTAACTACTACCGTCTTCCCGCTTTTTTTTAATCCATAAGCTAGATGAGCATCAGTATGATCGATAATATGAAATATGTCTGCATCGACCTGGCTTACTGTACGAGGATGATTATAAAATCGTTCATAATATTTACGTAATGGATTTCCTGCATGCCACAAATTTTCTAAATTGTCACTCCAGGGTTGAGGTGATATTTCCATAATTGACCAGTCGGGTCTAATCTCTTTTAATTCGGCAACCAAATTGTCGGCATATACATCCATACTAAAAGCAACTTTTGGCTCTCGTCTAATAATTGCTATTCGCATCTGCTTTCTCCTTATATAATTTAAAATTTTGTATATTAAGAATTTGAGCTAATGATTAGCTACTACGTATATTGAGCAATTATCTTGTTTAGATGCAGTACTGCAATACAAAGCCAGCTAATAAGAAAACTGAATACTGCGTAAATTAACATTGATGTAATAGATACGCTTTGAGTCATTTGAGGAACCAGCTTGATTAAAACTATTTCGATTGCGCTTTTAGCAAATGGATGAATTAAATAGATGCCAAAAGAATATATGCCCAAATTAGTAATTAAATCGCTTTGGTATATATGCTGAGAAATAGTAATACCAAATAGTAAAAAACTATAAGCAATTACTATTTCGCTCAAGGCCACTGGTAAATATTGGCTTCCTACAAAGTTTATTAGTAAAAATATTAAAAATATAGCTACGATAGTTTCCTTCTCGCAAAGCAACTTTTGCTCAAATAACTTTAGAGATTTATGAGTTAAAAGGGCTGTAAAGAAATAAGGAGAACATCTAATTATCCAAGAAAGATATACTAAAACTATTCTCCAAACTTGATAACATAAATTATTCTCAGATAGCAGATTGAGTAAATCAGGAAATGCTGTATAAGAATCTAAATTGAAATCATTATGAAACACTAACGTTAGCTGGTAGGCAAAAGTGCTAACAACTGTAAGTACTAATAATAAAGGTAATAGATTAGGCTGTTTGTTCAAATAATTTGCTATATGAAGTAAAAAAGTACCAGCCAAGAGCATTGGTATAAAATATAAGTGATATGAAGCTGCTCCTAAAAAGATAATTGCCCAAGGATCTGATAACAATTTATCAAGTTGAGCTGTATCTTGTTCTATTGAAAATTTTATAGCTTTAGAAACTACATAAAATATGCTCCACAAAAGATAGGGAATAATGATTCTCTGTAACTTTTTATGCCAAAAAGAGTTATCAATGATTAATGGCAATTTCTTAGTACTAAAATAAAAAAATGCTGCTATAAAAAATGGGACGGCATAATAAAACAAGTGGCGGAAATGAATTGCGCCTTTACTTATTGGGAGTCCCCAAGTTTCATCTCCTGAGTGAACTAAAATTACAGCAAATGCTGCCAAGGCGCGACATAAATCAATACCGATTAATCTAGTTACCTTGCTCATAAACTACTTCAATACTGGTGTTAGTTTTTGCCACCAAGCAATCAATCTTTGGGCAATTCTTTCGTGGGAATAAAATTGATCAACCCTCTCTTTTCCATAGTTCCCCATTTCCTCGTACCAATTGCGATCAACTATTGCTCTTTTTAAAATTTCTGCTAGAACAACAGGATTACCTTCAGGAAAAACCAAATCTTGGCAACCAATTACATGAGGAATCTCACCACAACTTGAGCCAATTACAGGAATTCCCATTGCCATCGCTTCGATAATCACGTGACCAAACTGCTCTTTCCAGGTAGCAATAGAACGAGAAGGAAGCACCAAAACATCAAATTTACCTAATTCAACTGGCGCTGCTTCATGTTTGACTGCGCCTCGCCAAATTACATAGTCCGAAATCAATTGTTGCTCAGCTTGTTGACGCAAATCAATTTCACTATCACCCGAACCACAAAGAGTTACCTGAAAGTCAAGATCTTGTTGTTTGAGATGGCTAACAGCAGTGAATAAGATATCAAGTCCCTTTTCAGGCGCTATTCGACCCAGAAAGCCAATCGTAAATTTATTTTGTTGTTCTCTTTTATCTGGGGAAAACAGGTTAGTGTCTACACCCATTTGAGGCATGATCTCCAGTTGACCAGGAAAATTCCAGGTTTGCATTACTTCTGCGCCATCCTGATTACCAGCAAGGTACAGATCAGTGGAGTTCATCACAAAATCACGCACCCATCGACGGAAAGCAGATAAAGAACGTAGTTGATTTTCCCAACCAAATACAACTACTGGCTTTTTAAAGATTCTTGCCCAAAAAGCTACTTCTAAAGCACTAAGGGAAAAAATTTCTTCTTCCACTTGAATCACATCAGGCTGAAAATCTTTGATGACTTGACGAATTTTCCAAGGATTATAAATATGTGCGCCAACTCTGCCTGAAAATAAGACGGGCGCAGGATAAATTTTAATCTCAGGATAGGGATTTTCTAACTCAATAGTACGATTCCATTCTAAAGCTCGCCAATTAGAAGGAGCCAGCAGTGCTACTTCGACTTGACATGTATCAGCGATCGCTTTAAGCTTGCCTTGGTTTACTCCCACTACATAGGCATGACTGACAAATAAAACTCGAAGTTTTCTTTTGCTGGTTTCAGTTACACCTTCAGAAATATTTTGAATTGTAAGTTGATTAGACATAAAAGTAATTAGATACAAAGTTTTAAAACTGTTTTGGTTGTTGCTCAAATTTCAACCGTTTCTTTTGCCATGCCAACCCTAGTAACAAGGCTAGTGATAGCATGTAGCCAGGCTCTTCAATCTGAGTAAAGATAAACCCTAAAACCAAAGTTGCCAGGAGCGTGATTTTCAAGGAATTATCAAGTCCAAAATTTTGCCAGATCAAATAGGCTAAATAAATATAGGCACTTAAACCGAATAGCCCAATATCTCCCCAAATTCCAGCCCAGCCAAAGATAGGACTAAACAAACTAGAACTATAAGCTAACCAAAAACTATTGATAAACTCCCGAGACTGCACACCAATAGAGGTTGTCGTTGCGCCCAAAGGAGCAAGTATCCACTGATAATCTTGCATAAACCAAGCACCTAGACGACTAACAGTATGACCAGGACCTAAACCAAACAACCAATTTGCTGGGGATTTAAATTCAGCAAGGATAGCGTTAATGGAATAAAATTTGGTAAACCAAGCATCACCACCCTCAGCGTATAAATCTGCTCTCGCCCAAGCAGTAAAGGCGCTAAATGCCTCTAAGTTTTGCACACACCAAAAAAAGATAAATCCCGTAATCAGAATTCCCAGTAGTAATTTAATGGTTTTACCAATATCTTGGAAATTAAATATAATCAACAGCACCCAAGCAAGGGAATAGGCTAATACTAATTGTTTGGAATCAGAAAATAATAGTTGCCATGATGCTGCTAATATCGCTGTTACTCTAACCCACAGGGGAAAGCTTTTGCCGTTGACCAAAAAATATAGAGCGCAGGCAATTGATACCGATGCCGATACATAATTACCTGCCCCCGAAACGTAAAATACGCCGCCACAACCATCAGTGCCATCAAATCCATGACCATTAAGTTTACCTGCATCAATTAAGGGTTTCTGTACCGCAGCCAGTAGAAAGTTAATCACCACAGAAGCCATAAACCACCGCTGAATTCTAGTTAATGCTTTCTGGGACATCGGAATACAGACAATGGCGAGCAAGAACATCATTGGCTCCCCTAACATCATGAAACTAGCCACTGCATTTATAAAACCTGCTTGATTCCATAAGGCACTAGCTAAGATAGTCAGAAAGAAAATAAATAGTCCAAACAACAAGGATTGAACTAATTTGACTTGCTGCGGATTTTTAGTTGGCGAAGTAGCGATCGCAACCAACAAGACAAAGGGAACAATGACAAAATGAGAATGAACCAAAATCGAAGGAATTGGGGTAAGAGTAGTAACGATTCTGCTGTAAAAGACAACGGAAAAAGCCAGAATTATTAAATTAGTATTACTAGTCCAAGTAAGATTCTCTTCAGACCTTCTGGTAAACGATGCAGCACTATTAAACATGATTTACTTAGCCAGTTGAATATTCCTATTAATCAAAAAAGTTTAATTAGTTACACTAATTTCTTGTTTCAGATAGTCTGCCAATCTCAGAGCGAAAGCTACGATCATAAAAGTGGAGTTTGCTTGCCCTGAAGTAACAAAAGTCGAGCTACTGGCAATAAATAGATCATCAAATCCATGAATATTACAGTTTGGGTCTACAACCCCTTTACTGGGATTTTCTGACATTCGCGTAGTCCCCACTTGATGAAACCCATCTCCAGCCTGAGTCCAAATAGTTGTTTCTAGATCATCACTTAAATACACTAAATAACCACACTCATGTTTCCGTAGATGCTGATCCCAATGATGATGAGCTTTAACTACATTTTCAATATCTTGATCAGAGAAGCAGAGGTCGATATTTAAGCGACGTATTCCTAAGGCGTCTCTTTGGCTTCCTAGGCTAACAGTACTATCAGAATTTGGTACTTGCTCACTATGGTAATGCAGCGGATACTCATTAGCAGCACTGTAGACAAATAGGGCAGGAATCTTTCTCTTCGCCACAAATCTTCCATAGCCAAAACTAGGGATAAAAGAGAGTATTTGACCAAAATCTTTGATAATATTCATTATATGAGCAGAATACAGCCCTTTGTCAAGACCGATCGCCGCTCTTCTAATCGCTGTGGAAGCCCCGAGACGAGTCTTTAATAGCGGTAAGTTTAAAGCTATATAGGCGGAAGATAAAATACCGTTTTGATGGTCATAATTACCAAACTCAGGCGCGCCGAGCCAACCAACGATGTTAGAAAGTTTTTGCTTTTGCTGAAACTCTGGAGAGAAAGAAAAACGTCGCCGAATATATGTATTGTCTGAATCTCGATCAAAACCGAAAATAGTTTCTTTTGGATGAGTAGTGAATTTAACTTTAGCAATATCTCCTGAGAGATGTCCCATATAAAATTTACCGAGGAGTCCACTATGGTTGCCTATCCCTCCAGAATGATGATGATCAGAATTCATCAGGAGACGGGTATTATTTAAAGCACCTCCCGCTAAGACGTATTTTTGACATTTGATACTTATATTCTTGCCACCAAGAGTTTTTGCCTGGAGTAATTTAACCTTCTTTACCTGTTCACTAGTGACAATTGCGGTACAGGTCAAACCATAGAATAGTTTGATGCGTTTAGATCGTTTTAGCTGATTGAAATATTCTTGACCAAAGTTAGTTGGTAGTGACCATCGCTCTAGAGTGGAAGTCAGTACATCTTCATCGGGTAAACCTGGGACAATAGACTTTTGCTCAATGTGAGACAGATTATGGAGATCAAATTCAGCCTGACCACTTAAAAAGTAATCGCTCGCTCTTTGAAAATAGACTTCCAACTCTTCATAAGTAACAGGCCAATCAGAATCAGGAATATAGTTGCGTTGAGCAAAATCCACGGGGTCGTATGGGACACATCGTCCTCCCCAAATAGTAGATGTGCCACCGATTTGTCGCCGAGTACATTCCGCCATAGGTGCGTGAAATTGTCGATTAACATAGCTCGCATCACCCAAATCTTGACTAGCTTGATCAAAATCTAAGCGACCACTTTCTAGAAGAGCAATGTTGAAACCAGTTTTGGCTAACTCTAAAGCCAAGACTATTCCCGCAGGACCTGCACCAACCACAGCGATATCAGAGGTAATAAGACTTTCATCTTCAATTGTTTCAGCATTAATTAGCATAAGTTAATCTGGCGAATCTTATAATTAAGGTGGCAACTATCTACAAATAAGCTCAAAAGTGTGCCGACTTCTAACCGCTGACTAAAACTTCCTGTTTTACTTCTTGCTGCTTCACTTCTTTTGCCTGGGAGCTAAAGTAACGTCGAATAACTTCAATATTTTTCTCGACATCACGGCGAGAATAGCTAGGGTAAGTAGGTAAGTAGATCAATCCATCAGCAACTGCCCTAGCGTTGGGACAATCACGGTAGTATTGCTCGAAGGTAGTGGAATCAGCATTATTAATAAAGTGACCAAGGGCTATATCTCGTCCCTGTTTAAACATATGCAGGAGTAGTGCTTCTCGATCAGGACATTGGAGAGGATACCAAAGATAGGTAATAGAGTTATCACTCCGCAACGGAGGCAAGATTAACCCCTCAATATCCTTTAAGCCCTCATGATACATACGACCGTATTCAATTCTTTTCTCAATATTGGTATCAACTTCTTTAAGTTGAGACAGACCAATACGAGCTTGAAAGGAAGTGTAGTAGGACTTATAAACGTCTGGTAATTCTGATGCAGCCTGGCTTTCTTGAGGTTTTCTGCGGGTACTTTTATTAATCACTTCAACGTCTTTCAACATGCTATACCGCAAAATTGGATAAACGAGGGGAAAGAAAATAGGAGAGGTAACTAGATCATGCTTTAAGCCTGATTTTACTTTGGCAGATATTAGAGGCAGCGGGGAAGTAGAGAAGTTTTTAGACTCCTTTTGAATCAACTCCATCACATCATCACGCTCTGTAATGACTACTCCTCCTCGCCAAGTAGGTAAGTTTTTGTGCATTTCCAAGCTGAAAATACCCACATCACCAATAGTTGCCACAGGCTTACCCTGCTCTTCTACCCCAAAAGACTGAGCGCAATCTTCAATCATGGGAATATTTGAGCGATCGCAGATTTCTTTGATTCGATGTGCTTCTGCGGCAACTCCATGGAGATGAGTGATTAGTACTGCTCCTGTATTGGCTGTAATCAATTGCTCTACTTCTGATGCCGCAATATTGCAGGTGGAGCGATCAAGATCGGCAAATACTGGACGACCTCCTGCAAAAATCACCATATTGATCACGTCGGCAATTGTATAGGGAGACATGATCACTTCTTGACCTGGCTTAATTAAGGCTTTGACCGCAAAGTAAATCCCAACTCGACACTGAGAAACACACACCGCATATCGAGAACTAAATCTAACTCTTAGTTCATGCTCAAAACGTTCAATGTCTTGTTTGCTATTGATAAATCTTCCACCTAAAACATACCCTAAAAACTGAGTATAGCTATTGAGGTCGGTATAAAGACGATTTCTGGGACTGGGAGATAAATTCAACATAATAAATAGATATTGATCCTAATAGTACTTTTGTAGTAATAAAGCATACAAAATAGCAACCGTGTATCTAAGGAAATTTGATTACAGGTATTGTTATCAAATAGGTGGAAACTAGCTCATCAAAGTCCGCAGTTTGTTGGTTGTCCAACTGACTAATTTAGGACGGTGATGAGGCGCAAACAGCCAAGAAATGGCTGGTTTTGCTAGAGGTAACGGCATTAAGCCCACCCAAACAAACCAGAGGCTATAGAAAATTCGTTTAGGAACATTGAATTCGGAATATTTCCAGAGGCTTCTGATTCCCTGGTAGATTAAGGTATAAGAGCGATCGCCTGGTACTGGATGTGTTTGACTATTGAGCCTTAGAGAGATTATTCGCGACCAAAGGCGACCAATAGAACGCTGTTCTAGGTCATAAGGAATTTTATAGTTTAATTCTTTTGCTTTTTGCTTGATTAAGGCAAAATTTTGCAAGTCGTGACGTACAAATCGTTTAAAGCGATCGCCTGTAACCGTCGCTAATGCCCACTGATTGCTATCATGAACCCGATAAACACCTAATGGTTGCTCGATAGCGGCTACCTCTCCATAAAACGGTACCTGGAAAGATAAGTAATCGTCAGCAGTCAGCTTATATTTATCAGGGATAGGAAAAAGGTTGGTTAGAGCCTGGCGACTGAGAGCATTACCACTGGTGGGAGTACTGTTATAACAACCTGTTTCCAGTAGTGTTTGCCAGACTTTGCCTTGAGATAAAGGAGCAGTACCTTGAGGAGAAGAATAGCCGAGGGATTCACCCACACCATCAACGACGTTGAGGCGATAATGCACTTTAGCTAAATTTGGGTTCCAAACATTGACAATTTCCTTGACAGCTTGAGGATAGAGAAAGTCATCAGAATCGAGAAAGATAATAATTTCTCCTTGACTACGGGCAAAGCCACTATTAAATGCTGCGGCTTGTTTGCCGTTGGGTTGCAATATCGGTATAATGCGATCTACATATTCGGCAATAATTTTACGAGAATTATCTGTTGAGCCATCATCAACCACAATTATCTCAGTATGTTCATAGGTTTGAGCTAAAGCACTATCAATCGCTTCGGCTAAAAACCGCTCATAGTTATAGTTGTTAATGATAATGCTGACTAATATAGGAGGTTTCATTGCACTAAATTTACCTCTGGCTGAAGTTGATTGAGTTGGTCAGGCTGGAGATCAGCAACTGTTGACAAGAAACGCAATGCTGTAGCTTTGGGAGCATAGTTTTCAATTGCCCAGGCTCTACCTTCGCGAGAGATATGTTCTAAAAGCTCAGGTTGCTCAATGATCCTCTCAATAGATTCAGACATATTATCCAAATCAATACCGATGTA
>JBCDEP010000202.1:0-10127 GCA_039179675.1 Cyanobacteria bacterium P01_G01_bin.67
AGGGGGGGGGGGGTGTTTTGGAATTTCCTGGTTATTACATTTAAGATTAAAAACAACACATGGATGCGTAAATTATTAAACAAATTTCTTTTTAAACTCAGTAAGATACTTATTTATATTTTCATATAAATTGGATAAATGTTTTAGAGATCTAAAACCTATAACTTGTTGGCGGCTGTAAAATTCTTCAGCATCTAAATCAATTGCTTTATTAAAAGAATCTACAGCTTCTCGATGTCTATTTAATTTTTTCAAAAGTACACCACGATTATGCCAAAATTGAGCAACATTAGGATTTAGTTCAATGATTTTGTCAATATTTTTTAAAGCTTCCTGATATCTTTTTAAGTAAAATAAAGCATTGGATTTATAAAATAATGCAGTAACGTTATTTGGCTCCAGCTCAACTGCTTTATCAAAAGAAATAATTAGCTTGTTGATATCTGTTTAGTTTAAGGAGTGTAAATCCTCTATTTAGCCAGATAGAGCCACTATTTGGTTCTAATTCAATAGCTTTATCGTAAGCGACAATTGCTTGTTGATATTTGTTTAGTTGCTGAAGAGAATATGCCTGACTATACCAGGTACGAGCGTTATTAGGATTGATTTCTATAGATTTGCTTAAAGGATATAATGATTCATGGTATCTTTCTAAAGCTCCAAAAGTATCGCCTAATTTAGACCAAAAATTAACATTGTTGGGATTGATTTCAGTTGCCTTCTGATATGAAATAATGGCTTCATTCTGTTTGGCTAAATTCTGTAGAGAAATTCCTCTTCTATACCAGTAATTAGCATCATTAGGATCTATTTTAATAGCTTGATTATACGAATCAAGTGCTTGTTGGTATTTTTCTGATTTATGTAGAACAATGCCACGATAGTACCAAAAACTAGCATCATTACCATCTATTTCAATTGCTTTATCTAAAGAAGTGATGGCTTTATCATATTTTTTATCGCTGTACAGAACATAGCCTTTTCCAAACCACGCGCAAAGCACTTAGATAATTAATTCACAATAAAAAAGGTAGAGATTTTTAGATCTCTACCCAGAAAAATTAATTACTCAATTGTTATTTATCCATTAAGAAGAAGGAAGTAATTCTACTTTCTCTTTTTGCGGAATAATTGCTACTTTATTTTCTTCATCGATATCAACAGTTGCTGTATCTCCTTCTCCCAGACGCCCAGAGAGAATTTCTTCAGCCAGAACATCTTCAAGGAGGCGCATGATTGCTCGACGTAAAGGACGGGCACCGTATGCAGGATTAAATCCTTCATCCACCAGACGCTCTTTGAATTTCTCGGTAACCTCTAACGTAATCTCTTTCTCGGTCAAGCGTTGGAACACTTCTTTGAGTAAGATTTCGCTGATTTGTTTGACCTCGTCTTTGTTTAGCTGACGGAAGACAATGATTTCATCGAGACGGTTGAGGAATTCAGGACGGAAGTAGCTTTTTAGCTCTTCATTAACCAACGAACGAATGCGGTTATATTTTGCTTCTGCTTGGTCATCAGCAAACTCGAAACCAAGTCCGCCACCACCTTTTTCAATCACTTTGGAACCAATGTTGGAAGTTAGAATTAGCAGAGTATTTTTAAAATCTACCGTTCTGCCTTTAGCATCGGTTAAGCGACCATCTTCCAAAATTTGCAATAGCATGTTGAAGATATCGGGGTGTGCTTTTTCAATTTCATCGAATAATACTACTGTATAAGGACGACGACGCACAGCTTCAGTTAGTTGTCCTCCTTCGTTATAACCAACATATCCTGGAGGAGAACCGATCAGTTTAGAAACCGTATGGCGTTCCATGTATTCAGACATATCCAGGCGGATCATGGCATCTTCTGAACCAAAGAAATAGGTTGCCAACGCCTTGGTCAGCTCAGTTTTACCCACCCCAGTTGGACCAGAAAAGATGAAACTAGCGATCGGACGATTGGGGTTTTTTAATCCAACTCTAGCTCGTCTAATTGCCCGAGAAGTGGCTTTAACTGCATCTTCTTGACCGATAATACGCTGGTGTAGAGTATCCTCCATGTGCATTAATTTTTCGGATTCAGATTCAGTGATCTTATTCACTGGTACTCCAGTCCAAGAAGCCACGATATGAGCAATTTCCTCGGAGTCTACATGGGGAGAGTCTTCGCCATCATCCGCTTCGTTTTTCTTGTTGGAGGCAATGGTGCGAATTTGCTCTTTAATTTCCATCTCGCGATCGCGTAATTCTCCTGCCTGATCGAAGTCTTGAGATCTGACAGCATCGTCTTTCTGCTTCAAAATTTCTCGCAGTTCCTTGTCTAACTCTTTAGCTGCTGGGGGAAGTTGAGAATTAATCAAACGGACACGAGAACCAGCCTCGTCGATTAGGTCAATCGCTTTATCGGGAAGATAGCGATCGCTAATATAACGGTCAGACAATTTAGCCGCTGCTTCTAGAGCTTCATCTAATATTTTTAATTTATGGTGCTGTTCATAACGCTCTCGCAAACCATAAAGAATTTCGATAGTTTCTTCTACTGAAGGTTCACCTACCTGCACTGGTTGAAAACGCCGTTCTAGAGCCGCATCTCGCTCAATATGCTTACGATATTCATCTAATGTAGTTGCACCAATACATTGCAATTCTCCCCTAGCCAAGGCTGGCTTAAGGATGTTAGCGGCATCAATTGCTCCTTCCGCTGCCCCCGCACCGATTAGAGTGTGAACTTCGTCAATTACCAGAATTACGTTTCCTGCCTGACGAATTTCATCCATGATTTTCTTAAGGCGTTCCTCAAATTCACCACGGTATTTGGTACCAGCCACTAACAAGCCGATATCTAATGTAACAACGCGTTTTTCTTCTAAAATATCGGGAATATCTTTATTAGCAATGCGCTGAGCTAAGCCTTCAGCGATCGCAGTTTTACCAACTCCTGGTTCACCAATTAGAACTGGGTTGTTTTTGGTACGACGACCCAGAATTTGGATTACTCGTTCAATCTCTTTTTGTCTGCCAACTACAGGATCGAGCTTTCCTTCCCCTGCCATCTGAGTTAAATTAGAGCCAAACTCATCAAGAGTAGGAGTTTTGTTTCTGCCCTGGGTACCGCCAGAACCAGCAGCAACTTCAGCAGTCTCTCCCAACATTCTAATTACTTGAGTGCGGACTTTAGACAAGTCTACGCCCAGGTTTTCGAGGACTCTAGCTGCTACTCCTTCTCCTTCTCTAATTAACCCTAGAAGTAAATGCTCAGTGCCAATATAGTTGTGACCTAGTTGACGTGCTTCTTCAAGAGATAATTCCAGAACTCTTTTAGCTCTGGGAGTAAAAGGAATTTCAACAGCTACAAAACCAGAACCGCGACCGATAATTTTCTCAACTTCGATGCGAGCATCCTTGAGATTAACCCCCATTGATTTGAGAACTTTAGCGGCGACTCCTGTACCCTCTCCGATTAAACCTAAGAGAATTTGTTCAGTCCCTACGAAATTATGACCCAGACGGCGTGCTTCCTCCTGGGCTAACATAATCACTTTTATTGCCTTTTCCGTGAAGCGTTCAAACATGTCTTAATATCCACCTGCTTTGCCCTTATTATGGAGATTTTAGCACAGCCTTTTGGTTTCCTGACTGTGTCGTGGTAGACGGAAAATACGGTAATGGAATTAACAGATTTTGTTCTGGCTGAGGTAGTAAGAATTTGTACTTAGGCGATCGCTCAACTGAAGTTGCCAGCGAGACAATTGAGCTTGAAACTCAGGATGTTGTAACCCTTTGAGCCACAGAACTAAAGCATCATCTCCTGTTGGCTGATAATAGCCCTTTCTTCTTCCTGCGATCTGAAAGCCTAACTTTTGGTATAAACTGAGCGCCGCCAAATTATTGACGTTCACTTCTAATGTTGCCCAGGCTAGCTGACGGGCGATGGCGTTTTCTAACAAACTAAACAACAACAACTGTCCTAATCCTTGACGACGATATTCAGGATGAATGCCCAAGAGAGTAATATGAGCCTCTTCGACGATTGACCATAGGCAAGCCATGCCAATCATTTGTTCTCGATCTTGCCCAAACTCACTACTTACCAATTGCAAAGTCAACAGACTGCTACTGGAACTGTCAATTTCTCTTAAATATGCCTCTGCTGTCCACAACCCACCTAAACAGAGTCGATCTAAATCTACTATTTCTGGTACTTCAGACGGAGTTAATAATTTGATTTCGATCCTATTCACGCACTAGTTTGTTAGATCTACTTTTATCTATGTTTTATTTTAGAGCTACAAAACGACTAATTACCAGGTATTGATTCATCCGAACAAAGCCAATAAATCTCAAGCATCCTATATTTTTGACAGTGGACAACTGTAAACTAGAAAATAAGTAATTATTAAGATTTCATTTTCTAATTAATAAAATATACCACTATGCTTTCGACTGATCGCAGTTTGCCCAATACGGGACATCGTTATGTTCCTCAAATCACAAGTCTCGAAATCCCACCTTCTCCCAATCAAGAATTAATGCCTTTGACTGCCAAAGTTAAGAGCAACGATCAATTGGAAATTGGCGGTTGTGAACTGCAACAGTTAGTTAGACAGTACGGTTCTCCTCTATATGTCTTAGATGAATTTACCCTGAGAACGGCTTGTCGCCAATATCGCGACAGTTTTGCCACCTACTATGGTGGAGAATCCCAGGTGATCTATGCGTCAAAAGCTTGGAGTTGTATGGCTGTGTGTCGAATTATTGACAGCGAAGGGTTGGGTTTTGATATCGTTTCTGGAGGCGAACTCTATACAACTTTGGAAGCTGGAGTAAGTAAAGATAAAATTTATTTCCACGGTAACAATAAATCCAGAGCTGAACTGGAAGCAGCAGTGGAAACTGGTTGTACGATTATGGTTGATAATTGGCTGGAGTTGAAGACTCTATCTCAGATAAGTTCAGGTCATAGTGAACAGCCAGTACCAATTATGGTGCGTCTGACCCCTGGCATCGAGTGCCATACTCATGAGTACATTCGGACAGGACACTTGGACAGTAAGTTTGGTTTCGACCCCAATCAGCTGGAGGAAGTTTTTCGCTATCTTAGTCAGCAAGCTGGTCTGATTTGCCAGGGTTTACATGCTCATATCGGTTCTCAAATTTTTGAACGTCAACCCCATCAGGATTTGGCAGGAGTGCTGGTCAATTGGCTGAAAAAAGCTCAGGGTTACGGGCTACCTGTAACAACTCTTAACGTTGGTGGCGGCTTAGGGATTCGCTACACAGAATCAGACGACCCCCCAAGTATTTCGGAATGGGTGAAGGCAGTCAGTCAAGCCGTTGAGAAGGCTTGTGACGAACAGGGCTTACCATTACCAAAACTGATTGCTGAACCAGGTAGATCTTTAATTGGTTCGGCTTGTGTTACGACTTACACTGTTGGGAGCCGTAAAGAAATTCCTGGGTTTCATACTTATATCGCCGTGGATGGCGGCATGTCAGATAATCCTCGACCAATTACATATCAATCGGTATACCGTGCTGTGATTGCTAATCGAATGTCGGCGCCTCTGGAGGAGGACGTTACTCTAGCAGGTAAACACTGTGAATCAGGGGATGTAATTATCAAAGATGCTGCTTTACCCAAAACAGAGCCAGGAGATATTTTGGCAGTTTTAGATACTGGAGCATACAATTACAGCATGGCATCTAATTACAACCGCATTGGTAGACCAGCAGCGGTCGTAGTTTACGAAGGAGAAGCCAATTTAATTATTGAGCGTGAAACCTACCAAAACTTAATTGAACGCGATCGCTTGCCTGAGAGACTGGTAAAACCAGAAAGTTAGACTTAGTATGGAAGCCAGCATACTATTTGCTAGATTCGGGTAAAAGTGCCTGTGAGTCCTTAAAGACTCTAGGATTTCTCAGTTGTGTCCCGCTAACCATTCACAGTCAAGTAACTAAAATAATAATGTCATTGTCGGGTTTGCTTCCTGACTTAAATCAGGTTCGTTCCTGGTTGCCAGATTTAATCAATATCATCGATTTAGGCTTAGTATTAATCCTGAGTTATGCCCTGCTACTAATTATTGGGGAGGGAGAACGTCGTAGTCTATGGATGGTAAGAGGATTTATCGTCCTCATGTTGGCAACAGTAGTCAGTGGACAGTTGGAACTTCAATTGCTCAAGTTCTTGCTCGAAAAATTAGTCTTGGGATCAGCTGTTGCCATGGCGGTAATCTTCCAATCCCAATTTCGTCGTCTGCTAGAGCAGATTGGACGAGGTGAAGTGGTGAAATTATTTAAAGGCTCTGGTAGACCAAAAACTCAACCAGATAGCGTGATTGATCTGATTGTAGAAGCGATCAAAGAACTGTCGCAAAATCGTACAGGAGCATTGGTCTTAATGGAGACTACGGGTTCTCTCGAAGAAGAAGATTTTGTCTCTGTTGGAGTTAGTTTAAATGCGGAAGTTTCTAAAGAACTTTTACAAACAATTTTTCAAACTAGTACTTTGTTACATGATGGTGCAGTAGTGATTAGCGGTTCGAGAATCTTAACCGCAGCCGCTATTCTTCCTCTTTCAGAACGCACTGCCTCCCGTCAATTGGGAACGCGTCACCGTGCAGCTATGGGAATTACGGAAAGGGTTGAGAAATGTTTGTGTATTGTAGTTTCGGAAGAAACTGGTTCAATTTCCTTGGCGGAAAAAGGAACGTTAAATAGACCGCTAACCAGTAGTAAACTTAAAGAGCTATTACAGACTAGATTTACTCCAATAGCCGAAGGCGACGCGGTACGTCTTAGTCGTAAGATTGGTTTTCAAGGGAAAATTTTACTCGAACGCTTTTTGCGCCTATTCCCGCCTAATTCTCATAAAAAACATTGAGTATCAGCCGTCAATCTGGATTAAATTGAGGTTTATTAATCTGGTCTAGTTTGAGGTTTAATTGTTATAGTCAAACAATTTAGATTCGGATAGTCCAGGTTTTGAGGGAAATTAAAGTCTAAAATGGTCTCAGCTAATCTAGCCAGGATATTGAAGTTTTCTGGGAGAAAGCGCTGTCTGCTAGCGTTTGTCAACCAAGTCCCAACTCCTCAAAATTACGCCCCTAAAATTTTAAAAAATGAGCGTAGAGTCAATTACTTTGCAACAGTTACCCACGGATTTAAGCACAAACTGTCTACCACGTCATGTAGCAGTAATTATGGATGGGAATGGTCGCTGGGCCAAAAACCAAGGAAAGCCACGCATTATGGGGCATCAAAAGGGTGTAGACGCACTTAAAGACCTGTTGCGTTGCTGCAAAGACTGGGGCATTCCTGCATTAACTGCCTATGCTTTTTCGACAGAAAACTGGGGTCGTCCTCAGGTTGAGGTTCAGTTTTTAATGACCTTGTTTGAGCGGGTGCTACGGCGAGAATTACAGGAAATGAAACAAGAAAACGTCAAAATTCGTTTTGTGGGCAACTTAGAGGATTTGCCTGATTCTCTGCGTCAAGAAATAGCTCGCTCAATGGAAGATACAAAAGATAATCGGGGGATTCAATTTACCATAGCAACTAACTACGGTGGTAGACACGAAATTATTCAAGCTTGTCAAGCGATCGCCTCTAAGGTTGAGCAAGGATATTTAAATGTTGAGCAAATCAGTGAGGAAATATTTGAGCAGCACCTTTATACTCAGGGAATTCCACATCCTGATTTATTAATTCGTACTAGTGGGGAAATGCGTTTGAGTAATTTTTTGCTTTGGCAAATGGCTTACGCTGAAATTTATGTTACTCCTACTCTGTGGCCAGATTTTGATCGAGTTGAATTTCACAAGGCACTATTTACTTATCAACAGCGCGATCGGCGTTTTGGAAAAGTGAAGTCTTAGATACTAGCAATACTTTTGTTCTGTCGCCTTAATTTAGACTCTTAATTTTGTCGTTTAAGACGTTGCGATTGTCCAATAATTTCAACTTCAAAACAGTATTGTGATTAAATATGCTATGCTAGATAACGATTCGGACTCATGCAGTATTAACGCCCGAACCTTGTCAGGGTCGGAAGGCAGCAGCAATAAGGGATGCTTAACACAGGCGTGATATCCGAATCATCTGGTAATAAAGTTGGTTCGTTTCAAATTAATAACCGCTTTCACCTATAAAGTACCGATATTTTGACAAGTCTGATAGGTAGATAATGACATTACAGTCACCTTTAGCTGTTGAATTATAGTTTGTTTAGTTAAATTGCAGCGATAATTTCCCTGATTCACGACATTAAGTCATACGAGATACACTTCAGCCTATTAAGCTCAAAGACACACCGATAGAGTTGTTTGTGGCAACTACACTAAAGCAGCTCAACGGATAAGACCAGATCCAAAATCCTTGAGACAAATTCAAGCAAGATTTTAGTCTAAAATTAGATGGTTGTAGTCCTGCTGAAGGATAGTCATGGGCAGACAAAAAAGAGAGTCAATATCAATTGAAAACAATCTTGTATGGTACGAAAAAAGTGATAATAATTTTATAGGTAAATGTAAACTTGATGGGATAAATATTTTAGATTTGCTACACCAGCTGAGACTAAAGTCTGAGGATTATATAATAGGGTGTTATCTTGTCATTTCCTCACACGTAAAAATTCTTCAAAAATTCTTCAAGCATCAAATTAATTTGGCAAAATATGGTTATTTTACGAAAGGATAACTGTTGGTATAGATGTATTTGAGATAATTATTGATAAATTTATTATGGTCAAAATAAATCAAGTTCTCTTAAGTGCAGGTGTACATGGTAATGAAAAGACAGGAATTTATTTAGTCAAAAAATTTAAAAATAATCAAAAGTTAATATCTAGAAATAGCTTCGCTACCAAAACTTTATTGATTAATAATAAAGCTATTGAGTTAAATACAAGATACTATGAAGTTGATTTGAATAGATGTTTTGATTTAGAGACAATTAACAGTGATTATAAGGAGAATAAACTCCATGAACAACTATTAGCCCAAAAAATTTATCAGCAAGTTAAAGAAGCTAAGATTGATTTTGTGCTTGATTTCCACACCAGCACCTCGAATATGGGTCTTACTTTAATGTTAAGTAATGATCGCCCTTTCAATTTACGGTTAGCAGCATACTTAGTAGCAATTAATCCTCTGGTTAAAATTGTTCGCTCTAATAATCTTCAGTATAATAACCGTTTTAGACATATATTCCCACTTGGTTTTACAGTAGAGATGGGAGCGATCGCGCCTAATGTAATTGACCCCATTTGGTTTGAGCAAGTTGAAATATTGGTAGAGCAAATATTAGATTATATTGAGCAATCTAATCATAATAAACAGCCTTTATCACCAGAAATAGTTCCTATATATTCTATGTCTGAAGCTATTTATTTCCCAACAGATAGTCAGGGAGATATTGCAGGGATAGTATCAACTCAGCTACATGGTAATGATTATTTTGCGTTGCATCCAAATGAAATAATCTTTAATAAGTTTGATGGCAAGAAAGTTATTTATGATGGAACTACAACAGTTTATCCAATATTTATTAACGAGGCGGCATATTGGGAAAACAAGATTGCGATGTATTTAACTACTAAAGAAGAGAAAATAATTACTAGTGTTTTAAAATAAATTTTATGGTTGTTTTAACTACAAGATTTTAACTTAGAATTATTGATTGTTGGTTAAACATTCAATTGCCAAACTTGTTTTAATTCTCTGAGTAAATACTTTTGTCTAACTTCTAATATTTTGGGTGTCCACTCTGGCTCTTTTAATACTTGAACTGTTAAAGCAAATATGCAAATAGGAGTATTAAAATACTTATCTTTCTTTAACTGGAAATTATAATTGCTCGCATAACTATTTTTTTGACGAGAAAGTAAAACTAAATTACTCAACTGATGTCGATATCCTACTGCTTCTTCTTGTGAAAACCAATCTAACCAATGACTACTAGGCTTGAGATTTTGAGTAAGAATATGCTCGATGGTAAGTAAGAATTCAGGTATCAAATTGAGGAATCAAAGAAGGGCAATCGATAAAACCAGCACTAGCCATCAAAGCTTGAGTAAAGAAATCCATTACTGAGCGATGTCGAAAACGGCAAGTTTGAATAACACTCAGCAAATTAGCA
>JBCDEP010000145.1:0-16642 GCA_039179675.1 Cyanobacteria bacterium P01_G01_bin.67
AGAGTATTAATTCAAAACAAGTAACATCGTAAGCTTGAAATATATTTAACTATAAGTTAGATAAGACAATAAGCCACTTAAATTCATAATTAATACTTCTATGACCGTTGACCCCTCAAATAAAACTAAATTAAGATAACTCAAAAAAAGGCAATCAATATTGTCTCGATACCCAAGATGTATTTTGTATAATTACTGTAGCTTAACTTGATTTTTAATTTACAGAGAGATCGCGAATTAATCGGGATACAATCGAGACGAATTAGAGAGATCTTAGTTAAGTTCAAAAATAAGGTTGGATAACTGGCATGTAGACATGAACACAAGTAAATTAATCGATCTTACTCCCCAATCTATCTGTTTGAGCTGGGAATAAGCAAGAACTTATCGGTTGAGAACGTTCATTATTGGTTATTTTGCTTAACGTCAGCTAGTAAAAATTAGAGATTTCATACTGGCGATCGCCGCTCTTCTTAGCTTTTTGATATACATTAAATTACCCAGATACAACATCGCCTCGGATTCAGACTATCGATTTTGGTCTAATACATGTACATTTTGTCAACATTAATTTTGCTTAGATTCTAGTTAGCCAGAAATTCTGCTAACAAGTTTACATTTTTTCATAAATTAATGATAAGCTGCATAATGTAAGCTCGCTTAAATAAAAGAGTTAATGAGTGTTAAACAATAGAAGTCTTAACCAAGCTACGCATTAATCATTAGCATAACAACAGTTTTTTCCAGCTAGCGATCTGTAAAGATATTGCTCTAAAAAATTTGTGTTAAATGTAAATAGGCATGATTATTTTCCTAGTTTTAGGTTACTGATAAAAACTATCTAGTTGTTGCTTTAGCTGAAAAGACTATTTTTTGGCTTCGGTAAGATACTAGTAAATATAAGCATTCCGTTTATATGATCTTATCACTATTTTTAGTGTTTAGGAGCATATTGTCATGTATGTTTATGCTGAAAAAAAGTGGTGTATGAAATGATCTATATCTGTCACTAAGCAAGAGTTAGTAAGCTACTATACTATTTTTCTTGTCATGATTTTAGTGATATTTAGGCATCCAATACCGCTAAAAATTTTTTAATTATCACTTGCCTGTTTTATAACATCAGCCAAGTTTCAATAAAGATGCTGCATCTGATTGCTAACTCTTGAAAATGCGAGTTTACATAGATAGGTCAGAGAGATACATAAGTTGTCAATAGAAAATATTTGATTAATCGTGGTAAAAACAGTAGAAAAAACAGTCAAACATATTGCTAGACCAGTTACTCCTCTGGGAATTTTGGTTCAGCATTTACAGCAGATTCGCGATCAAGCTGCTCAAGAATCAATCTCCGCTGAATTTAGTACGGTTTTAGAGCAGGCATATCATTTAGCCGCTGGATTAACTCCCTACGTCGCCAACTGTACAACTGCCGAATCAGAAGCTTTGGCAAATTTGACTAGAAAAACCCAAGAAGAAGACTGGAGCAAACGGTTTGATGATGGAGAAACTGTCCAGGCTCTGGAACAAGAAATGCTCTCAGGGCATATTGAAGGACAACTACTGAAGATGCTGGTCTCGATTAGCAAGTCTCAACGGGTACTAGAAATCGGTATGTTTACAGGTTATTCAGCATTGGCGATCGCAGAAGCCTTACCTGAAGACGGTTGCCTGCTAGCCTGTGAAGTAGATCCCTATGTTTCCCAGTTTGCCCAGGAATGTTTTGCCGCATCTCCCCACGGTACAAAAATAACTGTTGAGGTAGCACCCGCAATGGAAACAATGAGTCGTCTGATTAAGCGGGGAGAATCTTTCGATCTGGTCTTTATCGATGCTGACAAGGGGGGGTATATCGATTACTTTAACCTCCTACTAGAAAGTAATTTGCTTACCCCAGATGGTTTTATTTGCGTAGACAATACCCTACTGCAAGGTCAGCCATACCTGCCCGAAAATCAGCGGAGTGCCAACGGAGAGGCGATCGCTCGCTTCAATCGTTTTGTTGCCGAAGACCCTCGGGTAGAGCAAGTCTTAATCCCCATGAGAGATGGCATCACCATTATCAAACGTAAGTAATCTAGGTAGGCGTTGCTAGCAACGCCTGACTCTCAAACAATGTATGTAAACTTCAAATTTGGGTCAGATGGCACCAATACTATTTATGGATCGTGGAGGCGCGATCGCTAAAAATCTCGGCACCCTATTGTTACTGCTGCTGTTGCTACCCTTTAATGTGGCATTAGTCTTGCTATCAGGAATCAAGAACAGAATTACTAGTAATAATAATCAGCAATCGAATCCAGCTCAACCAAGTAAGCGCATCCTGATTACAGGAGCCAAAATGACTAAGGCGTTGCAGTTAGCCAGGTCGTTTCACCGTGATGGACATGAAGTATATCTGGTAGAAACTCATAAGTACTGGCTGTCGGGACATCGGTATTCCCGCGCTGTTAAGGGCTTTTTTACTATTCCCGCACCAGAAAAAGATTGTGCAGGTTACCGTCAGGGATTGTTAGAGATCGTTAAGCAGAACCAAATCGATGTTTTTATTCCTGTATCTAGTCCCGTTGCTAGCTACTATGATTCTCTGGCAAAAAAAACTCTAGAGCCTGATTGTGAATCGATTCATCTCGATCCAGAGGAAACAGCGATTCTCGACGATAAACACGCTTTTTGTACCCAAGCTAAAAAATTTGGTTTATCCGCTCCTAAAGTCTGGCGGATTACAGATCCCCAACAAATCCTGGATTTCGATTTTGCACGGGATGGCAGCCAATATATTGTTAAAAGTATTCCCTATGATTCTGTATTGCGGCTAGACCTAACCAAACTTCCTTTCCCAGACATGGAGAATTATGTTCGGAGTCTACCCATTAGCCCAGAAAAGCCCTGGGTAATGCAAGAATTTATCCGTGGACAAGAATATTGCTTTCATGCGACTGCTCGCAACGGGAAAATTAGACTACACTGCTGCTCAGAATCATCCCCGTTTCAGGTAAATTACCAACAGGTAGATAACCCTGCCATCTATCAGTGGGTAGCAACCTTTATTGAGAAAATGAATCTGACAGGACAAGTTTGTTTTGACATGATTCAGACAGAAGGCGGAAGCGTGTATCCCATCGAGTGTAACCCTCGTCTCCACTCTGCCATTACTATGTTTCACGATCATCCAGGAGTGGCGACGGCATATCTTAGGGATGGTGAGCCTGGAGAGGCACCAATTACTCCTTTACCCGATAGCAAACCGACCTATTGGACATATCATGAGCTGTGGCGATTGCTTCACATTCGTTCCTTTGTTGAACTCAACAGCTGGTGGAGCAAGATAACTCAAGGGACTGACGCAATTCTCAGCCCAGAGGATCCCTTGCCGTTTCTGATGCTTCATAATTGGCAAATTCCCCTACTTTTACTGGATAATTTACGTCGTCTTCAGGGCTGGGTAAAAATTGATTTCAATATCGGCAAATTAGTCGAAACTGGCGGAGATTGAAATATTGAGCATTGAGCATTGATTAATTTTGCCTACTTTAAAACTATTAATATTTCCAGTAACCAATCATCATCATGGTAGGAACTAAAGCAAATTCCCATACTGAAGCCAAGAAAAGAGCTTTCGATCTAATGTTGACCTTTGTTAAGAGTCAATGTGTTTATGTGGCAACTCGCTTGGGTATTTTTGATTTATTAAGCGATCGCGGCGAACAATCAATAGCCAGTCTAGCCGAGCAAACTAACACTGATACCGAACGGCTATACTTTATTCTGCGAGCATTAGCCCATGTGGAAGTATTAGAAGAGAAGCCAGGACGAGTATTTGCCCCAACAGAAACCTCAAGTTTACTGGTAACTCATCAAGAACCCTCCGTAGGACATTTATTGATGCATCTGCTGGAACCTGCACAGTGGGATGCTTGGAAGGTATTGCCAGAAGCCTTAGTCAAAGGAGTAGTACCTTTTGAGTTGGCGAATGACCAAGGTGTTTATCAGTATTGCTATGACCATGAGTGGAGTAAAGACACATTCATCAAAGCCATGAGCTTTTTGACAAACTCTCAAGTGGATGGACTGCTAGATGCTTATGATTTTGGTCAGTACGAGACGGTAATGGATGTTGGTGGTGGGCAAGGTGGCTTAATCGCCAACATTATTAAACGGTATGGTTGTCAAGGCATTTTATTTGATTTACCCGATGTTGCCGAGACGGCGCGATCATATATGAGCGGGTTAGGAGTCTCTCCAGATGCCGTTGCAATTAAGACAGGGGATGTCTTCCAAGAGATTCCCCAGGGTGCCAATGCCATTGTAATGAAGCACTTTATCTCTGCTTGGAGTGACCAAGATGCGCTAAAAATATTAGCTAACTGTAAAGCGGCACTGCCTGCTGATGGCAAACTGATTCTCTTGCAGTCTTTTGTCCCCGACCTAGGCGAACCTAAAACCGCAGCCGATGGGATTATGCCTGGGATCTTTGCCGTTCAGATTAACGTTGCCACTCCTGGGGGTGGTTGGCGCACCAAACAACAATTCCAAGAATTGTTTGAACAAAGCGGTTTTAAGCTTGAAAAGATTATTGAAACCAATAATAGCCTTTCGGGAATGGAATTTAGCATTACCAACCCCTAAAATTACCTTGAAATATGATCTCGATCGCCTGTTCTTTTATTTTCTGCTTAATTCTATTTACCGTAGTGGGAATCTATGCCGCAACTCAGAAACAAGATACCACCACGGACTATCTGCTGGCGGGTAGAAAAGTTAATCCTTGGGCGATCGCCCTATCGGCTTTATCTACGGGACAGAGCGGATTTTTATTTACAGGGCAGGTAGGATATGCCTATACTCAAGGTCTATCAGGGATTTGGTTAGCGATCGGCTGGGCGATCGGTGATTATCTGGCGTGGACTTTAGTTTTTAAATCCTTACGAGAGGTTTCCGAGAAAACTAATTGCGAAACTGTCCCCGCTTTTCTGGCGCAAAAGCAACCTGGTTATCGCTGGATTACGCTCATCTCTGCTTTAATTACGCTTTTTTTTCTCAGTACCTATGCTGCCGCCCAACTAGTAGCGGGAAGTAAGGCACTCAACAGTCTATTTGGCTGGAATTATGCCTGGGGAACGATGATCGGTGCGGCGATCGTGGTTACCTACTGTTTTTCGGGGGGCATTAGAGCATCAATTTGGACGGATTCCGTCCAAAGTATCGTCATGATTTTGGCATTATTGCTATTGCTAACAACAGCTATTGCTGCGGGAGGAGGAGTTAGTAATTTATCTAGTGAGTTGAGACAAATCGATGCCAGTTTGGTTCGTTTATTTCCTGCTGATTTAGCCTTGGGTTTCTTACCGTTTTTTCTGGGCTGGTTAGTGGCTGGCTTTGGGGTTGTGGGTCAGCCTCATATCTTAGTCAGAGCAATGGCGCTGGATTCGTCAAGAAATATGGGTAAAGCCCGAGATATTAAAACTTTTTGTGGGATTATTACAGCTTTTGCTGCCATCTTTATCGGTTTGGCAGCGCGAGTATTATTACCAGAGCTTAACGATCCTGAATTAGCCCTTCTTGATTTGTCTCAGCAGTTATTACCAGGAATCCTAGTGGGAATTATGCTAGCTGGATTATTTGCCGCCACTATTTCGACGGCAGATTCCCAAATTTTATCCTCCTCCGCTGCCCTCACCCAAGATTTATTTCCTGGATTAGCTAAATCCTACAAATTCGCCAAAATCGGCACTCTGATGATCACAGTCCTGGTAACCATCATTGCCTTGGCTAATAACGATAGTGTCTTCAATTTAATTACCTTTGCCTGGTCAATTTTAGCTTCAGGGTTAGGAGTATTATTAATTCTGCGCTGCTTTAATCGTCCTGTAAAAACTTCTGTGGCGATCGCCATGATGCTCATGGGGATTATGGCAGCTATGACCTGGAAATTGAACTTTAAGCTGTCAGGTGCCGTATATGAAGTACTTCCTGGAATGCTAGCTAGCTATGTGACTTATCTGTCGTCAGTTTATTTGAGCAGATCGAGCAATCACAATCACAACTGATAATAATTAACTAACAATGACAACACTACAAACACTTTCCAATCATAAATCTCAATACTTAACTAAAGCTACTAATCTATCAGTCTTACACTTAGTAGGTTCTGCTGTTTCAGATTTTTATTATCAACTATCAGTACTTTATGCAGGTGAAGTAGCTCAACCTGCGGGGGTTAGCAGTTATTATGCCGTGGTGAGTCCTGATGGCTTATGGCAACTAGGGTCATCTCTAGATAACCTATCCGCTAAGATCTCCCTTGCTGCCATGATTGAACAGCTGCCATTAATTGAGGTCGTTGTGCCTCACATGTTTTGTTTCCCAGGAATGACTAGCTATCGGGCATTTTTTGAGGATCTTCTGGGTATCCCTGTGGTAGGCAATCGGGCAGATGCAACAGCCTTAGCCACCAATAAATCCCATACCAGAAACATTGTGGCAGCCGCAGGAGTTAAGGTCGCCCAAGCTCAGCTACTCCAGAGAGGTGAGATACTCACGATGAAACCCCCGTTTGTGGTTAAACCAAACTCAGAAGATAACTCCGTCGGTATTACCCTCGTGAAAACTGAAGCAGAAATTGAACCCGCACTTCAGGCAGGGTTTAAATATGACGAGATTTTACTGATTGAGGAATATATCCCTGGACGAGAGTTACGCGTCGGTGTGATTGAAGAAAATGGTGTATTGTCCGTCTTGCCAGCGATCGAATATTTGTTAACGGAGGATAACCCCATCAGAACCTTAGAAAATAAATTGGGTACTAAAACAGATGGCAAGTTAGTCAGACAGCCCGTAGAAATTGACTGTCCTGCGATAATTAGCCCTGAATTAGAGCAAGAACTGGCTCAAGCAGCTAAAAATGCCCATTTAGCCTTGGGTTGCCGCGATTATTCCCTTTACGACTTCCGTATCCATGCCGAAACTAAGGTAGCATACATGCTAGAATCCTGTTCTTTCTGGTCTTTTATTGATGCTAGTGTCTTGTCCCGCATGCTGGTGGCAGATGGTCAGAAGCTAGAGGAAGTTTCCTGGAAAATCTGGAGTAATGCCGCCCAACGAACTCGCGTTGCCTGTGGTTCTCTGTTTAAATACGTCAACCCTAACTGCAATTAGGTATAGTCGTTCTAATTAATTTCCGTACCATCTCAGTACATGCGGGCATATGCCCTAAAGGATTCCCTCTGGTCTCAAAGCGGTATCCTTATGCGAAGCGGTACCCTTTAGGGTTAGGAAGCCCTTTGTTTGTTTGGGGGACTAGGGAATGGGGAATAGGGAGAAAGAAACAGTGCCTGCTTTCGTATGGTTTTTATTTGGAATGACTATATTACCAAATAGAAATAAGAATGCCAAAGATTTCTGGTAAGGTTGGCAATTCCCACCCTACCCTCAGATGATTTTTATGTGTCACCAAAACTTGAGGAAATTAACTGGAATGACTAATAATGTTCAATGCTTTAAGATTTAGGGAGAGAAACAGTAAAAATAGTTCCACCAGTGGTTGTAGTGTCATCAGAAGTACCTGAATTTCTTGGAGATCGCACCGTTAATTTTCCGTGATGGGCATTGATAATTTGTTGACAAAGATACAAACCCAAGCCTTTTCCCGAACGTCTGTGGTTTCCTTGATGGTAGCGCTGAAAAATAGCCTGTTGTTCTCGGGGTGAGATGCCAATTCCCGTATCTTCGACGCAGACAATAACCTCTGACTTATTTTGAGAGAGAGAGACGGTAACCCTTCCTTGATCGGTAAACTTAATGGCGTTACCAATTAAGTTAGTAATTACCCTGCGTAATTCTAGGCGATCACCTTTGATTTCAGCCACGTCAGCAGCATCAGTGATCAGCTCAATATCTTTATCGATGGCTAGGGGGTGGAGTTCGGTCACAACCTCTTTAATCAACTGTTGCAGATCAACGGGAATTAAGCTGAGGGTTTTTTGTCCTAATTCGTAGTGATGGGTTTCTAGCAGAGTGTTGAGCATCTTCAGCATATTATTATTGCTGCTCACAATATTGGCGATCGCTTCTTGTTGCTCGCTGGTAACATCCCCGAAGACTTGTTGGGTAATTAGGTCAAGCATACGGTTAGCTGCCACTAGGGGAGTTCGCAGATCATGGGTCAAACAAGAAACAAAGTTTTCTCGCTGATCGATAGTTTCCTTGAGGCGCAACATGGAACGTACTCTAGCCTGTAGTTCTTCAATTTGAAAGGGTTTACGCACAAATTCATCGGCACCAGCATCTAACCCTTCTACCAAGCTAGATTCTTGTCTGGCTGTAACAAGTAAAATGGGGATAAAAGGAATATTATAATCCTGACGAATACGTCGCGTTACTTCGTAACCGTCCATTCCTGGCATCATCACGTCCAGCAAAATAAGGCTGGGGGGGGCTTTACGGATTTGCTTTAAGGCTGTCTCTCCATCATGAGCTAAAACAACTTGGTGACCTTCTTGTTCGAGAGCTAGCTGAACCAATAAAAGATTGTCAGGAATATCATCAACGGCAAGAATATAGTTATTATCTATAGCTTTAACAAGAGACATTATTGATAAGTAAATTTAAAAAGTATTAAATACACTTCATCATAAATAACATTGAGCTACCTAAGTATCATACCTGCGAGGGATTTCTACCGTAAAAGTCGAGCCTTGTCCTATTTCGCTAGCTAATGAAATTTTTCCCCCCATCATCTTAACCAAAGATTCAGTAATCGCTAGACCTAAACCAGTCCCAGAATGTTGGCGGGTAAAGGTTTGATCTCCCTGGCGAAAAGCCTGAAATATTTTGACGCGATCTTCTGAGGAAATTCCTGAACCCGTATCAGTAACGGCGATCGCAATTGTTGCCTGGTCTATTGACCAAGCCTTTACCTCCACTCCTCCCGAATCCGTAAATTTAATCGCATTAGAAAGCAAATTGATTAAAGTTCGCTTGACAAAATTAGAATCTTGAACCAAAAAATTATTGCCCAGTTCGATTTTAGTCACTAAACTTAGCTGTTTTTGGAGAGCTAAAGAACGTAATTCTTCTACAGTTAATTTAATTAAAAAATTTAGGTCAAATTCTTGAGGATTTACTTCTAACCTTCCCGCCTCAATTTTTGAGAAATCCAGCATTTCATTGATCATTGTGAGCAAATTCTGACTATTATTAAAAATTCGCTGAATTAGATTTTCTTGTTGCGAAGAAAGAGGATCGGGATACTTACGTAGCAGCAGCTGTGAAAAGCCCATAATCGCATTCATCGGTGTGCGTAACTCATGGGACATAGTTGCCAAGAACTCGGATTTAAGATTATATGATTCTTGTAATTTTATATTTTGCAATTTTATTTGTTGCTGCTGTCTCTCTAATTCTT
This sequence comes from Cyanobacteria bacterium P01_G01_bin.67, assembly GCA_039179675.1. Taxonomy (GTDB): domain Bacteria; phylum Cyanobacteriota; class Cyanobacteriia; order Cyanobacteriales; family Xenococcaceae; genus Waterburya. The sequence goes on from JBCDEP010000145.1 coordinate 9,407, forward strand.
GATTTTTTAAGACTAGCAACTCATTACTCGCCCGAAGACGTAGATTAGCAGCTGCTACCGCCTGTTCTGCTTGGTGAATGCGAATTGCGCCGCTAATTGCTTTAGTTAGACTATAAGGTTCAATTTTTCCTTTGGAGATATAGTCCGCTGCCCCCGCCTTCATCATTTCTACCGCCAGTTCTTCGTCTCCTTGACCAGTAAGCACAATTAGCGGTAAATCTAAATTTAAAGCCTTGATCTCAGCAATTAAATTTAAACCATCGATATCAGGTAAATGGTAATCAAGTAATACCAAATCGAAGTTGTTATGATTAGTCTCTAAAAATTTAACTGGATTATTGTTTGCTTCCTGAAATTTTGCTCCAGCGACTTCTTGTTGGTCAAATTCCGAAGATGAATTAGAAATTGGTAATAATAATTTGGAAATCGCATCCTCACCGTTGATGGCTTCGATTAATGATGCAGGAAAATTAGCTTCTTTAAAAGCCCGTTTAACCGTGAGGCGATCTACTTCATCATCGTCTACTAATAATATCGAAAATTTTTCCTCACTCATCTTACTGACTGCTCATTGCTGATTAATACTTGACTAAGGCGTATTAGTACTAGGGCATTTCACATAAAGCCCAATACTTATTTAAAGCCACCATTACTTCGGCAAAATTGACAAAAGTGACGGGCTTCAAGATATATCCAGCAACGTTAAGATTGTAAGCCTCAATCCGATCTTTATCCTCATCAGAAGTAGTGAGAACAATTACGGGAGAACGCTTTAATCTTTCATCTTTTCTTAATTCTTCCAGAAATTCTAGACCGTTCATTTTGGGCATATTCAGATCTAGTAAGATTAATCTTCTACTTTCTGGTACCATTGGTGGTTGCCCGTTCTGCGATCGCAGCATCTCTAATGCTTCGATGCCATTTCCAGCAATAAACAAAGGATTAGTTATCTTGTATTTTTTAAACGCTCGTTGAACGTTCATCACATCAACTTCATCATCCTCTACCAGTAAAATATTAATTATTCTTTCTTGCATAATTTAAGTTTTAGATCTATTGCATTGCCAATGTTGTCTTAATTATCGAGCTGTATATTATTCAATTGCTCCACCATAGTAAACTTTGATAACTGTACCAGCATCAGCTAAAAGTTGTATCTAAAATCACCAAAATACAAATAAAATATTGACAAATAATATTGACAAATATAGTCATCCTAATTAACTTCCATATCTTCTAAGCTATCTTTTTTAGGGAACAGGAAACAGGGAACAGGGAATAGCGCTAAGTTGCGTTGCGGGGGTTCCCCCCGTTGAGCAAACTTCGTAAGAAGGGAACAGGATCTATTTATATGATTTCTATTCGGAATGACCATACTTGCTAAGTTAGAAATAAACTACTAATTAAGAATTACAACTCCTGAATGCTTAAGGATTAAAAGAGCTACAGTAGATATTTTGATCTTGATAACCAAACTCGACGAACTTATTGATCATCCTGTGCTTTTTTCCAAGTAAATTTAAACGTACTTCCTCCATTAACTTCTGATTCAACTGAAATTGTCCCAGCTTGATTTTCCACAGCTTTTTTAACAATTGCTAAACCAATTCCCGTATTTTCCTTAGTATCTCTAGCTTCTAAAGTCTGAAAAATAGTAAAGATGCGCTCATGATGCTTGGGATCGATCCCTTTACCGTTATCAGCAACAGCAAATTCATAATAATTATTTAACTCCCTGAAGGAAATCTTAATCCTACTCTGTTTGCAATCGCTATGCTTGATGGCATTACTGATTAGGTTATGAAATATTTGTTGTAAAGGTATAGCTTCGGTTATAAAAGTAGGCATTCCCTCCTGAACCTCAATTTGACAATTTTCAGGAATAGCTTGTAAATCAATGATCTCGATCAGCATTTGTCCCACGTCAACGAATTGGAGTGCAGAATTGATTCTACCCACACGAGAATAATCTAATAAACCATTAATAAGATTTTCCAGGCGATGAACTCTACCCCGCAGTAAATTCATATTATGTCGAGTATCTTGATCGAGTTTATCTTGAATATCTTCCTCAATCCATGCAGACAAATTAGCGATCGCTCTTAAGGGAGCTTTGAGATCATGAGAAGCTATATAGGCAAACTGATCTAGTTCCTGATTGCGCTGTTCTAAGGTGGTAGTGGTTGCCAACAAAAGAGTGTTTACCTGTTCCAATTGATTGGTGCGTTGTCTGACTCGCTCTTCTAATTCCTCATTTAGTCGGGCTAAGGCTCTTTCTGCTTGTTTTTGTTTGGTAATGTCTCTTACTGCTACCACGGCGCCGAGTTTATGTCCTTGGCAATCAATAATGGGACTGCCGTTGGCGAGAAGAGTGCGGGGGCTGCCGTTGGGAGGAATTGCCATCAATTCGACATCATTAAAAGTTTCTCCCGAAAATGCCCGAAATAAGGGGATTTCCTCTTGCTTGAGATACTCTTTACCTGCCGCATCATAAAGATGATAGTGTTCAGCCCACTGTTCAGGAGGCAGGGGTTCTTGAGGCGCCGCAAAAAACTCCAGGCTGGCTTGATTGAACAATGCTAAAATCCCGTTAGCATCACAGGCGACAATACCATCAGAAAGGTGATTGAGTAGGGTTTTAACAAATGTCCTTTCATGTTCTAATTGGGCTTCCGCTTGTCGTCGCTCAGTAATATCCCGCATAGCAGCGATCGCGCCAATCTTTTGACCCTTACTATTAATAATGGGATCGCCGTTAGCCAATAAGGTACGAGGTTGTCCCCACTTAGGAATAATCATCATTTCCACATCTCGCACTGATTCTCCCTGTAAGGCTCTAAATAAAGGGATGTCTTGTTGCGGCATAGTAGTTTTGCCATCAGGTAAGTAAAGATCGTAATGTTCTGCCCAATCTTCAATGGGGAGAGGCTGTTGTGGCAGCCCGTGAAATTTTTTGGTAGCTTGATTAAAGAGAGTCAGAACTCCTTGTTCGTCACAGGCAACAATACCGTCAGAGAGGTTATCTAACAGTGCTTGGAGAAAGTTTGTTTCTTGGTCCAATTCTGTCTCAACTTCTTTGCGATCGCTAATATTTAAGCTAGTTCCAATAATGCGATAGATTTTGCCCCCTTCGTCTGCTAGGGGATTAAGATTTGTCAGCCACCAGGTATCTTTTCCTTGAAAAGGCAGGCACTCCTCGTAGGTAATACTCATTCTAGAGTCAACACACTGCTGATAGCGATCTTCGACAATAGATGCCACTTCAGAAGGAAAAATTTCTTGGGGAGTTTTATGTTCGACATCGACAATTCCAGTAATTCTGCTGGCAGCAGGATTAAACCCTTGATAGCGAAATGTCCCATCCTCCTCTATGTCTACCACGAAGATTGCCTCTTGGACGTTGTCGTAGATACTCCGCAGAAACTGTTCTTGTTGGCGAATAATTGCTTTTTGTTGTTTTAATTCGACAATTTTGGCTTGCAACTGCTGATTTATGTGGTTCATCTGTTTGGAGTCAGGCAAGGTAAGAATGTTGAGTGGGTTAATATTTAGCAGGAGTGGGATTTTATCCTTTAAAGTGGTTGAGCGCAAGCTATTAAGTTTTGCAGTAGTTTACTCGTAAGGTTGAAAATATGAGCATTTTCTTGATTATCCTTGGCACTAGATATATATCTTAGGGATGATGGAATCGAGAATCTAATATTTGATAATTTTTACATAGTTGAATAATTAAGTATAATTTAATAGTTTTATTGGCAAAAATGAGTAGGATTAGCGTTGTTTTAATAGAAGATCACGATCTTAGCCGTATTGGCTTGTGCGCTGCTCTCAAACAGTATGATGACGTCGAAGTTATCGGTAATGCTGCCAATGGAAGTGATGGCTTGAGTAAAATTAAAGCTCACCAACCCGATGTCGCCCTCGTAGACATCGGCTTACCCGACATTGACGGGATTGAGGTTACGCAGAAACTTAAGCAATATCAGGCGAGCAATCCTGATTTTGAGACGAAGGTACTGATGTTGACCATGCACGACAGTGAAGATTCGGTGATGGCTGCCTTTGCTGCTGGCGCTGATTCCTATAGCCTCAAAGATGTCAGCATGGATAATTTGGTGCAGGCGATCCGTAATACCCACGAAGGAAATGCTTGGATAGATCCTGCGATCGCTCGTATTGTTTTAAAACAAGCACAATCTACCAAAGCTGCTACTTCTGTCAACTCAGCTGCTGCGGAAGCTGCTGCCAGTGGAGATACTCAAGCAATTACAGCAGTTGCCGATGAATATCAACAGCTCATTGATACTTATCCCCTGACGGATCGAGAGTTGGAGGTATTGGAATTAATCGTAGCGGGATGTAGTAATGCAGAGATATCCGCCAAGCTCTATATCACTGTGGGGACAGTAAAAACTCACGTCTGCCATATTCTTAACAAGTTGTGTGCTGATGACCGAACCCAGGCAGCTGTTCGGGCTTTACGCTCTGGTTTAGTCAAGTGATTTCTAAGAGAATAGTTAAGATGTTAGTATCTAATTTCGTCTAACTTAAAACTTATAGTTTACTTTCTTCAATCGAACAAAGTTTAAACTATCTAACTTAGTTAGATCTTGAGAACCAGTCTGTTGTAGGTGATTTTCTACCACTTTTAGAGTGCTTCTATAATTTTGTAGGATAATTCAAAATCAATGCACTCTAATTTTGATCGGAATTTTACTGAGCATTCAAAAGGCGATCGACCTTTAGTTTTGGTTGTAGATAACGATCGCGATAATTTGTTGCTGATTGGCTGCGTAGTTGAATCAATGGGGCTGAATTATGTAGTCACGAATGAAAGCCAACAATGTCTGAATTTAGCCGAAGAACTATTGCCAGACATAATTTTGCTCGATATTGTAATGCCCAAAATGAGCGGGCTAGAAATTGCCATTATTCTTAAGCAAAGTGAGCAGTTATCTCATATTCCCCTACTTGCCGTCACAGGATTAACCAAGAATAAAGATAGACAAAAGCTAATAGAGGCAGGATTTGACGACTATCTTAGCAAGCCATATCTAATTGAAGAATTAGAAGCTAAACTAAATAAGCTTCTTAAAGATCCTTTGGCTTAAATTCAAATATGGCGATCGCACCTGTAAGATCATTATCAATAGTAGTATCGCTCAAAAAGTCGACTACTTTAACATCTAGCACCTCTTCAATAACACTTTGGATCTGGGGATGAATTACACTGTCAACTGCTTTTCTTACCTGTTGAGCTAAATCTAGACGATCATTTGCCTTTAATAGCTTTTCAGGAGAAGTTACAATTCCCTCTAGAGTTATGACCAAAGTATGATCGAATAGCTTATAGGAAATATGGTCTAATTGGTGTTCGAGTTCTTCCCGATAGACATCTTGAATTTTCTGAGAAAGAATTGATTCTATTTTTTGAAATTTTACTGCTTTATTTCTCATCGACAACAAACTTAATGCCCCCTTTCTCTTTATACTTTTCATTCAAACTAGTTTTTAACTTTAGGAATACTCTCTGGATTGCGTACTAGGGGGGTTTTACTCAAAACCACAATAATTCCCGTCCGTCCAGTATCTAGAGTGGCATCGCTTAAAACATCCACTACATCTACTTCCGCAATCTGCTCGATTAACTGCTTCAGTTCTGGCTGAATGGCATCATCCAAATTAGCTCGTACTTTTTGAGCCAAATCACTTTTGCCTTCATCAACTAAAATCTTCTCCGCACTGGTGATGGAATTTTCAATAATTATTGCCAGCTTAGAACCGAAAAACTGACAAGTAACCTTTGAAGGCTGATGTCCTAGATGTTGCCGATAAAATGCTTGAATTTTTTGAGAAAGCTCTCTTTCTAATTGACCACAGGTTGGTAAGTTATCACTCATTTTTTATTCCTAAAACTTAGACTATTAATTGCAAGTTGCAGTGATTCTTCACCACAAGTCACGAAATAACAGTGCAAACCCAAAACCTGCCATAACTTAAGTTGTTATCAGCATTATTGAATTTTATAGCTGCTTTAAATTGTATTTCTTAAAGAAATTATTTTCTTACTAATACACATATTATAGTAATTAATACTTAAATAATAATCCATCCCCAGACATAGCTCATGTTTATGGAATTATGCCTTGTTTATCCATCGGAACCAATTCACGTTTAGATAGGGTTTCTCAGATTTTTATAGATAGAGTATTTTCCCTGTTCCAAACATAACCAAGGTGTAGGCAAAAGTCATATCTATCTTGAGAAAGATCTCACTTCTCTACTGAAAGAGAGATGCGTTGGCATTATTCATCAAGCTAATTTAGAAATTAGTTAAGATACGGAGAAAAAAAGTTTATGAATCTTTTATTACAAATTGCTGGTAATGAACCTCATTTCCCTTATGCAGCAACAATAGTGCTGGGATTAGGTTTTGTCGCAGCAGTTTCCATCGGTTCGATCGCTTGGTATAACTCCAAACGTCCCGCAGGTTGGGAAGGAAAAGAACGTCCCGATATTGTTCCCAACGTTGACAAATAATTGCCACCTGTCACATTGTTAATCACATTTACGCATCGGAGATAATAAACGTGGAAAATAAAACCCCTAACGACGCTAACTACGACCGCGGTATAACTTCTGCTGAAACCGCAGCCAGAATGGAAAGAGAGGGCGAAAACTTTAAAGAAACCGACGTTCCTGGTCAAACGGTTGATAGAGAAGGTTTAGCTAACAATTATGCCGTTGAGCCTGAGATGTATTATGAAGAGCCAGGCGATCGTCAAGAGATAAAAGCAGAAGAAAAAGAACAGCGCGCAGCAGAATTAGAAGACATCAATACTCCTGGTGGAAAAGGCGTAGGAATCATTTAGCTTGATTAAGCCTTAAAAAAATAAGACTTCAGAGATTAGGATCTTTGAGGTCTTTTGCTTTTTTATTACTTATTGCAAATATAAATAATGAATGTAAAGTACTTCGTTAGAGCAAACAGTAATTCGCTTTTATTCATAAATCATTTGCAAACATTAATTGAACTGATATAAGTTGGTGGGTAAAATAATTTATAAAACCTGAAGCCTTGGTCTAACTATGAAATCGCAAGCATATTACCCAGGGTAAGCGCAAGAAAATTTAGGCATTAAATAGGTTAGACTTTAGGGGTATCGAAGCAGCGAGAACTTTGAGTAAATAGTCCTTGTCCATGCTGGCTCGCCTCGCCTTCTGGCGCGTGCTGCG
>JBCDEP010000059.1:0-32323 GCA_039179675.1 Cyanobacteria bacterium P01_G01_bin.67
GAAGCTCGAATAAAGTGCGATTTTCTTCGGCATTTAGAAAGACCCGTAAGCGTGCTCCCACCTTTAAGACCTCATCATGATCAAGTATCTTGTTTTATTTAACTTCACATAAATGAGTTTTTCAAGCCCGCTCTACTTAGCTCAGCAATAACTTACAATTTTGCCGATAAATTTAAGACATCAGCTAATAAAAAAGAACTTGGTTTTGATTATGAATTATATGGTGAGAAAAGAGTTACAGAGCTATTAGAATCAGTCAGTTCGGGTAATACTGATTCCTCAGCTCAACTCTAATTAAAGTTGGTTTAAATTTGCCATAGTTTGATTGCGCCTTCTTCATCACTACTGGCAATGGTTTGTCCATCAGGGGAAATTGCGATTATACCTGTTTGACAGCTCGGAATTGCGATCGCAGCTATTTCGGTCTGGATTGTTTGGCTCCAGAGCTTGATTGTTTGGGCTTCATCTGCACTGGCAATTGTCTGTCCATCGGGACTATATGCGAGGGCATTAATTCCTTGTTTATGTCCCGTTAAGGTTGCGGTCTCTTCTGTACTAGCAACATTCCAGAGCTTAATTGTTTTATCTTTACTCCCACTGGCAATTGTCTGCCCATCGGGACTATATGTGAGAGCATTAATGGTTAGTTTATGTGCTGCAAAAGAAGCTATTTCTTCTGTACTAGCAACATTCCAGAGCTTGATTGTCTTGTCTGCTCCCCCACTAGCAATTGTTTGCCCATCGGGACTATATGCGAGGGCATTAATGGTTAGTTTATGTGCTGCAAAAGAAGCTATTTCTTCTATCCTAGCAACATTCCAGAGCTTGATTGTCTTATCTGCTCCCCCACTGGCAATTATCTGTCCATCAGGATTAAATGCGAGGGCATTTGGAGCTAATTTATGTCCAGTTAAGGTCGCAATTTCTGTTCCCTCAGCCATACTCCAAAGCTTAATGGTTTTATCCTTGGCAGTACTGGCTAAGATCTGTCCGTCGGGGCTAAATGCTAGGGATAATAATGGCTGAGAATGCCCTAATATCCGACCCCACTGGCTAAGCGATACCAAACTCCACAAAGTTTTACCAGAATTAACAGTTTTGCCAAAATTAACAGATTGCACGGTTGAAGGTGCAGGACTTTGACTTTGATTGTCTTCGACGGCTGAAAAGGCAGCTTTGGGGTGAGTCTCTTCTTGAGCTTCAAGCTCATGGTTTGGCTTAGGTTCTGGTTCTTTTCTGGCTAGTGATTCGGATTTGGGTTCTATTTCTGGTTTCGCTCTGGGTTCGGGGTTAGGTTCGGGTTCTATTTCTACTGCTTGGGATAGTTCTGCTAGTGGTTCGGATTTGGATTCTGTTTCTGACTGAGCTTCTGCTGATTGAACTTCTTTTGATGCGGGAATAGTTTTTTTTGCCTCAGTATCGGCAGTAGTCACAGGTTTGTTTGCTAATTTTGATGAAGCCTCTGGCTTGACTGGGGGAGGAAAAGCAGCTGATATTCCCGTTGATTGCACCATCACCGTGGTATTAAGAGTCAGACATTCAAAAGTATATTCAGGACCTTTCGCGCCTAAAGTAATGCGATCGCCTGATTCTAACTGCTGAGTATGGTTAATTGGGCGATCGTTAACTAACGTGCCGTTAGTCGCTCCCAAATCGCTTATTTGCCAACTGGTATCTACCAGCTTGATTTCAGCATGACGACGAGACACAGTAATAAATTCATAAGGATCCAAAGAAATCTGGCATTCGGGAGAGCGACCAATAATTGTGTTCTCTGTCGTAGATAAGGTATATTTCTTGGTTTCAGAACTATTAGCTGAGGTGGTCTTCAAACTTAGAATAGCCCAGTTTGCTGGTTCTTCTTTAGTCATAATTTGATCTGCTCTGCAAAATTTCTTAACTATGCCTTTTGAGGGAAATTAAGTATTATATTCACAATAATCCAGGCATAAAATTAAGTTTTATGAGGCAAATAAAGATAGTTAAATAACAGAAAAATTTAAAGTTTTCTGCAATATTAAATAGCATATACTTCTGTGAAGTAATACTGTATGATTATTTGCCTTGGACAACAGTTAAAGATCAATAACACCCGTAAATGCGGTCAGTTTTAGTTGTCTTGATCGAATCTGAACCTAGCCGATAAGATAGCTCAAAATTATTTTGTAATTTTTATATAGATGATCAATAACTGCATATTTGTTGGTGAGATGCGCGTACATGTTTGGTGATGTCGAAGTAGAAATAAATCAATCAAGCTAAGAACTGCTTTTGCTACAATCCAAAATCTTTATATCAGAAAGAAAATGGCTGAAGATATCAATGTATTGATCGAAGAATGCGACCAAAAATCTCAGGTTTTGTTGACAGATGCGGAGAAAGCATTTGATGAAGTAGACCAAATTGTCGAATTTGCTACTGATTTGGCAGCAGAATTGACGATCGCCAATCAAGAAGCTCAAGAAAGCTGGTCAGCAATTATTGCCGAACTAGAAGAAGCGGAAGAATCTCTTGAAACTGAGATGGCAGGTACCAGGGAAAAACTAACTTCATTCCAAGACAAGATTACTGAAGTTGGAGATGACATAGTCGAAGCGATGGAAAGTTTTACTACTCGTTTAGAAGAGGTGAAAAGTGCTAAAGCTGAGATGGCAGAACAGCTAGAAGAACAAAAGGAAAATACTTCGTCTAGTTTAAACACCTTTACTGAAAATTTGCGTAGTTTATCAGAGGCGGTAGTTAGTTACCAAGAGACAGCTAACGGCAATATTGAGGAACACAATACCGCTATTGCTACAGCTCAATCAAGTTTTGAGGAAAAAAGAGCTGAATTAATCGAACAGTTTGAGGAACTGGTGACGGAGTTGAGGGAAAAACTGGCTACCCTGGAGGAAGATTTTTCTACTGTCGAATCAGAAAGCAACGACAAAAAACAAGACCTAGAAACGAACCTAGACTCTATAGCTGAAGCAGTTACTACGGCGATCGCTACTAAATTTGCCGAAGAGGTAATGTCAGAATTAACGGGTTCCTCAGCAGGACTAACGGAGGCGTTCTCTCTTCTTGATAGTGCTGGAGGAGAAATGGGAGAACTGCTCGATGGCAGTATTGGCGAAATTACCGATAAGGTTTCCGAGGTGACGGACTTAATTGAAGATGTCAAACCAGTCTTAGACATGGTTAAGTCAGTTTTAGGTTAAAGCACAAATTATTGAAATTACAGGGAAATTATTGGCATGGCAGCAGCAGAAGTTCTAGGGCAAAATATTGAAGAATCTAGTGAAAAACTCCAGGAGATTATCGATGCCATGGAACTGGCAGCAACTCAAATGAGTGAGTTGTCAGAACAATTAGAATCCACTAACTCGACTCTAGAAGCAACCAAAGATAGCATTCTCGAAGGGTTAGAAGCTACCACCGCCGAATTTGAATCTACCCAAACTGAATTTACTAGCTCCCGCGATGAGATGTTGAGTGTCATGGAGAGTTTACAGGAGTCTTTAACTGATTTGTCAGAAACACTCAGTGACAATGGAGAATCAATAACCAACTCAGAAACTGAATTTGGTTCGGCAAATGATAGTCGTCAAAGCGAACTGGCGGAAAGTTTAGCCGATGTAGTGGCAGCTTTTGATGAACTAGCGGAAACTATGGCGGAGATGGAAGATAACGTCGAAGCAAGCAGCGAAGAAACGGAAAGTTTTTTTGATGACTTTAGCGAAAGCATTAAAAGCTTACAGGCAGATCTAGAGTCAGCTCAATCTGAAACAGAGGCAGACTTTGAGGATGTTTCCCGCAATATTGGCGAAACTTTAAAGTCTAATTTGGATTCTCTGCTGGGAGAATTTAGTACGAACTTAACCGAAGAGCAATTCAGCGAAATCAGTGCTGGATTTGATGAATTAAGTAGTAATTTCGACGAAATGTTTAATTCTTTTGGCTCGGATACGGCAGAATTGGGCGAAAAACTAAAAGAAAGCCTGAATGAAGTTCTCGACGACGCTCAAGAATACGCAGGAAAAACTATGAAAGAGCGGGTAACTGAAACCTTCCAAGATGCGATCGAAGATTCGGTTAAAGCCATGATGTCGGAGGTGTTAGAGAACATGACGATGATGAGTATTGGTACTTCAGTTACGGGAGCATTGGCACCAATCATTCCTCAGATAGTAGCAGCCAAAATAGCTATGGAAGCAATCAATAGTGTCTTAGGCGCTTTTGGTCTTTGATTTTTCAAGTTAAATTTCACAATTTATCAATAATTAATTTGCTATGAGTGATTTAGGTCAAACTCTCTTAACCATGTCCCAGTTGGTGACAGAATTTCCCGAACGATTGGAGGGCATAATTATTTTGGCACAAGAAGTTGAAGCAGAAGCCAATGAACTAACAGAAAACGTAACCGAGAAACAGCAGCAGGTAGCCGATATTTTATCCCAGGTACAAACTGCTCTTGATGAAATGCGGGAAGAAGTGGCTGAAAAACAGTCTCAAGCCGAATCACAAGTCGAAACTTTTACCAACAGCGTTCGAGAATTAAAAGGATTTCTGAACGAGTCTACAGAACAGCTCAATAGCGAAGTGGAAGCAACTCAAGCCAAAATGAGTCAGTTTCAAAGTCAGCTCAATGACAATCGCGATTCGACTAAAACTCAATCAGAGGAATGCAATGAGGAACTCGGTCAAGCTCGTGAAGCTATTAGTGATAGTCAAGAACAGTTGGCAACGGCAATGGAAAGCACCATTAACAAAATTGATTCATTGAGGGAAAAGCTAGAGTCAGCTCAAAGTTTAATGGAACAAGAGATGGACAGCTTCACTGAAACGGTTAATCAGGGACAAAGTGAAGTCAGCAGCAATATCAGCACGATGGCAAGTGAGTTTACTACTATTGCCACTACTTTTAGTACCAGCCTTAACGATACTTCTGAATTATTGTCTGGTGGAGTAAATGGCTTGATGGATCAAGCCCAAGAAACAATTGGAGAAGAAATCAAAGAGTTGGTCGATAGTGCCGTAGATCAAGTTACTGACTCGATGGACGATATGGTTAAAAAATTAGCCGACTCAGAAGAAGAGTCGTCAGGAGCGAGAGAAGCTCTAGAACCTTTATTTGACAAGCTTGAAGACTTTATATCACCTCTGATCGGTGGGGTAGATAAGGTAAGAGGTGCCGCAGATTCTGTAGGGGTAGATTTCTAAAATCATTTGAGAAACGCTCAATATATCTGAATAATATTAAACAGGAACATAAACAATGGCAGTCGATTTTGAAAGCAGCGCAGCAGAGACGGTAACTAAGCTACAGGAATTGATGAACCGTGCAGATGAGGCGAGCGAAAATCTATCCCAAGCTCGGGAAAAATTAAGTCAGGTTTCAGCCCAGTTCGATAGCAATGGTCGCAGCTTGGCAGAAAGAGCAGAAGACTTGTTGGAGAGAATTTCTGCTGCCAGAGACGACTTGAATGGAGAAGCAGAAGCAGTAACTCAAGGCTTTGCCGATCTGGAAAGTAGCGTCGAATCACTACAGTCATCTGCTAGCCAAGAATTGGCAGAAACTACGACAGAACTGCGAGAACTCGGAGCAAGTACCGAAACTGACGGTACGGAGTTAAATGAAGTCTTTGAATCAGTGCAAGAAGCGATCGCCGATCTACAGGCTAAAGTTGAATCAGTTCAAGCAGACTTAACTGAAAACCTGGCAGAATCAGAGGATAATTTACAGACTGAAGTAAGTGATGCGATCGCTGAACATGAGTCAGAAATTGACAACCAAGCTACAGAAACTCAGGATCAATTAGCTCGTGATGCTACGAGTAGACTGAGTGAAATGTTGGCAAACTTAACTACTAGTCTTGAAACAATTCAAACCGAATTAAGTGCTAAATCTGAAGCAAAAGCCGACGAAACCAAAAGTTCTTCAGAGGAAACCCTCAACGACTTTACCAGTCAACAAGAAGAAATATTTAGCGATCTCATTGGCAAAGCTCAAGATTTAAAAGATGCTTTAACTACTTTGAGCGAATTAGTAGACACCAGCAGTTCTACTGTGGATACAACTAAAGACACTTTAGTTGACGGGGTAACGACGACCAACGTAGGTATGGAAGCAGCTTTAGGCATTGTTGAGGAAGTTGAGGAATTACTCGGCAAGTTTGGCATCTAGTTTCAGGATTACCGCTAGTTGTCTCTTGCATCTCAGTAGTTAATCTTACTATAACGAGAGATTAGAGTACTGTGATCGCTTTGACACTCTTCTAGTCTCCTAGTTTCTGAGTCCCCGAGTTAGTTTTTTTACATCCATGCCGACCAAAGCAGATAAATTGAGTCAAACTATCGCCAATCTTCAACTTTTCCTGAGTCGAACAGCCCATGAGCGAGAAGATTTAGCTAATATTGCCCGTCAGCTGGCTCAACTAAATAAAACTCTCAGTCATAAAAAGCTCACCGTCCAAATTGTCAGTCAGGAACCAGCATTGGCGCAGTCTGCATTTGACCTGATTAATGCCCAAAAAGAATTAAAGCGGTTTTTGCAGCTTAAGTTCGACGCTATTCCCCACACCCCAGAGCAAACTGTACCCCAGCAGTACGCCAGCTTGAAGTTACGCCAGCATCTAGAAAATTCGACAGGTTTGCAACAGTATATTGAACTAGACATAAACCGCGAATACTCCATCGGTAGGTTCCCCGAATCAGAGATCATTATTGATGGTAAGCTCTATCAAGGGGTGTCTTGGAATCATGGAGCAATTTTACCCTTGGCAGAATTAGGTCAAGAGACTCAATGGCAAATCTGCGATTACAGTAGCACTAACGGTACGTTTGTTAATGGTCAGCGCGTAATGGATGCTCAATGGCTAAACTCAGGGGATATAATCACCCTCGCCTGTCCTCAGTCGGGAGAAAAAATTGCCGAACTAGCTTTTAAGATCCGAGGTTCAGCTTTGGATACGGGCGCAGATCAGGAATATTGGGATGTAGTTGATTCCGATTTACTAATGGTGGTAGTGGATAGTAGGCAGCAGCTAACACCGCAAGTCAAAGATTTTATCCAAAATCTCGACCAAACCTATCTATCTCAGCAATTTTTGTTGATAGATACCCCCGATCCTCAACAAGAACCCGAGATAGCCCAGGATGCTGAGAGTAATTTAAAGGAGATCGAAGCCTGGACGCAGGGAGCAGCGAAAGACAAGGAGTTTGAACTAGTTCCCTTATATCTTAAACCTTTCTACACCGAAGATTCAGAGGAAGAGATCGACCCCAGACAGTTAAAAAAACAGTCAAAGTTGGTCAAAAATCTAGGCAATATTGTCAAGCGTCAACCTGAGAATATTTTAGCCAAAAGGATTGGCGTAAAGGTGCTTCGTGCAGCCGAACCCGTAGAACCATTTTTATCCCAGCAACAGCAGGAATTAGCCGATAAGCTGGCTCAATCAGAACAAGAATTAAAAGCCTTAGAGCAAGTTAATTTTAAAGAAATCAGTAAAAAAGCGATCGCCGAAGCTCATCAAACTAAGGATCGGTTTTTTAAACAAATTAAGCTTGATCTGAATCAATCAAAGGCTGCATTTTTAGATGTTTACAGTAAACGAAGTCTTATCTATCAAATTCAAGATTTTGTTAATGGTTTAAATCCAGTAGTTTCTAAGCAAAATGGACAGAAAATAATTCAGTTGACGGATGATGCGGCTAATTGCGACGATATCAATCCTAGTCTGGTCGATTTTTGTATCGATTCCTTGGAACAATGGGCAACCGAAGAATGGTATAAAATTATCCATGTTTACGGTAATGGGGGTTTATCTGCCTTGTTAGACAGGCTGAGAGAAAAAACCAATACTATTCCTCAAGTATTGGCAGAATCACCTTTTGACCTTCCCGAAGAAATCAACCTCCAAGATAATTTTCTGATGTCTTTTGCGGGGACTAATTGTGCCACTAGCCACAGACAAATGTCTCTCGGGGCATATATTATGAAGCAACTCAGAAGTCAGATGATGCAAATTATGATGATGCTGACTCTGGTTTTGGGTTTCGTCGGGATTAAATCGAGTAGAAACCAAATGACTCAGGGGTTATCAAATTATTTCCAACAATACCCTTGGTTATTTGGTCTGTTTGTGTTTGGCATCATTTTTCTGTTGGTTAATGGCTATAACAGTGAAAACGATTTGAAATTAGATGATGCCGGAGTCAAGCTGAAGAAAGATCTCTCTAGTTACTATCAAGCTTTTAGCAAAAACTTAATCGATAAAGTTGTCCAAGATATCACCTTCCATCTTGAGCTAGAAGATAAAAAAATAGCTGATGCGCTACAAATTGTCAGCGAAGCCTATAGCGATCGCATGATGGAAGTAGAGAAAAAGCGGATTCAAATTAAACACAATTTGGAGAAATACCGAGGGCAACAACAAAGTTTGAATACCGATTTAGCAGAATTTGAAAAACTCAAACAAATGTAGCGATCAAGCATTAAATCTCCGAAATATTTAAAGAAAAGAATGATTTTTCCGTCAGATACAGAAAATTTTGTATTCTTGAAATTACGTCACATATTAATTGAATATCCATAACTCATCAAATAAATAATCTGTTTTAGTCATGCAGGGAACTATTTTAGGCTCGCGTTATCGAGTAATTGAATATATTGCTAAAGGTGGATTTGGCAAAACTTATCTGGCAGAAGATACTCAATTACCAGGGAAAGATAAATGCGTAGTCAAGCAGCTTTACCCCAGCGTTGACGATCCTTATTTTATTAAAGTAGCTAGACGTTTATTTAAAACAGAAGCCGAAACTCTCAACACTTTAGGAGTACATAATCAAATTCCTCGATTAATGGCATATTTTGAGGAAGATGAGAAGTTTTATTTAGTGCAGCAATATATAGAAGGTCATACCCTGACCAAAGAGCTGGTTACAGGAGAACCTTGGTCAGAAAGTAAAGTCGTCGAATTACTTAAAGATTGCTTAGGTATCCTTAGTTTTATTCATGCCCAAGGGGTAATTCATCGAGATGTTAAACCCGACAATTTGATTTGTCGCCAATCGGATCACAAGCTGGTGCTAGTTGATTTTGGTACAGTCAAAGAAGTCATCGCCGAACAAACTCAATTAGTTCCTGCTACGGTAGCGGTAGGCACTAAAGGCTACATGCCTACAGAGCAAGCTAGAGGAAAGCCTCGAACTGCTAGCGATATTTATGCTTTAGGAGTTATTGCCATTCAAGCCTTGACTGGAGTGCATCCTACCCAGCTAGCAGAAAACGATAGTGGCGAAATAATTTGGCAAGACAAAGTTCAATGTAGCTCGCAGCTCAAGGAAATTGTCTCCAAGATGACGCGATATCAATTTAAAGAACGCTATCAATCGGCTCAGTCAACCATCGCCGTCTTAACTGGCTTAGAAAGTAAATCAAAACCAGTTACACCTCAACCAGAAGCAGTTCAATACACTCCCACCGTTCAGCTGAGTGATGCTGAATTAGCGGCACTTTCTAGACAGCCTCAAGCTACTTCTATCAACCCCTCTTCTTTGGCTAACGATCGCTCAATTCTGGTTAATCCTGATGAAAATATAGTTAGTAATGTAACTAGCTCGGAATCAGCATCTCTAGAGTCATTCTTAGTCAGTTCTCCACAGGCAGAATCAATCAATCAAGCTAATCCTCTGCAAAACGAATCTAATTCCATGTCCAAGGCTCCAAAATCTCATAAAACCTTCGCTACTTGGGGCATAGCCCTAGTTGTCGGCGCGATCGCTTCTGGTGGCATGTATTTTCTTAATCAACAATCTACTAAATCAGCCCAAAACAGTGTTGAGTTACAAGTTAATAGTTTCAACGCGATGCTGGATGCTAAAGATTACCAGGGTTGCTATGACAAAGCAATTAAGATTAGCACCCAAGGGGATGATCGGGCAGCTAATTTAATGCCACAGGAGCAGCAGCAGGAATTTGAGGCGAAGTGTGGTCTAGCAAAAGCTCAGCAAGAAGCATCAGATCTTAAGTATGGCGCCGCTTTAGAAATTGCCAAAACTTTGCCCAGAACTACCCAGATTGATGCTGAAATTCAACAAGAGATTAATTCTTGGTCGGCACAGTTGCTTGCCGATGCCACCAAAATATATCAACAGGGAGGAAATTTGGCAAAAGCGATCGAAATGGTTAAACAAATTCCCCAAGATAGCAGTGTTAGACCCCAAGTAATTGATGCTAAAAGCTCCTGGAAAGCAGAATCTGAAGCAAATGAAGCAATTATGACAACAGCTTCAAAAGCCTTGAGTGAAGAGAAATGGCTCTACGCTAAACAGCAGGCGACTAAAGTTAAATCATCATCCTCTTCAATGTATTGGCAAGAACAAGCTCAAGCAATTATTGCTCAAGCAGAATCAGCGATCGCCGAGACAGCTGCTGAAGCAGAAGCGACTAAAGCGATTGTGCCTCTTCCAGCAATCAAAGAGAATTATACTCCTGCAACACCAAAGATTAGCAAGCCGATCACACCCACTATACCCAAGGCAGTTGTTCCCGAACCCACTCCACAGCCGACAACTCGTATCAATCAAGATTCATCAGAGCCGTTGCGAAATTTAGGCGACAGTGACTCTTTCACAGGTAGCCCCTCTAATCCTGCTCCTCAGAACAATGCTCCTTTGAGAGATCTATAGCTGCCCAAGATTAGGACAGTAAGGAAGAAATTGACAGCTTCTTCCTTAAACTATAGTCATTTCAAATAAAAACCATCAGCTTGGACTCTACTAAAAACTAGTCAATTATGTGGAAATTAAGGGAAATGACTCTATCTATCTACAAACTTCTGAGATTTCCTTCCGTTTGTTCGCTGTTGTAACTAGGGGGATTTTCGATTGAAGATTGATTTGGCTGGGGAGCGAGGGGTGGTAACTGAGATTTATCTGCTTCCACCTCTTGCTTTCCTCCTTGATTTACCATCGCCTTTTGCGCTTTATTGAGACTATCTATAGCAATGTTGTAGCTCTGATTATCCCCTTGTTGAAAAAACAGTTCAGAGGCTTTTTCAAAATCTGCTACTGCTCCTGCAAAATCTTTTTGGTAATAGCGTACCGCACCACGATTATGATAGGACTTGCCGTAATTAGGATCTATTTTAATAGCGTTGTTGTAGTCGGCTAAAGCTCCTTCAATATCCTCTAAATCTTCTCGCACAATGCCACGATTGAGATATGCCCAGGGATCTGTCGGATTGATTTCTAAAGCTTTGTTGTAGTCTGCCAGTGCTTCTGATTTATTTCCTAGTCGGTAGTTTGCCAGACCACGGCTAAAATAAGCCAAAGAAAAATCAGGATTCATGGTAATCGTTTGATCATAATTAGCTATCGCCGAATTAATGTCTCGTTGAGTATAGTCAATTAAACCTTGATAATAGACCGCTATAGCATTCTGCGGATTTTTGGCTGATGCTTCGCTTAAATATTGATTTGCCCTAGAAGTATCTCCGCTTTGTAATAACTCCAGACCTTCCGCGTATTTTTTCCTGGCTTCTAGGTTGACTTCTTCCTCTTGATCGGGTTTGCCACCATCTGCGCTCAAATCTGATTCATTTAGTCCTGCTAAATCTAGGGAATCAATAAAACTACTAATGGGAATAGCTGCATTAAAGCCTGTCTTTAGAGGTTCGGGAATGCTAGAAGATTCGTTTTTGATGCTGCCTGTAACATCCCCTTGTCCGTGAATTCCCACCAAATGACCGCTGGTATCAAATACGGGTCCCCCACTCATCCCCCGACGGGTCAAGGCTTGATAGCGCATCGCGTATCCTTCAGCAGCATTTTTCCTGATGCTGGTTACCATTCCTGTGGTAAATTCGTGTTCTCGTTCGGCATTAACGTCTACCGCTAGGGGAAACCCAGATACAAATATATTAGCCCCCACAGAAGCATATTCCGAATCGCCAAAAGTAGTAGTAGGGTAGGTTTGTGTGCTATCAAAAGTAACTACTGCTAGGTCTAACCCTGTTTGTTCCTTGAGGCTTTTAACTGTATTAACCGCATGTTGTTGGTCGTTAATTTTGATGATGTAACCCACATTCGGATTGACCACGACGTGATTAGCAGTCAGCACAGTGTAGGTATTATTATTTTTGGCAATAATTACCCCCGAACCACCAGGAATACCCAGGGTATTTTCAATTTTAACCGTTGTTTCAATGGCGATCGCGGCAATTTCGGTAGCACTTTTGGCGAAGGCATAGGTTCCTTGAGTGATCACGATTGCTGCGGCAACTGCTATCCCTGAGAAAATATTTCTTACTGAATTAGAATTTAAAAAAAAACGTTTCATTAGTTTTGTGATGCTTGGTCAGTAAATTGTAAATAAGTTGTAATGGGAATCCCCCAGCTAGAATCAATCATGGTTTCCAGCATTTGAGGGGATGGTTCACTACCATCTTCAAAGGTATACACCCCAAAATCGGGGTCACGATATTTCCCTCTGCCATGAACTCCCACTAAAAAACCTTTGGTGTTAAAAATAGGTCCTCCGCTCATGCCTATCTCCGTATCATTGGTATAGCCTAAGCGATAGCCTTCGGGTAATGATATTGGTGGAATTAGAGATACTTCACCCTGAGTTAAGCGGAATGCTTGAATTCCTTGAGCAATTGTATTGACAGAACTATCGTCTTGTTGGTACAAAGGAAAGCCTGCTGCATAAACTTTTTCTCCTACTTCAGGATTTTTAGTAGCTACAGTAGCTACTTGGTGAGGATCGAGACTTTGAAACTGAACAATAGCCAAATCAAAATTACCTAGCTGCTGAGGCGGTTGCAATAGTGAATAAGTTTGACCGTCAGCCGTCATGATTTGCGGAACCTCATCTGTTCCAACTACGTGCCAGTTGGTTAAAACAGTATAAATATCGCCTTGCTGATAAATGATTACTCCTGTCCCAGCAGCACGGTCTTGAATAATTCTCACGGTGCTAGACTGAGCTAATTGATAAATATCTTGACTATAGGTATCGTCAGGAAGAACATAACTAGGCACTGTTTGGGCTAGTGCAGTCTGCTGTTGCCACAAGCTGCCACAAACAACTATCAAAGCTGGTAAGAGGATTTTCACCCCCCAGCTATGTTGATCGCGCAAAAATAAGACTGCATGATTCAGACTTTTTGGTTTCAATTGCTTTCGGCGAATTTTCATTTTTTCATTCTGCTTGCTCCCGATACTTGCTCATAGCTCTCTGTGGCTATCTGGCATCACTACTTCTGGTAGGGTTTGTTGGTTGGTTGAAGGTTCGGCTGGAATCGGTGATTCTATATTGATTGGCTCAGCAGCTTGAGTTTCATCTAGTCTTGCTCCGACATCAATATAAGGAATTGCGGTGACTGATTCGTAATTTGATTGCAGTCCTTCTTCACCTTTGCGCCAAGCAAAGAGATTATTTAATGCTTGTATTCCATCCTGACCAGGTTTAAGAGTATAAATAATTCCTTCACAAGGTCCTTGATCTTGGCTAGCAACACAGATAACCGATTGATTATTTACTGTACCCAAAGTCACATATCTTAGTTGCTTATTTTTACGATAGGTTTCTAAACGAGCGCTAACTTCTTGGCAACGGGAATCTGGACTCCATCCCGAACCAGTAAAGTGATCGCTAACCCATTGAATCCAAGGTTCTGGATTACCTTGACTACTTTGATACATCGTTGTCGGAACATCTCCACTCGTATCACAACGAAAACCAGATTGTGTTATCCCAGGAGAAATCGTGGGCGTGGGATTTTGAGTAGAATTGGGGATCTGAGCCAGACTGGGTAAAGCGATTGGTTTTGCCAGTGACGGCGCATTCGCGCTTAAACAGCCGACTAATGTAAGATAAACCAGACTTATTTTGGATTTCATAGCCGTATTCTGTCTTTATAAAGTATTTTGCATCTAAATAATCGATACTTGCGAATTGTGTTCAGACTAAAATTATCAAGAACTAGATGTGATCGAATTTGAAAATTCGCTAATATTAAGCAAATTTAATCATAAGACGTGTCTTTGTAATATTATCTGTGTTTAATAATCTTTAAATTTTTATTTCAAGGTATTAAATATCAAAAATTCTACCTAGCGATCGCTCTCCTCTCATCTGGAAGATCGCTTAGTAATTTCTTTAGCGATCGCTTCTAAAGTAGTTTCTAAAGAACTTTCATAGACACCATAGAAGAAAGGCTTTTCCGTATTAGAACCAGGCTCCACTTCAACAGTATGTGTAACTAATATTTGATTAGGATTTAGTTGTTCTAGTTGCCAAATCCCCTTGAGATATTTTAAATCCCCTTGATGCTGTTGAAACTTTACGTTTTGGGGCTTGGTTTCATTTGCTTCAATTTGCACCGTAAATTTCTCAGTAAATAGCCACAGATCGACCACATTTACCTGCTCAAATATTTTGCGATCGCCAGATTCGGAAATTACTTGACTCGATGCAATATTAGGGAGAAATTGCTCAAAATTATTGTAGTCAGTTACTACTTCCCAGGCAGTATCAATATTTCCTCTGGTTAGAATCTGACCGACATAGTTGCCTTTTTGCCCTTTGAGAACAACTTTTCCTTGTTCTAACTGAATTTGTTCCTGAGTAGACAGTTGATCCAAATACTTTTCTGGGGCAATAGTATCTGTTGCCAAAACAAAGGTGTCGAGATTTCTTTGCATGGTGGCAATCAGAACAAAACAACAGCTAAAAAATATTGATTTTATCAAAAGTTTCAGATTCATAAAGTAATTATGAAGATATGAGATATGTTATTGCAGATACAGTTTTAATTTGCCAATCCAAGAAAAAACACTTAACATAGACACTAAGACTGATAAGAAAAACATAAAGTTATTTACGTTGATTGTTTAGTGTTATCAATTAAATATTTAGTTTTGGTAAAACAGCTCTGAAAGCAAACTAAGTATACACACTAACATTATGTAATGTAAAAGTAACGGTTTTGATGTTTATCTTGCTGCTTAGCAAATGAACTGCTGACCTGAGTTACATAGTTAGATCCGTATTATCTTTGATCAGAATCAGTCGGTAACAGAGTTATGCGGATTATTCGCGCTCAAGCTTGATGTAAAACAGACGAACTACATAGTAAAAATGCACATTTCCTCCTCCTTGCTTATTCCTTTTGTTAGCGGATTCTATCTTTTAGGTATTCATCTCGTATTGAGAGTTTGTCAATTTAAGAAAACTAAGAATATTTAACTGTTTTCTTCATAGTTTCACCAAAATAGTCATTAAAGAATGAAGTTAATGTCAGTCGAAGATGACTATGGTGACTGAAATTATCAAACAAGCGTTATTGAATCAGAGCATGATGACTTTTCCGATAAGGTAGTTCATCTATATGTAAAAGAAGCGGAATCTTGAATCTGTTTGCAGCAGTTTTTCGCTCAATTTCTGAGTCCAAATCAATGGCGCTTTTTTTTGTCTTTTTATATAGACACCAGCAGATCAAGCGACCAAGCTATCGTATCTCTACCTCGATACTTGCAAGCTATGGAATTATACAGAAGTTCAAGATCTTGATTCGATAAGATGAAAATTAAATCTTCTCCTGGGAGCTATTCCAGTTTATCGAGCAATGAGAATCAGCAAAACTATAACGATATCAATCTCTCTATTATTTTCTTTAGCTACCCCAGGCATGCTTCAGGCTCAAGAGATAACCAGCGAAACTAGTGAAAGACGTATTAGTGCGTTTAAACTAGTCTGTGCGGCATATCGAGGCAGATTCAAAGACTTAGGTATTCCTGCCTATGCTCGACTTGACCAAGCATATCGAGGAAGACAATTGACGGCATCAGATTTGATCCAGGCAGCAATCGAAGCCAATCAATTACCGCCGAACACGCTACAAGATAAAGGCTATGTTAAGGCAGTTGACAATGGGCTTTATGGTTTGGTGACTAGATAGAGAGAGAAGCGATAAGTTTCATCTGAGATTTTCAACAAAGGAATTACAGGTGATCGCAGATCTTCCCTTTGATTGCCGAAATACTAACTACTCTGGGAGATGCTAAATAGTTTTTTCCTGTTGGATCTCCTGTGCGTCCCGTAAAATTGCGGTTAGTGGCGTAAATCCCTGTTTCCTCTTTACCTAACACCCCTTGACCCGAATTAATACAAGCACCACAGCCAGACTTAAGAATTTGGACTCCAGCTCGATCAAAGATCTCAAAATAGCCTAAATCTTCCGCTTTTTGACGTACTGCTTGAGAGGCAGGAACAACATACATTTGTACTTTAGGATCTACGCGACGATCTTTTAGCACTGCTGCCGCTTGGGCTAGGTCTGTCAGCTTTCCTCCCGTACAGGAGCCAACAAAAGCCAGCGAGATCGGGGTTTCAGGTAATTCGCTAATGTTAACTACTCGGTCTGGTTTGGGGGGACAGGCAATTTGCGGTTCTAAATTACTAAGATCGAATTGGTAATAGCGATCGCATGGGGCATCTTCATCTCCAACTATGGACGTGTACTCAGAGATATTTTTATGCTGTAGATACTCGAAGGTAGTCGCATCAGGGACAATCAAGCCACATACTGCGCCGCACTCAACTGCCATGTTACAGAGAGTCATGCGTTCATCAATGGATAGTCTTGAGATAATACTGCCGCGAAACTCCATCACCTTCCCAATAGCTCCCTGACAGCCGATTTGTCCCAAAATAAACAACATAATATCTTTCGCACTGATATTCTGGGGTAAAGTTCCTGAAAGCTCAAACATGATCGTGGCGGGAACACGTAGCCACATGTCTCCTGTAGCCAGAATATTTGCCATGTCTGTAGTACCAACCCCAGTAGAAAAGCTACCAAATGCCCCGTAGGTACAGCTATGGGAATCTGTACCTGCAATAATCATTCCTGGCTTGACCAAACCTGCTTCTGGTAACAAAACATGACAAATTCCTGATGCTTCCCCTGGAGATACCAAATCAAAAAGTTTACAGTGATATTGCTCAGCAAAAGCGATCATTTCTCGATATAGTTTAGTCGCTTGAGAATCGACTCGGATATCGTTCACTTGGATAAAGTGATCGGCAACTAAGACTACCTTACTAGAGTCCCAGATTTGAGCTTCTTTGCCAAAATGATGCTGAAATAACCGAAATACGGGGGCAGCGATCGCATCATGAGACATGGCTAAATCGACTTGGGCAAATACCACTTCTCCTGGTTGAACATAATCATTGCCAGAGGCTCGGGCTAACATTTTCTCCGCCATTGTCATTGGGCGGGGTGGAGTATTACTGGGAGGAATCGAAATTTGCTGCTGTAATCGCTGCTGATTAAAGGCGGTTAATCCCCCTACTGCGGATATCGCTTTGACGACTGGGTTATCTTGACTATCATTGATAATCTCTAACTCTAGACCGATATTAATACTATTGCGATAAAAAATCTCGGCAAAAGAACGAGCGCGGACTAATTTTATGCCCGCAGCTTTAATTGCCACAGGTGCATATTCTCTACTGGAGCCACAACCAAAATTTTCTCCCGCCTCGATGACGTCGTATTGTAATAAGGTGTCGATGCCAATAATATGTTCGAGGACATAGTGCTTTTGATGTTCTGGATCGGGATTGGTGCTGCGATGGGCGGGAATAATATCATCGGTATTGATATCATCACCGAGTTTTAATACTTTCACAGTAGGTAAACTTTTTAATTATTGGTGACTATAGGTAAATCTGCCATATTCTACAGTGAATTTCTCATCGGTTGAGTATTTAAGACTTGGTATTTAAGAACTTATAACTAACAAAGGGCTTTGCCCGCATGTACTAAGAACTTTAGAGATTATTGATAGCTTGTGGTTGCCACTGAAAATTGTGCCAAGATTCTTGTAATGACTGCGGAGCAGGATTTTGCGTATCATAAACTAAAATTACGTTAGTTAAATTACGTCCTGCGGGGACAATAATCTGATTACGATAAGCTAGCGATCGCGATGCGCCACCATCTAGGTTCATTGCTTGATAACATCCGATACCCTGCATCAATTTAGCCTCATTTTCTAAAGAGAGGATTGAAAGAAAAGTAACCAAGTAAATCTGATCTCCTGATTGAGGATAACCGATCGCTGTTCGACCACCAGTATCAAATACATGAGGATCTTTAAACCCTTCTAATTCTGGTTGTAGCCAAATTTTGCCATCTTTAAGTAACCTGGGTCCACAGGTAAGAGAGAACCAGTGTTCTGACCAATTGGGCTGACCATCTTTTCTGGCGGTTACCATTTCTAGCTTGTTTCCTGCTTTAATTCCTAGGGTGGTAGCATAATTTTCCCACTGACTATATTTAAGGAATTGACCACCAGCGACCATATTTCCCATCACCCGCTTTTCTTCATCCTTACTAAAAAAGGTACCGTTGATTACTACCGCTGCTTGAGCGCGATCAACCATGTTGGTAAAAGATTCGTCGCCATAAGTTTGTTTATTAGTATTAGCTTGAGGTGCATCATTTGCTAATCCGATAGTAATGAAAGCTTCAGGATCTTTAAGGTTAATTGTTGTTTGATAAAAAGATACGCCAAATAAAGTTTTCTTTTCAAATTTGACGGGTTCCCCTTTAATTACAGGATGATCTGTTTGAGAAGATTTGTTTTCTTTAGCAGTGTTAGGTTCGGTGTTTTCTACTGAGAGAGTATCTTGCTCTGCAACAGGGAGATTTTCAACGGGAATACTAGTTACTTCTGGTTCACCAGTGCGCCAGGCAACATACTTTCGCTTTAAGTTTTGGGCGATGCTTTTGAGCAAATTCCAGAAATTGGTGCGATTTTGAGCAACCGAGAAATATTCTTTCAATAGTTTGGCTGCGGCTAAACCGACAAAGAATAAAAAAGTACGACGCATGAAAATAGCACAACCATCTTTTTCTTGAGACATAATTAATTGAAATTAGATTTTGATAATATAGAAATTTTGAGATTTTATATTTATTCCAAATAGAAATCATATAAATAGATACTGTTCCCTGTTCCCTATTCCCTAAAAAAGATAGCTTACAGGGCATGAGGAATTTAATTCAAACGACTATAATTCAGCCTTTATTTCAGTAATTCTGCTCAAAATTTTGTTTGCTGCCAGGCGATTTTCGGCACGATTGTGTATTAACTGCTGACAGTATGATGATAAATTCAGCAGCTTATCTGAACTATAATCAAAATTATCGATTAATTCTAAAATACGCTGTTTCTCTAGGGCAAGATCTTGTAGGGGATAGAAGCGATTTCTATTATTTTGGTCTAATTGTTTGATTAATTGTCTAATTGCAGCTAACCCTTGTTGATAATAGTCAACAGCCGTTGGTTTTGCTCCTTGTTGGAAATAGAGTGTCCCTAAGTCGAGTAAATTTTGCGCTTCTCCTGGAGGATCGCCGATGCGTCTTCTAAAATCTAATAACTCTTGATAATATTCAATGGTTGATTGCCCTGCTGCTTGCTTGAGGTGAACCTGGGAGATCGCCAGTTGATGAAAACTCTCGACTTCTGCTATTTCATTAACTTCTTGTCTTCTAATTGATAGTAACTCTTGATAATATCTAAGTGAAGACTGGTAATTTTTTAAGCTCTCATAAATACTAATAATTATTTTTAAAACGTAGATTTCTGCACCACGATAAATTAATTCCTGAGGATTAAGGGATTTTTCAAGGATGCCGACACGAAGTTGTAAATATTTTAGAGTTTGTTTCTCGTCACCTAATTCAGTGTAAATTTGATTTAGCTTATGGAGTATTTTGACATCATTGGCACTGGTGGATAATAATTTTTGGTAATATGCTGCTAGTAAATATTTCTTGTTCCCCAAATCTTCGCAAATCTTGATTGCTGATCGCAGATTACGATTAGCTTCTCCACGATTATGTAACTGCTCAGAGATAGCCACTGCCTGCTGAAAATGGCTGAGAGCCTGTTGCTGATTTCCCTGCCTCAGATAGATATTGCCCAGTTGATGGATAATCTGCGCTGAGCTAAAGCGATCGCCTAATTCTCTTCTAATTGATAATGCCTGTTGATAAAATTCACCAGCCTGTTGCGATTCGCCGTGCTGGAAATAGAATTGTGCTAAATCGACTAAAATTGCTGCTGATTCTGAGCGATCGCCGATATCGTTAATGATTGATAATGCCTGACGACAATATTCTAAAGCTTGGGCTTTATTTTCTAGAAGATATATTTTTGCTAGTTCGCTGCAAGCTCGTGCTGTTTGTGAGGGATTATCTGTTTCCTGGCTGATTAGTAATGCCTGTTGAAAATATTTCTTGGCTTCTTGTCGGTTTTGCCAACGACTACAAAACTGACCTTGATAGTTGAGATAAGCTGCTTGATATTTGCGATCTATGATTGCGCCATCAAGATTAATGCTTTGAAAGTTGAGATGATAATTATCATTTAAGGTATCACTTAAAATATGATTGAGATCTACCCCAGATAAATTGGCGTCACTTAAGTCAGCAGAATTTAATTTAGCATTGCTTAAATTGGCATTACTTAAATTAGCCTGAACGAGATTC
Source organism: Cyanobacteria bacterium P01_G01_bin.67 (assembly GCA_039179675.1). GTDB lineage: Bacteria > Cyanobacteriota > Cyanobacteriia > Cyanobacteriales > Xenococcaceae > Waterburya. The sequence goes on from JBCDEP010000059.1 coordinate 20,556, forward strand.
GCTTGCCTGAGATTGGCATGACCTAGATTAGCATTACTGAGGTTAGCGCCCTGGAGATTTGCTTGAGATAAGTTGACATGTGTGAGATCGACGTTTCTTAAATCAGCTCCGCTTAAATCTACGTGACTGAGATCGCTGTGGTTAAGATCTATGACTTCCATCTCGCGATTTTTAATGACCTCGACTAACCAATGCTTAGTGTGATTAAAAATATCTTTTGCCCATTTGCCATTAGTGTCGGGTCGTCCCAACATCATTGGCGTAAATCGATTGTAGATATCGCTGGATAATTGAGAAGCGATCGCAATACAGTTTCCTTGACGAGCATGTTGGTCGGCTTCGTATTTATCAGTGCAGTAAAAAACATGTTCTTGGCAGGCATCGCAAAAACGGACAGATTCATTGGCTGTTGCTTGAAGATTATTCCATTGCTTAGGACACTGATAGCTGAAACGAACTAATTCAGATTTTTGTTTAGCTCGACCGCAGTTAAGAATCTCAGACATGATAATAACTCCCGATTATTTAGATTTGGCTTCTTAGAAAGATTTAGTTTCGTCGATAGAAAAGGGGCGTAAAGCGCGATCATAGTGATCTAACGCCTGATGTGGTTCACCAGATATTCATAAATTCTGCCTACGAGGGGCAAGACAGGTCTTGGATTGCCCATCTGCCATGTCTGTCGCAGTGTAGCGAGGGATTGATTAGAAAACAAACATTAAGCTTGAGATTTAGCTCAACTCTTCCATCAGCATGTTTTGATAAATGTTCGGTAAGTAACGACTCATAGAGTTAGTTTCAATTCCATATCCCAGACTTGTCCAAGTATCAGAAAGTAAGCTCAATACATAGTTGATTTCGCCCTGTCGCAATCGCTGAGGAATATCAGTTCCCCAGGCTAAAGAATCACTGAGCCAGTTGTGAACGACAACATCCTGATACTCTGCTTCAAAACTATAATTTTGCCAACGCCAAATTCCTGATGGCTGAGGATGATATTTCTGCGCCTTTTCACTCCAAGTAACATCTAGCATTTGATAACGTCCCGCCGCCGTACTGCATTTACCAAAGTTGGGACCAGAAACAATGGCAATACAAACTCCTGGATGACTACTAAGATCGTCAATTTGCCTTCCGCCGTAGAGTACGTTGTAAGGACGAGCAACGTTCGCTTCACTAGCGGTAATAGTCCGCATTAAGGCTCTAATGTAAGGATCTCCTCCTTGCATTACTAAAGGTTGAGTGCCACGTACACCAACAGAGACAGTACTATCGTGTAAGACACTTCTTTGATGTGACTGCCAATAAGAGAATAACTTAGTTAAAGCTTGGTCAAAATTCCGCAACCTCCAAGTTAGATCGGATTTGCTGAGGTGATTGAGTTTTAAAAGAAGTAAGATTAAACAGCACAAATAGAAAAAGTTTTTGATTTTAGTTGCTAATTGCATCTCTTTGCTTATTTACAGACAGTTTCCTTAATGAGCATGTTGGTCGGCTTCTTGCTTATCGGTGCAGTAAAAAACATTTTCTTGTCAGGCGTTACAAAAACGTGTTGATTGATTTTCTGTCCCTTGCAGGTTGTTCCATAAGATTTGGCAACTTGTGACTATCAATCCTGTAGTCATTTTCTAGCTGCTTGATTTGGCGACGAAGTTCATTTGCTTCAGAAAAATCTTTCAGTCTTTTTCTGAGGTGTAAAGCCTGATAATAGTGATCTAATGCCTGATGTGGTTCCCCCTGATATTCATAAATTCTGCCTATGTTCGGTAAAATTAGGGCTTGGAGTGCCCATTTGCCATGTCTGTCCCTACGGATTTCTTTCGTTAACGATAAAGCTTGATTGTAACAGTGTAGGGAAGCTTCTCTCTCTCCTCGAAGACGTTGTTGGAGACCTTTTCTAGCGAGATATAGTACTTCTTGCTTACTCTTGATTGTTGATTTTTTTTTGACTAATAATTGAGCATCACGCCTTAAAAAACAAGGATTGATCTTCAAACTATGATTGAGATTGACGATCGCTTCTAAAGTCTCAATTTCTATATCCAACCAAGGAGTTCCTGAGCGACAATAAATTATTGGTCGAATTAGAGACAGTTTTTGTTGAAGATAATTTAAAACCTGGTGTTTGTTCCCTAATTCCAGATAGATAGTTGCCAATTGATCCAGTATGCTTATTTCTCGTTCGCGATTACGCGACCCGTACCAGCAAAGCTGATCGCTAGTTTGTTGTACATTTAGCAGTTCATATTGATAGCATTGACCAAGTAATTGAGTTTTTCCTAATTCTCGACAAAGATAAGTCAGATCCCTCAACACACTGGCAGCTATAGATGGAAAATTGTTGAGCTGGTTGAATATTGGCAGTGCTTGTTGATAGTAGTTTAAAGACTGTTGTTTTGCTTCTTGCTCGTAATAATAGCGACCAAGCTGGCTTAAGAGATGTAACTGTTGAGCAGGATCGCCTATTTTCTGCGTAATTGATAAAGCCTGTCGGAAATACTCCATAGCCTTAATTTCTGCTCCTTGATCGAGATAACAACAACCAAATTCGGTCAAAATATCTGCTTCTCCACTGCGATCACCTACTTCTTGAGCAATGGCTAATGCTTGCTGATATAGTTCTAGGGCTTGTTGTTCCTTGCCTTGTTGCAGATAAAAATAAGCGAACTCTATTAGCGTCTGGATTTCCCCAGAACGATCGCCAAGTTCTCTTCTAATTAATAATGCTTGGTGAAAAAGTTCAGATCTATTCTGACTTGTATGAAAAGTAGCTTGCAAGTGAAGATTAGCAGCCTGGTATTTGAGATCTAAGATAACTCCTTCTAGTAAGACTCTTCTAAAAGGTGCTTTATGATCGCGATTACTTAGATAATGAGTCAAGTCATGAAAAAAATCAGTCAAATCGATACCTGACAAATCAGCGTACTTCAAGTCAACATTGGTCAAGTTAGCCTTGCTTAAATCGGCATGACTTAGATTCGAGTTGCTTAAATTAGCCTGGTTGAGATTAGCCTGAGTCAGATTTGAGTAACTTAAATTGGCGTAGCTAAGGTTGCTATTGCTGAAGTCAAAACCTGAGAGATTCTTATGACTTAAATCAACTCTGCTTAAATATAGATGACTAAGATCTTTATAATTTATATCTGCAATATTTTCTCCAATATTCAAACTGCGATCGCGAATAGCTTGAAGCAACTGCTGCTTTTGACGATCAAATATGTGCTTTCCCCAAGCTCTTTTTGATTTAAGTCCTAATGAAGATTGCTTTTTGGAGAAAAATTGTAGTGAAGACTCATCAAACTCATCATCTACGAGACGAATCGTTTGGTTATCAATAGCAAAACTATATCCTTGACGAGCAGATGCTTCAGCTTGCTTTTTACTAGTACAATGAATTACATCTTCTCGACATTCGTGGCATAAACGCACTGATTCGTTATCTGTTGCTTGGAGGCTTTCCCACTTTTGAGGACAGAGATACGAAAAACGAATTAATTCATCTCTTGATTTGGCTTTGCCACAGTTTAAAATTTTCGACATTACAGCAACTCCTGACTATTTGGGAACAGAATTAGCGAACAAGGTAGACATTTTAGGAATCAGCCAATACCTGTTGCTATCTAGCCACTGATAAGATGTTGGTTCGCCTTTTAACTTTGGCTTATTCCAAATATCTGATGGTGGAATACCAAAATATGTCTGATAGCTTCTAAGAGTTTGTTGATATTGATAGCGATACTCAAAGCCTTCCTGTCTACTTCCCAAGCTAGGATTATGGTGTAAAGGTTTACCTAGTACCTTGTCACAGAATTCATCCCAGTAGGAATGAGTATAGAGTAAATGTAGATGCCACACGCGATCGACTATAGTGGAGGGAGACACCGTATGATCTGCAACCATCGCTAGAAAAACAAACTTTTTATATTCTTGAATTGCTCGATAGGTAAATATTCCTGTCCATCGATATTCCCAAGACAATTTAGCTGAAAAAGGAAAACTAGCAGTTGACGGATCTAATTTAAAGTTACAAATTCGCTGATATAAATCTACCTCGGTTCGAGTCATTCTTATGAGGTTCATTTTTAGCAGCCTCCTCCACAAGAAAATTCAGGAGGCGCTTTAGGCGTAGGATAAATTACCTGTAGTTCCTGACCAATGAAATCACTAATTTCTTTTCCTAACCACCACAATTCTGCTTGTGAAAATTGATCGTTACCAATAGAACATTCACTCTGACCGATATAAATAGATAATTTGGGTTTAACTTCTACTTTCCCTCTTCTGATTTCTTTGCTTTGATCATCTAAATATCTATCAAAAGTATAGCCAGGATTATAGGTTATAAAGCTTATTTTTCTATAGCTAATATGATTTTTATTCCATTGGGATTCATTGAATTTTTGCTCATGATATTTTGTATTGATCGTTCCAAGATCGTCGATTAAAATAGTACGACAATAAGCTTGATCGGGAAATATTGAGATCAAAAATTTACTTATAATTGAACTGATAATAAACCCCAAAAATGCAACTCTTATCCCATAAACAAATATGCCAATAATGCATAATATAGTAACAATAAGATAGCCTAGACTTTGAGGTATTTTTTCTGGATAAGTTATCTCCAATTTATGGCGATCACGATATAATTTAATCCTGCTATCGCCTGGTCTAAGATTGAGAAAATCTCCCGAACTTCCATCTTTTGATAAAAGAGCAATTTGTGCAGATTTTGTAGATTCAAATCGTTGATCCAGATGAGGATTGGTCATTTTCTCTAACCAGCGAGCAAACTTGCCACTAAGATCACTTGCTTCAAATTCAACTCTGCCCTTTTTCTGGGGTAATTCCGCAGGATGAACTCCTGTAATTAAATAAATTAAGGTCATACCCAGACTATATAAATCCGAAGCGGGAACAGTTTGTCCACCAAATTGTTCTAAAGGAATATAGCCATAACTACCAACTATAGTAATTGTGCCTTCTGACTTACTCGCTACTGTTTGTACTGAACCAAAGTCAACTAAATACAGTTCCCCAACGCTATTTCCTGTCCGATTAGTAATTAAGATATTGCTTGGCTTAATATCACGATGAATTACGGGAGGATTTTGTTGATGGAGATAAGTTAAGATTGTTAATAGCTTTTTAGCTAATTCAATTAATTCTGCTTCTGAATATTTGCGTCCTTGTTGAATTGTTGTAGCTAAAGATGGGGCATCAATAAAGGTTTGTACGAGAGCAAACCCCTGCATTTTTTCTTGAGTAATTTCAAAGTAATCTAGATATTTTGGAATCGCAGGATGGTCAAGATTTTTTAAAGTCTGAGCTTCCCGTTCAAATAGTTTTAAGTCATCCCATTGGAATAAACTATTGAATTCTAAAACTTTGATAATTACTAATTTATTAGCATCACGATCGCGAGCTAAGTAGGTACTTCTCCCAGCTTTTTGACTTAATTGTTGTTGAATATCGTAGCGATCGCCAATTTTAGTCAGTTTTTGCTCTAACATTTTTTCTATAGACAGAATTTAATTAGGTGAAGTTGAAGGTGTAGGTAACTGGATAAAAGGAATTGCCGAACTGCCACCCATAAAGCCAGGTAATTCACCATTCCAACCTTCGGCAGCTTTTAATTTGGTTTGTGCCTCCAGTAATTCAATATATTTAGGATTTTGATTGAGTTGCTGAGTTTGCAATCTAATCGATTCTGCCTGTGCTTCTGCCTGGAGACGGGTTGATTCGGCTTTAGCTTGAGCTTCGAATACTTTGACTTCCTTATCTGCTTCCGCACGAGCTAGTTTCTGCTGTTCCTCAAACTTCACTCGCTGTAACTCTTGTTCTGCCTTATTCGCTTGAGAACGGGCGATCGCTGATTCTTCAGCAACGGTTTCAAAAGCAGCGGAAAATTTAATCGAAATGTTTACTGCTTCAACCTCAACACCTAAAGACTCTAATTCACTAATGAGGCGATTTCTGACTGCATTGTTTAAATCCTGACGATTTTGGACTATTTGCAGAGCATTTCTGGTGCCAAACTCCTCCCTAAAAATGTTAGCGACTCGTGGCTCAATTTGTGATGCGGCGTACTCTTTTCCATAGCGTTTAAACACTCTTTGAGCTTGATCTTCAACTAAGGAAAATGTCACCTGAATTTTATTTTCTGGTGCAATCTGAGAATCTTTTGAGTATGCAGGTATAGGTATAGAAACTGTTTGAGATTGTAGATTTAACTTCTGAATATTGCCTTTAAAAGGCGTATAAAAATGCAAGCCTGCTGATTCACTTGCGGTCAATTTACCGAAGCTGGTACGCATACCGAGTTCTCCAGTTTTAACTGTCGTAGTGCAGCCACTAGAAGCTAATCCTGAGAGAAAAATAGCAATAATTAATGATGTATTCTTGAGATTGTTGCTCATGAGATAACTGAGTGATTAATGATAATTAGATTGCTAAAGCTGCTTATTTAAATCTCAGCCAAATATCTGACTCTATAGCTTTATTTCTCTGCTTTAAGATGCTATTAGAGCTGATGCTTTCAATTGAATTAACTAAAGTTAAACTTGAATCTAATTCCTGTAGCTGAAATAGATTATTAGTACCAGAAGTTATAGCGTCAACATCCAAGAAGAAGTAGCCTAAATTTTTCCGAGAAAGCTCTTGATAAAACCACGCAAATCTAGGATTATCAAGTATTGAATTATTAGGCTGATTAAATACTATGCGTTCACTATTATTATTCCAGGTTAATAATAGATTATCTTGAGCCAGCCACTGACTAGACAATCCAAAATAGGCAGAATAAAGCTGTCCTTTTAAATCACCTTCAGGAAGCAATAAATTAAGAATAGATTGGCTTTTTAGTCGTTTCAAAGCTGTCTCAGCTGCGCTGCGATCGCTCATAGTTACAATTAAGCCAGCACCAAAGTCCAATGACAAATTATCTGGATCAGCAATCGCTTCATCCAAAGCTATTCCCAAGGCAAATTCACCATCTATTAATTGCAACAAGTCTTGATAATTGCTAATAGCTGTCAGCCACTGAGACAAGTCATATTCTGAGTCGAGACACCAAGCTAGATAAGGATAGTAATCCTCAATAAAGTATGACCATGTATGAGAAATTTCTTGAGCATTGATCTGCCCTCCAAGCAAAGCAACAGTAGATTCAGGAAAATTCTTTAAAACTAATTCTTGATTACTATTTTCAGGTTGCCAATCAATATTCTGATTTAAATTTGCAATGGTCTTGAGCCTAATTGCCTTGGCTTCACTACCAATCGCTAAAGCTACTGCATCAACGGGAAAAATAGGTTCAGATGATGATTGATAGTTGGTTACATGTACTTGCACCAGTGGATTTTTGAGATCTAACTTTTGCCGCAAGACCTTTTTATATTCAGGGTTACTAGCTAAAGCTGGTTCACCTTGAAATGTGGCGATCGCCCGATGCATAATACTCAATTTTTCTGTGACTACCAGTTTATTCCGTAGTACAGCGACATATAATTTTGCAGTTGGGGATTGTTCATAGGTCATAATCGTCACCCCTTGAAACTTACTTTCTGTAGCTAAAATTTTGCTAGAGGATTTTATTTGCTGGCGAAACTGATAGGCTTTAAGGGGATCTTTAATCCCAAAAATTAAGAGGAAGTCAGCATCAGGCTTGATTTGATAACCGTTTTTTCGGGATGGTTCTATTTTAGGAAACCAAGCGATCGTGGCATTCCCTAACCAAGGTCTTATATCTTGCTGATAGTTAAAATTATCAAAACTTGGCGGTAAACTTTGCTTAAATTCTTGTGAAGCTTGAGTCATTAAACGATCAACTTCAGGCACCTGTAACTCTGACCAATTTTCAGGGTTGGTATTAATATAGCTAGTAATAACAATATCTTGAGGAATGATTTCTGCTGCTTCTAAAGGAGTTAGTTCCGTTCCCCAAAAAAACTGATGCCAGTCTTTACTTAGGGCATAACCACCCACTATCAATAAAGCAGTGCCTAAAAGTATGGTAGATAAACAACCACAACCTGATTTTTTAGAAGTCATTTGTTGGTAGATAATAAAGTAAAAGAAAATTGCGACTTATGGAAGCGATCGCATAATGTTTAGTTTCGTAGCGACTGATAAGATGAGCAAACCTGAGTTCAGGTTGGGATTTAATCTATAACCTCTAACCCATTTTTCAAGATTATTATAATTTCCAAAGCTATCATTAGCTTGTTATTTTTGCTGATGATAGTTATATATTTCACAGTAATTATTGTTGACCATTAGTATTAATTACAGCAGCTTTTAGGTTACTTTGATCACCATGTTTAGTAACTGAATTATTGCCTAAAAAATTATTCGCAATTTTGGCAGAATCAATGCCAGTCGATTGTCTTATTTTTTCCATAAATGAGGCAATTTGAATCTCTTGATTACCGTTATGACCATCAATCACGGTAATGCTATCTACTTCCACCTCAGGAATGCTACTTGCCATCATCTTGGTCAAGACTGATAATTTTTGAAACAAGAACACATCTTTGGCATTTTCTCCCGCAAATTTCCATGATTCAGCTAACCTTTTTGCACCTTCCGCTTGAGCTTTACCATCTTCAATGATGCTGGCAGCGTTACCTTGAGCTTCGGCGATCGCCTGCTGACATTGAGCCTCGGCTGGTGCAACAATATCTGCCTGTAGCTGTTGTTCAACCTGTTTGATTCTTTCTGTTTGAACCGTAACTTCGGCTTCGGCTTTCGCGACTTCGGCAATTACCTCAGCTTCGGCTTCAGCGACTAAAGCTTTTCTTTTGGTTAAAGTATCTCGTACTCTTTGCTCTGCTTGAGCTTTGGCAATTTCTAAATCTCGACTAATTTGCCTCAAGGCAGTGGTTTTTTTGTTGGCTGAATTTTGAATAATCGATGCCGATTTTGCCTGTGCTTCGGCAATGCGCGCATCCCGAATCAATTCTGCCTGTTGCTTACGTCCAATGGAATCTAGATAAAGAACATTATCGGAAATGCGTTGTATTTGCAGATTGTCTAGCACCAATCCGAGCTTTTCTAAATCGTCTTCTGCTTCTTCTAGCAAACTTTTGGCAAATGCCATTTGGTCTTCATTAGCTTGTTCGGGAGTTAAGCTTGCTAGCACTCCTCTTAGATTACCTTCGAGAGTTTCTTTCGCTAAGAGTTCAATTTGTTGGCGAGTTTTACCCAAAAGACGTTCAATTGCATTATGAATTGTTGGCTCTTCTCCCGCGATTTTGATATTAGCAACTCCTTCGACATGGAGAGGAATACCACCTTTGCTGTAGGCATTGGTTACCTTTAACTCAATAATCATGTTGGTTAAATCCATGCGAAAGGTTTTTTCTAGTAGAGGTAATCTGATACTGCTGCCACCTTTTACCAAACGGTATCCTACTGTGGTGTCACCGTGAGTTTTGGTTTTACTTCCTGCAAAGATCAGGATTTCACTAGGTTGGCAGATATGGTAGAGATCGCGAATCACTAACCAGCTTGCTCCTCCACCCAAACCGAGGATACCCATCAGAAATATTAGTAGACTCATAATATTGGTTTACTCCTAAAATTAATAGATTGATTTGCCAAGATGTGGACTTGTGGGATTAGAACTATAAAGCTTTTAGTTTTTAGTTTTTAGTTGTTTCCGCTCAACTGTCGGACTGATTGCCGCATCTTGGTTGGTAGTGTTGAGAATGCCTACAATATCGATGCTCAAGGTATCTTTGACACTATGGAGAAATTGCTGAAATATTTCAGGATAAACATTCACCAAGCTCGATAAAGACTTGCCATCACCGTTATCAATCACATTTACCTGATCTAACTTTAGTTTTCCTGGGATTTCTACTGCTTCTTGTAAAACTGTTTCAAGCTGCTGAATTAAAAATAGTTCTTTGGCATCTGTCCCTGTTTGTTGCCAAACCTGACTCAACATTTCATTGACCAGTGCCTCAGCCTCAATGTTCTCGCGAAAGCTTGCAGCATCACCCTTGGCAATTAATTCTTGAGCAATTTTATTTGCTTCTGCTGGCAATACTTGTTCCGCCTGGAGACGCAAACGCTCTAACTGAGATCTAACCGTCTGTAATTTTTGCTGAGCCTTGGCTGTCGCTTCCAGTGCTGCTGCTGTTGTAATCTCTTCTTCTGAACTTGCTTTGAGATCCAGCTCTGCTTTTACTTGGCGTAATTTATTATCTTGGTCTCTGATAACAATACTATCCTGTGCTTGAGCTACCTGTGCCTGTTCTTCGCACTGTGCCTCGATTTGTTCTGCTTCACTAATGGCATCAGACTCAGCTATTTCAGCATTTTTGATTACTAAGGCAATTTGACTACGACCCAGGGAATTAAGATAGTTCACATCATCGGATATATTTTGAATTTTTAGGGTGTCAATCTGTAGTCCTAACTTGTTTAAGTCTCGACTTACACCCGAGGCAATTCGTTGGGAAAATTGAAGCCGATTTTCGTTAAGCTCCTCTGGAGTGAGGGTTGCGACTACCCCTCTCAAGTTACCTTCGAGGGTTTCCCTCGCAACACGAATAATCTCGGAACGATCTTGATCGAGGAATCTTTCGATCGCATTACCCACAATTTGATGATCGCTAGATACTTTAACATTGGCGATCGCCTGTATATTTAACGGTGTACCGCCTTGAGAATAGGCATTGGTAACTTTGACTGTCACTGCCATTGTGGTGACATCGATGCGTTTAATGGTTTCTAAAATAGGAATCCGAATTCCTCTTCCACCTGACAGCACCCGATAGCCAAGCTCTTTTCCTGCTGAGCTTCTTCTTTTCCTCCCCGATAAGACAATTACCTCATTGGGTTTACAGATACAAAGAAACGAACGGAGAAACGCAACTATCAGACTGGAGACAATTAATATTAGTAATAATGCCAGGGGAAAGTTAACTGACCAATTACTTGCATTAGGTTGGTTATTGCTTGGGGTTATCGGTGACTGGGCAACTAAGGTGGAGTGAATTTCTTTACTATCTAAATTATTGGTTACTAACATAATAATAATCAATCCTGTATCTAAGAATCTAGTCGTGCTTGGGTTTAAATTAATAATGAGAAGAGGCAGAAGTATACAGCGATGCTTGTAGTTGCAAGGTGCATGTTAGTCATGTTTAATAACAAAGAAAAGTACTTTAAACTATGACTCCAATAATCGCTACAAAATAAATTTACTATCTAAAAAAATCAAGTAAAATCATCTTCAACTACCCAGATTTTATTATTGCTAGCCTGCAAAATCAGAACCTTTTGTCCCTTAGTTAGCTGTTTGGTTTCGGTAGTTAGAGCAGACAGATATAACACTGAGTTATTTATTTTTACCTGTATTTTTCCTTTACCACTTGCATCAAATGGCACTTCTACTATGGCAGACATACCAATCAAATCTTCTGGCTTAATCATGCTATCTATTGTTTTGTCTTGCCGAAAAAGATAAATCATACTGACAAATAAACCTCCAGTTAAACTACCAATCAAGATTGAAACTATTATCATTACCAAGATTACATAACTCATTTTGGTTAGTTGACAAGCTTTGAGAACCAGAATCTAGTTTTAATAAAATTAACTTTTAATTGTTAATCTCAGTTTGCACTAAAATAAAAAGATGATTTTTGCGTGAGTGCAATTACCACAGCAACTAAGATATTAATCAAGATATTTTTATTGAGATTGATTATAAATTTACAGGTTAGGTAGCTCATTTTCAATTCATATAATTCATA
>JBCDEP010000190.1:0-11384 GCA_039179675.1 Cyanobacteria bacterium P01_G01_bin.67
GGCAACAGTAATAAAGTTTAATTATCAATCAAAATCAGCTATTACTAGAATCATAGAAAAAATATGTATTGGCATCGTATTTTATTAATAATAGTTATCTTTACCCTAACGGCTTGTGAGAGCTCTCCTGAAACGACAATTGGCAAGTACAGCGTTGGTGTTGTGAATTATGGCAAAAACGAAAAATCATTAAAGCAATATGCTGATTTCCAGGACTATCTTGCTACACGACTGAATAGTCTAATTGAGCTGGAGCCTGCTTACAATGAAGTGAGAGCATTGCAACAAATTTCTAACAATAAGTGGGATTTAGTCTTTGCTCCTCCTGGTTTAGCCGCGATCGCAATTTCTCGCTACAATTACGAACCCTTAGTGTCTCTAGAAGGCAGGGATAAAAGTCGCTCAGTTTTAATTTCCAAAGAAACAGCCCCCTTTCAAAATCGGCAAGATCTAAAAGGACAAACCATTGCTCTAGGGCAAAAAGGCTCGGCAACAGGATATTATTTGCCGATTTATAATCTGTATGGATTGAATTTCTCTGAGGTAAGTTTTGCACCAACTCCTCAAGCTATCTTGCAGTGGCTTGACCAGGAAAAAGTTACGGTAGGAGCATTATCTTTAGCTGAATATAATCTGTTGAAACGAGATTATGCACCTAATACCTTTAAAGTAGTTTATCTCGATCAACACAATGTGCCACCAGGAGCGATTTTAATTAGCGATCGCATCGAACGCAATCAACAGGAGCAAATTCGCTTAACCTTGGTAGAAACCCCTTCTTTTATTGCTTCCTCAGCAGGCTATCTACCCAATGAACCACTACCAGACTACGAATATCTGATTAAAGTAATTAAAAGAGTAAGAGAAGTTTTACAAGAATCCCCTCTGGTTTTACAAAAATAGACGTTGCTTGTTAGTCATTAGTCTCTGAAAATAATCGGTTATAGCCTATAGGTTATAAGTTACTAAGTTGTCCATAGTTTGATCCCCCCCAGCAAGCCATTGATGTTGGGAATAATTTGGGCATTTTTTGGTAGCTCAAAACTAATGTTCTTCGCCTCTCCGCCACCAATATATAGCACATCATAATTGAAGAGATGATCTAAGGTAGCGATCGCTTTTTCCAGTCGTGCGTTCCATTTCTTTTTGCCTTCTTTTTCTAAAGCAGCCCGACCTAATTGCTCCTCGTAGGTTTCTTTCTTGCGAAAAGGGTGATGTCCCATTTCAAGGTTAGGAACCAGCTTGCCTCCAACAAATAAAGCAGAACCAAACCCCGTGCCTAAAGTTAGCACTAGCTCAACTCCTTTACCCGAGATCGCACCAAATCCTTGAATATCAGCATCATTGGCTACTTTGACTGGCTTAGATAGTAGCTGAGCTAAACTTGTGGCTAAATCATAATGTAGCCAATCTTTGTCCAAGTTGACCGCAGTTTTAATCAGACCATTCTGTACTACTCCAGGAAAGCCTACGGAAACCCGCTCAAACTCTTGTTGTTTTGCCAAAGTAAGAATTGTCTCAATTACATCCTCTGGTTTAGCTGGCTGAGGGGTTTTGAGGCGTTGGCGATCGCTCAAGGGATTGCCATTACAATCAAGTACCATTATTTTGATTCCGCTCCCACCGATATCGACAGCCAAAGTACGTACTTGTTGAGACTCGTTCATATAATGCTTTTACTGCTTTCAGAAATAGTACTATCCAGATTATAGAAGTTTCAGCAATTTTGGCTGAGGTTTATTCATTTTTGTTTTTATTGGGAACAATAATTAATGAGGAGCTGAACGATTCATGTCGATACTACCGCCCGCTTACTGATTTTTGTAAATCTCTTGATCAAGCATGAATATTAAACAAGATCTTAAGCTGGGATTAGCTTGTTGCCAGGCGATCGCAGTTACTTTAGTATTATTAACTATTGCAGCTCAATCTGCTTTGGGCGCCAAAAAAGTAAAATTAATATATGGTCCGTTCAACGGCAGAATTTCGGTCGCATCTTTGGAGAAATATGCCACCACAGGAGAAATGACCCGTGAGTTTAAACTATATTCCAAATTTGTCGATTCAGAAACTTTAACTCAATTGCGTTATTGGTTGAATAATCGTTTTGAAAGCGATCGCGTGGAGATGTATAGATTTACCAAGACTCCAGAGGGAGAAAAGTTTCTCCAAGAACTAGGTACTGTGATCAAAACCCATCCTAAGCGGAATGGATTCTATGCGATTCGTGCTTCTCTAATTGGGGCAGCGGACAAGCCTAGTAACTCTGATGGTTGGACAGTAATTGAAGCGATGCAAAACTTCCCCACAGAGGATCTTCAAATAAACACCAAAGAATTATTTAAATTACAAAAATTTTGGTCAGAAAACCCTGCAAGCAATCAGACGGCATTAGAAATGTTTTCACCACGTACAGAATAGATTGAGCAGATCAATCATACTTAATAGCTAAGTTTAATTAAATACTTCTTGCAGTTGATATTTTCTCAAAAAGCGAATAATAGACAGCTCAAAAGCATTATTGTTAAGTTGATTTAGATAATCTTGTTCTAAATAGGGTTGGTATGATGGTTGTTGCTTCAGATACACCTGAAAAAATGCTGTGCTGATTGCTTTTAAGGTGGGATGAGCCGAACTAGGACTTGGTCCAACTGCGGTATCGGGTACTGGTAGAACTCCCAGCCCTTCTTGCAAAAAACTAAAGTGAGTCCCAGGTTTAACTAACACTAGATATTTTTCTAAATTATTATTCAACCAGCTAAATGGTTTAATTTGCTCGGCAAGAGGAGGCATGATCAGATCGTTGGTACCTGAAATTAGCATAGTAGGCACATCGATGGAACTCATTCCCGCCCGCCCAAAGATTTTGCTCATGGGATTAATTGCGATCGCTGCTTTGATGCGGGGATCTTTTAACTTAATTCGAGACTGATTGAGTTGATAAAAAGTACACTTAGCCAAAGAAGATAAATCCAAGAAAACATGACGATAGTCATCTGACTGACATTCTGTTGGGGAAACATCAGCAATTAGTTCTCCTCCCGCTAAAGCCAGAGATGTATAACCACCAAAAGACTGACCAATTATCCCTACCTGCTGCATATCAATGTTCGATTCTTGTTCTAGGCGATCAAGAACTGACGTCACATCTAGGGGTTGATCGATTAAATTATTTGGTTCAGGAAATTTAGTAGTTCCTGCCAGAAAGCGATCAAACTTTTTTAAACTAATTTCATCATGCTCGATTATGGCGACGGCAAAACCATGAGAAGACAGGTGTTTTCCCAAGTAAGCAAAGGTTTGACGACTAGAAGCCACACCGTGGGAAATTACAATTAAAGGAGCAGATTGCTTGGCTAATGGCTGATAAAGATCGAAATATCCTGGCTGTGACCGACGAAGATTACGATAAGTAAGAGTTTTTTTATCCCAGGTATAGTGACCTGGAGTTCTCAGATCTAGCTGGGGTTTGGGTAATGTTGCGTGGTTTTTTAAAGCTTGAACTTGATATTCAATATCCTCAAACCAAGTTTGGTAAATTGCTTCTCGATTTTCAGAAAGGGTTGTTCCTCTTTCCAAATATTGAGTCAACACTTTTAAATCCAGGTGAATGGTATCTAAGGGAAAGTGGTGTAATAAATTCATCACCGTCAATCCCTCTTGATCGAAAGCAGCGGCAATAATTGCTCCCCTCAAAGCATAAAAACCATTGCGCTCAAAATTAACTCTAATTCCTTTGCCAAAATTTTTAATTACTGCCTCTCCCACGCTGGAATTACTAAACTTGCTGACCGTCAGAGGATCGAGTTCCAAAGGAGTTGTCAGTAACTCTGGGAGTCTCGCTAGCTGTTGTGGTGGTATCCGATTGAGATAAAATGCCAGTTCGGTCGATATTTCACCTTCAGTGGCATAAGCCTCAAGGTCTTCAACCTTAATCTTAAATTGACCAAAGGGTGAAAAATTGAAGGCGATGCTCTCAGCTGCCAAAACGGAAGAAGTCAGCAGGAGAGAAGAAATTCCTAACGCCAAGGAAATAAAACTAGACCTGATATTTTGCGCGAACACCACCAATATTAATCGATTTGTCAAACAGAACTAGTTTCCAGTTTAAAGAATTGAGCAAAGGGTTTGCTTAAAGGATGGTAAGAAAAAGAATTAAATTTAACTACAGTATCTGCCAGAAGTCGAGTTATTGCCACTCTTGCGATCAACACTAACTACTTTGAAGTTTCAACAGTAATACTATGTCGCAACAAAATAAGATTAGAAATTTGTTTCTCCCTGTGATTCTAGGTTTCCTGCAAAATGCTTAATCAGTCTATCTGCGGTTTTAAATCCTTCTTGATCACCTTGCTGGGCAAATAAATCTCTAGCAACCCTCAAATCTAAAATACCTCTGGCATCCCCTCGATTAAAAGCTGTCTGACGATATTTGAAGTCTCTGTCTCTGAAGCTAGTCAAACCTTGGTTAGACTGAAAATTAAAAAATACTCCTGCACGTTGTAAGTATGCCCAAGCGTGATTTGGGTTACGTAAAATAGCGTCATCAAAATCTTGAATAGCCGCTTGCAAATCTGAAAGCTCTCTCAGAATCAATCCCCGTTGGTAATAAAAATCAGCCTCATTGGGATTGAGCAAGATAGCTCGACTAAAGTCGGCGATCGCCCCCCGATAGTTTTGGTACTCGGCTTTAATCTTGCCCAACTCAGAAAGATGTTTGGCTTCGGCGATCGAGTCCTGAGAGACAGGAGTGGCGGAAAAAACTTTCTGTGCTTTAGCTACAGGAGTTAGAGCAATATATAGAGTAATAATTTCAACGCTGAGCAACGTCAACAGAATCTTGGTCTTAGTTTTGAGGGACATAATTAGTGATTTTCATCTAATTCAGCCAAGCTATCAGGTATTTAATTTGACGAACGTCCCCTAAACGATTCAACAGTTACTCGTTATGACTGGGGTTAAGGATGTTTTGTAAATCTGAATTTCCATGTATCGACAGCTCTTAATTATATTTTACGCTTTTTACAAATTGCCTTTGTTATCAAGACCAGATAATTTCTAATTTCGTGAGCAAATTTTTTGATTAAGACTGGATAAATCAAAGGCAAAGACATGTGCTAATTGCCTTTGATGTTTTACTTGATCTGAGTTAGGATGCCTCTTTCTTAGACCTAGTCGTCGACTTTTTCTTGGCAGTCGTCGTTTTCTTTTTGGTAGTGGTTTTTTTCTTGGTTGTTTTGCGGGTGGTTTTCTTTTTGGTAGCGGCTTTTTCTGCCAATAACTCCAAAGCTTTCTCCAGAGTAATCTCTTCTACGGTTTCATCTTCTGGCAGACCAACATTGATTTTGCCGTGTTTGATATAGTTACCGTAAGGACCTTTATAGATATTGACTGGTTCTTTATCCTCAGGATGAGCGCCCAACTCTCTTAAAGGAGTCTTTTTGCTGCCACCGCGACCCCGTTTAGGCTGTGCTAGTAATTCTAAAGCTCTTTCTAGAGTGACGCTTAAAACATCATCTTCTTTCTTGAGTGAGCGGTAGTCCCGCTGAAGCTTGGTATCTTCTGGTCCTTTAAATTCATGCACTACATAAGGTCCAAAACGTCCCAGTGCCGCTTTGATTTTTCCTGCTGTTTCAGGATGTTGCCCTAATAAACGTGGTAGCGATAATAAGCCCACCGCCATTTCTAAAGTCACATCATCCTTGGTGGCATTAGTTTTACTATCCTTCTTGGGGATAGAACTCATTTTCGGCTTGGGATTATCCTCTGTTTTGTCTCCCAACTGGACATAGGGACCATATTTACCAACTTTAAAATAAATTGGCTCCCCTGTTTCGGGATGAAAGCCGACCTTTTCAGGTCCTTCCTTTTTTTGCCGAATTAAAGCTTCAATTTGCTCAGGATTGAGATCCGCTGGAGTCAGATCGTCGGGAATCGAAACTTTTAAAGCCTCTGTCTCTCCCTCTTCGTTAATTATTTCGATATAAGGACCATACTTACCGATGCGGACGGTAGCATCCAAGTTTTCGAGATGAATCGTTTTGGCGATCGCAGGTTCAATTTCTTCTGCCTTAACGTCAATCTGAGTTTTTAGCCCTGCTTCTCCCTGATAGAACTTTTTGAGGTAAGGTATCCACTCGGCACCACCGCGGGCAATTTCATCCAGGGTTTGCTCCATTTTGGAAGTAAATTCAGTGTCTACCAGATCGGGAAAATGTTCTTCCAACAGGGCAGTAACAGCAAATGCCGTAAAAGTCGGAATTAAGGCTTTCCCCCGCATCTGTACATAGCCGCGATCAACGATCGTACCCATAACAGTGGCATAAGTACTAGGGCGACCGATACCTTCTTTCTCTAAAGTTTTTACCAAAGAAGCCTCAGTATATCTGGCTGGAGGCTGGGTTTCATGTCCAATTGCTTCAAGGTCTTTGCATTCAGGTTTGTCGCCCTGTTTTAAAGGAGGCAAGGGAATCGCCTGATTTTCTAAAGCAGCATCAGGATTATCCGAACCCTCAACATAAGCGCGGAAGAAGCCAGGGAAGTCGATTCTTTTACCGTTAGCCCGAAACACAGCATTCTCGACAGCAACATCCACGGCAATCTGAGTAAGCTTGGCATCCGCCATCTGACAGGCGACGGTACGTTTCCAAATCAGATCGTAAAGTTTTAATTCACGGTCTTTGAGCTTGGTTTCATTAGGAGTGCGGAAAGTTTCCCCTGCGGGACGAATCGCTTCGTGAGCTTCTTGTGCCCCTTTGCTTTGAGTACTATATTGACGAGGTTTGGGACTGAGGTATTCCTTACCATATTTTTGTTCAATACATGTCCTGGCAGCAGCGATCGCCTGTTGTGATAAATGCACTGAATCTGTCCGCATGTAGGTAATAAAACCCTTTTCGTAGAGCTTTTGTGCTACGCTCATGGTTTCGCGGGCGGATAATCCTAGTTTACGGTTGGAGTCGATCTGCAAACTGGAAGTGGTAAAGGGAGCATAGGGCTTACGGGTGGAACCTTTTTCGCTACGATTCGTAACCGTCCAGGTTTTGTCGATAATTCGCTCTTTAAGTTTGTTAGCCTCTTGCTCATTGAGCAACACCACATCTCGACCTTCAGCGATTTTGCCTGTATCGGGGTCGAAGTCACTACCTGTAGCTAGCTTTTTGCCATCAAGGGTAATTAATTTGGCTTCAAAGGGATTTTTGGTCTGTTCCAAATCGGCCTTAAGATCCCAATAACCCCCAGACTGGAAAGCACGACGTTCTCTTTCTCTGACCACGGTCAAGCGTACTGCTACGGACTGCACTCGTCCTGCGGATAAACCCCAAGAGATTTTTTTCCACAGTAGCGGGGAGACAGTATAACCAACTAGTCGGTCTAAAATGCGCCGCGTCTCTTGGGCATGAACTAAGTCCTGATCTACTTCACGACAGTCCGATAATGCTTTTTGGATTGCCTCTTTAGTAATCTCATGAAACACCATCCGTTTTACGGGAACTTTTGGTTTAAGAATCTCTAATAAATGCCAGCTAATGCTTTCTCCTTCACGGTCTTCATCTGTTGCCAGAATCAATTCATCAGCCGTTTTCAGAGCTGACTTTAACTCTTTGACCACCTTTTTTTTCTTCTCGGGAACCACGTAAATTGGTTGAAACTTATCTTCTATGTTGATGCCTAACGTTGCCCACTTCTTGTCCTTAAAGGCTGGAGGAATCTCTTTGGCAGAGGGAGGCAGATCTCGAACATGACCCATAGATGCCTCAACCTGGAATCCAGAAGGCAGATAATTACGAATGGTGCGTGCTTTTGTAGGAGATTCGACAATTACTAATGTTGACATAGAGATGAAGTTAACGCGAAGTTTAATAGCAGGTATGGTTTTTTATAGAGATTTATTTCCTAATCTATAGTGATAATCCCTCAAACGACAAATATTTTGTTTCAATCTAGTATTACCAAATTGCTTCAAAACTCAAAAATTGCCTAGTTTAGCTTGAAGCAACTTCCGCCTAGATCCCGATGGTTAATTTATAAACTGTAATCAATTTGCTTTGATTTTCCCAGAATATTAAATTACAAAGTTAGAACTTCTTTGGTAACATTTGCTAGGGTTTAAATGCCAAAAATGGCTCCCTGTAGTGCTGACTTTACCATAGCCAAGATTAGCGAAAAGTTTATTAAAAAGTAAAAACATAATAAGCTGAAACATGAAGAGGAATACAGAGTAACGATCCTTTGTAAGACTCTTAACGCAATTTTCCGATTGTATCTATCATCTGACAATACCAATAAACTCTATGGATTTTTCTAGCAATGTAGCCTCTCAGCTTCATGCAGCGACAATTTTGCCAGAGGGCATTGTCATTGTAACTATCATGGCTGTCTTAATTGGCGATTTGATCTTCGGGCGTAGTTCCTCTCGTTGGTTGCCCTATCTCGCGATCGCAGGCTTGTTTAATACCCTGGTGGCTCTTTTCTTTCAATGGAATAACCCCCATGCGATCGCCTTTCTCGGGTCCTTTAGCGGTGATAATTTAAGTATTGTCTTCCGCGGCATTGTGGCTCTTTCGGCATTGGTGACCATTCCCATGTCTATTCGCTATATTCAGCAGTCGGGAACATCTTTGGCAGAATTCATCGCGATCATGCTGACTGCTGCACTAGGAGGGATGTTTCTTTGTGGTGCCAATGAGCTGACCATGGTGTTTATTTCTCTAGAGATGCTGAGTATCTCTTCCTACCTGATGACGGGTTATATGAAGCGAGATCCCCGTTCTAATGAAGCTGCACTCAAGTATCTACTGATTGGAGCTGCTAGTTCGGCAATCTTTCTGTATGGAATGTCATTGCTCTATGGATTATCGGGAGGGGAAACAAATCTTAATACTATCGCCGCTAAGATTACAGAAATTAACGGTACCCAGTCTTTAGGTTTAGCTATTTCTCTGGTGTTTATCATTGCGGGTATTGCTTTTAAAATTTCCGCTGTTCCCTTTCACCAGTGGACACCAGACGTTTATGAAGGCTCGCCAACTCCTGTAGTAGCTTTTTTGTCGGTTGGTTCCAAAGCCGCTGGTTTTGCTCTAGCGATCCGTCTTTTGGTAACTGCATTTGGTTCTCTAACTGAACAGTGGCACTTTATCTTTACTGCATTGGCAATTTTGAGCATGGTGTTGGGTAACGTGGTGGCATTGGCGCAAACCAGTATTAAACGAATGTTGGCATACTCCTCCATTGCTCAAGCAGGCTTTGTGATGATTGGGTTGATTGCTGGTACGGATAATGGCTATTCCAGCATGATCTTCTATTTGTTTATTTATTTATTTATGAACTTGGGAGCCTTTACCTGTATCATTCTCTTCTCTCTCCGTACAGGTACCGACCAAATTAGTGAATACGCAGGGTTATATCAGAAAGATCCACTGTTGACTCTTTGTCTCAGTATTTGCCTACTCTCCCTGGGAGGAATTCCCCCGATGGCGGGCTTCTTCGGGAAGATTTACCTGTTTTGGGCTGGTTGGCAAGCTGGTTTATACGGCTTAGTGCTACTGGGTTTAATCACTAGCGTGATCTCAATTTACTACTATATTCGCGTCGTTAAGATGATGGTGGTAAAAGAACCCCAAGAAATGTCAGAATCAGTTAGAAACTATCCCACAATCAACTGGAAGCTTCCAGGAATGAGACCTCTACAGGTAGCCATCGTTTCTGCCACAATTGTTACTTCCTTGGCAGGAATTTTGTCTAATCCTCTGTTTACTTTGAGTTCTAGTTCGGTTGCTACTACGCCAATTTTGCGATCAGCTATGATTACTCAGGAAATACCTCAGAGTACAGTTCAAGTTTCAACAGGGTCAGATTTAATTAGTAAATAATTTAAACTATCAATTTACTCCGATAGTATTCTTCTTCAGTCTGCACTAGCAGGCTATTTTTTTGCCATGCAAAATTATATCAATTTAATCGTAGCGATCGCAGTTTTATTGTTTTCTGTGACTCAAAACCTTTGATAGAAACATTTTGACCTTCCTGATACTTCCAAATAAACAATTGATTTATTGAACTTAATTATTTGGCACTATACTGTTGGGGCAGCAAACATCAAAATCTTTTGCATCAATTGCGGAAAAATACGCTGAAACCAAACAGCAAGATAACTTTGCCAACCAACTAAAATTTCCCCTGAATTTTTATACAGTCCACTAACCAGACTTTGGGCTACTCTTTCAGGAGTCATCGGCATGACCCAGCGAAACAGTTTCAATTCCTTTGCCATATCTGTATCCGTTAGAGTTGGCAATAGTGCTACAACCTTGATGTTGTGATCGGCTAATTCACTCCGCAAGGCTTGTGTAAAACCGATGATGGCAAATTTAGTTGCCGAATAAGTAGACATAGTGGGGGCAGCGACTTTCCCCATCAGACTGGAGACATTGACAATGGTGCCTTCTTTTTGGCTTGCCATGCGTTTTGCCATGAGACGAGTGATAGTCATCATGCCCAATAGGTTAATTGAAATTTCTTCTTCAACTTTAGGTAACTGAGTTTCGAGAAAAGGAGCTTGATGCGCTACCCCTGCACAGTTTACCAGTAAATGAATTGGTCGATGTATGCGCCACGCATGGGCGATCGCAATATTAATTGAGGATGGTCGAGTTAGATCTAGAGATAAGGTGGTAACTTTGACTCCCACCTGAGTGATTTCTGCGGCGACAGTTGCCAACCTGCGACGATCCCTCGCTACTAACAGTAAATGCTGAATACCTTGATGAGCTAATTCTAAGGCGATCGCTCTTCCAATACCGCGAGATGCTCCAGTAATTAATGCTGTTTTTCCTTTGATATTCATAGATCGCACCCTTGATTTAATAGTTGATATTGATAGCTAATTGAGTAAATTACTCTGGTCTTATCGCAGGATAAATCTGAGACTTTTTCTCAGACAGCAATCAATATATTGACCGCTAGATCAAGCCTTGATAATTATTTATGTCTACGAGCTAAATCCGATTTTATTAATTAATTGCTATGGAGAAAGTAGTAATATCAGCTTATTTCTATATGGACTGATTTATTTTTATATGCACTTTGATAGCAACTAAATTGTTAACTATTCGGTAGGGTAATAGTTTTGCTTGTAACGTTTTAAAATTGACTTAGTTGTGATGACATTTTTTTAAATTGAATTTGCTTACAAGATTTTTTTTCATGACGTATTACTTTGCATACCCTAACAAAAAAAATCAGGATTGAAATGTTTTTTAGTATCAAAGACTGCATTTGTTAATTTTTATTGAGCAGAAAAAATGGGGATCTTAAGCACCTTCAAGGTTATAGAGCTTACTATGAATAAAATTATATATAAGTGCTTTTTATATAATTTTAAC
>JBCDEP010000065.1:0-29732 GCA_039179675.1 Cyanobacteria bacterium P01_G01_bin.67
GATAACATTCCCAAATGTAATAATTTAAATGATTCATAATTTCTTACATCTGAAAACAGATTTTGATAAGCTTGACAATAATGATCGATAAATCCCGCTGTTGGTGACGCTTCTCTGGTATGACAATAGACATCTTAGCCAAGAGGAAGTTCAT
Source organism: Cyanobacteria bacterium P01_G01_bin.67 (assembly GCA_039179675.1). Lineage (GTDB taxonomy): Bacteria > Cyanobacteriota > Cyanobacteriia > Cyanobacteriales > Xenococcaceae > Waterburya. Next base: position 155 of record JBCDEP010000065.1, read on the forward strand.
ACTATTCTTCAGTCCCACGCAGAGGGCAGTAGTTTAAGAGGAGTAAGGTCGAATAAGCGGTCTTAGGTCACGGTAGTATCTTTAATTAGAGATGCTGCTCAAAAATCTCAGATTGTTTAAAATTGGCGATCGCTTTATTTCCTCAACTAAAACTAAACATGATAAAACTCTCTGCCAGTCAATTAAAGAGAAAAAGTTACTAGCTAACTGCAAGTCTAGTACTTAAATATACCCTGTTCTTGTTTGAGACTTAGATCGCGATGCTAGATCTTCCTTAAACTCAATCAAATAGTTATTTTGAAGAAACTTTCAAGTAAACAATCGTACTGCCAAAATTAACTGTTTTATGGCTTAGATGTTGAGTAAACACTTTTTTGACAACATTGATTTCATCATCTGTGAGCATTTTCTGTAAACATTGTCGATAATTTAAACGATTTGAATCTTTTTGAGGATTGCAAAACCATCTCTCAATTAATTTTGGAGAAATTAACCTAGATGTTTGCATTCGCTCTTGCTCGATTTCTGCCATTAATCCTGCATTTTCTAAATTCTGCTGGAGATTTACTCCATCCCAATTGACCATCTCATCTTGATCGTTTTTATAAATAGCTTCCTCTGCTTGTCGAAGCTTCTCCCACAATTCTGGTGGCAGCCAATGAGGTTTGAGTAAACCATAAAGTCTTTGAGTATCACGGGGAACCGTTTCGGCTAAGAGCAAGACACCATCTGCGTTCAGCCAAGATCTGATTTCCTTTACTACTGCTACTTTGTCAGGCTCTGATATCAGAGCATTTCGTCCCATGATGTAGTCAAAGCAAATATTCAAGTCTTGCTCTACCAATACATTGGATATCTCCTTTAATTCAGCAATCAACACTAAAGGTCGCATTAATTCGGGTAACATAGCTGCTTGCTGGTTGATCGCTTCTGCTTCAGTTTGATTTTTGACACAGGCATACACACCTCCTTCTGGCACTTTGCGTAATGCCTCCCAGGTTAATAAACCACTTTTGGCATTGAGATCGAGAATGAGATGATGCCGTCTAAGTTGAGCAATAGTGAATAAGCGATCGCGAATTTCACCTAATTTCTCTCCTGTTTGATTGATCGTGCGCTGTAACCAGCGTTCGGTATGTTTATCCGTTTCACCATAGGTCAGCATTTCTATTGAAGTTGTACTAATTCCTTCTATCTGCGCTGCTAGTTGGGCTTCTCGACGAAGAGCTACTTCAGTTTTGATCTCTCCTTCTTTGCCGCTATCTGAAGGCTGATAGAACACTCTACCCTGGAGACTACTAGGAAGATATTGCTGTTCTACCCAGTGGTCGCGATAGGCATGAGGATAAAGATAATTTGCTCCGTGACCCAATCCTTTTTGATCTCGATTGGCATCCTTGAGATGATCGGGGATATCGCTTTGCTGTTCTTGTTCTACTGCTGCTAAGGCATCGAAAAAGCCCATAATGCTATTAGATTTGGGCGCATTGGCTAGATAAAGTGTTGCTTGGGCAAGGGGATAGCGACCTTCTGGCATTCCAACGCGGTCGAATGCTTGAGCGCAGGAATTGACTATTGTTATGGCATTGGGGTCAGCTAATCCTACATCTTCGCTGGCAAGAATTAGCAGGCGACGGAGAATAAAACGAGGCTCTTCTCCCGCGTAAATCATTTTAGCTAACCAATATAGAGCCGCATCGGGATCTGAACCCCGCACGCTCTTGATAAAGGCACTGATGGTATCAAAATGAGCATCTCCTTCTTTGTCATACAGTACGGCTCGTTGCTGAATGGATTCTTCCGCTACTGCTAGATCGATCTTAATTATGCCATCAGCATTAGTAGTTGTAGTCTCTACGGCTAATTCCAAAGCATTTAATAGCGAACGTGCATCTCCATTGGCAACATTTGTCAGGTGCTGGAGAGCCTCTAAATCGAGCTGCACCTTGAGACTGCCGTAGCCGCGATCGTTGTCAGCTAAAGCTTGAGTTACCACCCGAGCTAAATCTTCGGTATTTAAAGGTTGTAGCTGAAATAAGCGAGAGCGACTGACTAAAGCTTTATTGACTTCAAAGTAAGGATTTTCTGTTGTTGCTCCAATCAAAATAATCGTGCCATTTTCTACCCAAGGTAAAAGAGCATCTTGCTGAGACTTATTAAAGCGATGGACTTCATCGACAAACAGAATGGTTTTCTGCTGATAATATTTTCCTTTGTCTGTAGCAGAAGAGATCGCTTCTCGAATGTCTTTGACTCCAGCCAAGACAGCATTAATCGCAATAAAGTGAGCGCGTGTTGTCCTGGCAATAATGCGAGCTAAAGTAGTTTTCCCCGTACCTGGTGGACCAAAGAAAATTAGCGATGACAAGCGATCAGCTTCAATTGCACGGCGTAATAATCTTCCTGCACCAACAATATGCTCTTGTCCGACAAATTCATCGAGAGTCTGCGGACGCATCCGATCTGCTAGAGGGGCTTCTGACTTTACTTTTTGTTGATAGCTTTGCTCGAATAAATCCATCTTTTCTTTTTCGCTCTCAGTTAACTTACTTGGGATAGTTTTGGTTTTATTGCGAAGTAGTGGGATCGTTATAATCTGCCATAATTTACATTAAAAACTGTATCAAGGAAAGCCCAAAATTTGTCCCAGATGCAGACATAGCAAAATGTTTTGATCTCATCGCTAAATCACTTAATGTTATTCGGTATGCCGACAACTTTCTGATTCTACATAAAGACCTCCAAGTAATCGAAAAATGTCGAGAACTCGTCTTGAAATGGTTAAAGGAAATAGGATTAATACAATTAATAACGTCTTCTTAATGTGAATTAATCCTGTTGCATTTAATATGTTTGTCAATAGATATTTATTTCGATGAGAATTATGTCATACAAAGCATTGGCAACTGATTTTGATGGCACGATTGCCAAGTCAGGAAAAGTATCAGAACTTACCTATTTGGCATTAAAACGTTGGCAACAGTCAACGAGATCGCTAATCATGGTAACTGGAAGAAGATTAGACAGTCTCTACAATGTATTTCCCCAGGCTGAAACATTCGACTGTATTGTTGCAGAGAACGGAGCATTGATTTCTTTTCCTACCACTGGAGAGGAGGAACTATTAGGAGATCCTCCTCCTGATTCTTTAATTCAAATCTTAGAGCAAAGACAAGTAAAGCCTCTCTCCGTTGGGCGAAGTATTGTCTCTACAGAAATTCCTCACGATAAAATTGTAATTGAAGCGATCTCCAAATTAAATCTTGCTTGGCAGATTAGTTATAACAAAGGTGCAGTAATGCTCTTACCAAAAGATGTTGACAAAAAATTGGGATTGACCAAAGCTTTAAATATGATGAATATATCTCCTCAAGAAGTAGTGGGAGTAGGAGATGGAGAAAACGATTTACCTTTATTACAGTTGTGTGGTTTGTCTGTGTCGGTAAATAATGCTTTACCAATATTGAAAGAGGCTTCAGATTGGGTAATGACCAAAAACTATGGAGCTGGTGTAGTGGAGTTAGTCGATAAACTACTTCAATAAATATGAAATAAATATTTGTGATATCCTGTCAGCCTCAATATCGATCTTTTGGAAGCAAGCCCTTTGGCAAAATTTAGCTAATGTTTTTATACTGGTCGTGAAATTTTCCACATCTAGCACTATGTTTTGGCTCAAAAGAATTTCGGGAATCTTAGCTAGTTTATTGATAGTTACAGTTGTTGTTGGTTCAGTTTTACCGAGTCAAGTTCATGTCGAACGAAAACTTACTATTAATGCTCGACCTCAACAAATCTACCCTTTAATTGCTAATTTTAAACAGTGGAACAAATGGTCCCCTTGGGCAAAAATTGATCCTAATGCTGAATTTAAGATTGTTGGTCGTGGATTAAAACAGAAGATGTTCTGGTCTAGCGAAGACCCTCGTGTAGGTAAAGGTTCGCAGGAATTTATTACTGCTAATAAACCAACTCATATTAAGACACATTTGGATTTTGGCAAACAAGAAATAGCTGATGCTAGCTTCGATCTAATTGCAGAGAATAATGCAACAGAGGTGACTTGGTCTTTGGATACAGATATGCGTGCTGGAGTTCCTATCTATATGAAGCCATTTGGTGCTTATTTGGGGTTTTTCATGGATTCTATAGTTGGTAAAGACTACGAACAGGGATTAGACAATTTGCAGAAATTAGTTCAAAACTAATTATTTATTGGATAAAGTATAGCGCTCGCATACTAATAATAAATTTCAGTTTATGGCTGAGTTTGGAGAATCCAGAACTTACCAATTAACGAACCAGCGATCGCTGGTTCGGAGTTAAAAAAATAGCTGTAAATGAGTGTAAGGTTTGCTTTAGATTACTATGGTTGTTCCAATACCTCGTAACCATCCTCGCTTAACATCTGCCAAACACTATGCTCTGGATATTCTTGAAATATTTTCGACCAATATTGCTGCTGTTCGACCAAAGTACTAGATTCAGTTTCGGAAACCAATAAAGTCATCTCCTGCTTGGACCTCAATCTCTGAAAGCTGATTTCTTCTCCCCAAAGCCTTTGCAGGCGATAGTGTAACTGTTCAAGCTCAAAAGGCTTATTCAGCAAGTCATTAGCTCCTGCTGCCATGACCTGAAACTCACACAGCCCTCCTGTGGGACACAAGCAGAGCAGCGGAGTATCTTTTAATTTTGGTTCTTGGTGAAAATAAGCGATTAACTGGAAAACATTTTTCTGTAAGGGAGCAATACTGATGATAATCAAATTCGGTAGGTTTGTTTGACAATTGATCCTCTCGTCTAAATCTTCACTATCTTTAATTCTGACCGTATCGAATCCCCATTTCTCTAAAATTAACTCCAGCAGCCAGATATTATCGTCAGAATGCTCGATCACCCAAATGGTTTTGGCAGAACGATTGGCAGTTGAAGACATTTTAATTAAAGGTTTAAAGTAAACTTTTTATATGATTAACTCAATCCTAGAAAATTGAGTATTTTTTCTCCTGAGTATAAACGCTTAATTGTCATTGTGGATTATTTAAATCAGTAAGATTAATTTTTCTCATCTCTGAACCCTTGTCATCAGATCGATCCAGTGTATTAATGAGGTGCAGTTTCTGACAGGACAGTCCTGGATATATCCATGAAGGGAAAGAAACAAGCCCAGAAGCATCTAATCGTTACAACGTCCAGCACTACTCCAGAAGTCTACCCAGCAGGAGAAGTTACCTCTTATCGAGAACCAACAATTTCACTCAATGCTTCTGCTTTAGTTGGAGTAATCGAAACTGTTGTCCAAAAAATAATCCCTAACAATAAAAGTCCCCTATCTTATCTACGAGACATTGAAGAAGCCCATCAAAACGGATGGCTACTTTCTACTTCAGAGCTAGCAAAGTTATTGGGATTATCCCCTAAAACCATCGCTGGTTACGGACAAGAATTTAGCGATGCTGGGTTTATTTTCAGTAGAGCAGGAATGAGAAGAGGAGGGGAAATAGCTTGGTTGATTGAGAAAGAGGATAGTTGGACAGATAACATTCCTTCTTCAACCAAAGGAGTAAAAGAAGCCTTTTCCGATGCTTTCGATCCTTAATATTTATTTAGCCTGTGTCTAATCTAATTCTTTAAATCCTACGCTACTTTGAATAAGAACTAATGAATTAGACACTAGGGGGCATAAATGAATAGCGAATTTAACTTAAGAAAGTTCATCATCGTTACTTTGATTGTGAGTATTTGGGTTAATGTTTCAGAAGTTTTCCGCTATTTTGCGATCGTTATGCCCGCTATTCGTAAGTTTCTCGTTAGCGTTCCTAATGTCGCGCCGATGAACTGGGGAGTATTTTCTCTCTGGGGTCTTTGGGATACGGTTTTAACAATTATGATTGCCAGTACAGCTTCTTGGACATTTTTATTCGTTTTGTTCTGGGTAGCAATGTTTAATATGGCATTGTCCTCTTCTACTTTGGCTCTGATTGCCCTTTCTCTGGCGTGGATTGAAGTATTTGTAGCTTCCTTTATCTCCTCAAAGATATTTGCCAAAGACTGGGTTGAGAGTTGAGGAGATTTACGACATTAATTTTTTAAGAGACGACAGAAGTAGAGTACTGCTCGTACAAACGCCTCTGTGACTCTTCTAAAGATACATCCTCAATATGAGTGGCAACCGACCATTCATATTTAAAGGGATCTACCAATTTAGCCATGCGATCTCCCCAGAACATATCTAGAGGTGCCTGTTTTACCGTCGCTCCAGCAGAGGTAGCTTGGGAGGTGAAATTATCCACATCTTCTACATAAAGGAAGATACTCACAGGCGAACCGCCATAATGTTCGGGAGCATGAAATCCCATGGAGGAGTTGGCATTACTGAGCATAATAATCGAATTACCAATGCGAATCTCTGCGTGACCGATACTGCCATCGGGCATCTTTAACCGCATATTTTCTGATGCTCCAAAAGCTTTGATGTAAAACAAGATCGCTTCTTCGGCATTAGGTACGATGAGATAGGGGGCTACAGAATTATAGCCATCGGGAATTTGCTTAACTGACATGGATATTTCTTTGGATTTGTAAGTTAATCTAAATTTCAGCAGGCAGAAAATCTAAAGATAACGGCTTGAGTGTAATCTCAATTTTACTTTCGTGCCAGATTGAAAAAGGACAGAGAGCGAAAAAAAGTGGGGAAGATTTCAGTCGCGAAATTTTTGAGCAGTGCGATCTTTGACAATATATCAATCCAGCCAAAACTCTTGAAACCGTTTAGAAGATAACTCAGTATTGCGAACAGTGTGCTGAATATTGCGATAACCAAGATACGCCTGAATAGCCCTGGTGTCATGTCCTCGACTCGCCAAAAGCCCCAAGCATGACGCAGCATATGAGGATGAACGTTCTAAAGATAATCCAGCTATCTTTCCTGCACGTTCGATAATATCTCTAGCGGTAGCAGAAGCCATCACTATACCCCGTTCTGAAATAAACAGATAATTCGAGTTTCCCTATTGGAAATAAGTCTTTATCAAGGAAAGCGATCGCTCTCATCTTCCCTAAGCGTTTTGTTCTTTTCTAAACACTCCATTTTTACTCCCTGAGCAACCAATGGTGAGCAATTGAACGATCTTTATATCAGGTTTTACCATCTCCGATCACGGCAAACATCGTCCATACGTCCGTAATATATTAAATATATTTTGTGTTTCTTGAGAAACTTAAGAGTTACTTTTAATATTCTGATTTAAAAATTTTGCGTATTTCTTTTGTACCTACTTTGATTTCGGTTTCGTTTTGTTTTTCCCAGTCTCCTCTAAGAATAAATTCTCTCGCTTGTTGTAAATTTCTCTGGGTATACTTTAGCTCTTTTTTAAGCTGTCGGTTCTCCGTTATCAGTCTAATATTTTCATTTTTAAGATTGACTAGAGAGTTTTCTCCTATTGTCTTGGTATCAATAATAGCTCTTAATTCACAAATTTCTTGGGCTAGTTTAGCTTTTTCTTGCTGTAGTTTTTGGAGTTGCTGTTCAGTGTTTGAAGTTGAGCGATCTCTTTTAACTTGGCTGTATTTCTGCTGCTCTCTTAGCTGCTGAATCTTATAAGCTAATTCTGGATATTTATAAATATAGCTAACTGAAACTCCTGCCTCTTTTGCCACAGAGCGAATAGTAATTTTCTGTTTTTGATTGCTCAGCTTGGCTATAGCTTGCTCGGTTTTCAACAACGCTTCTTGCTTTTTTTGATGACTAGCTTTGCTTAATCCTACTAACTTTTTTTCAATCATTGTTGAGTTGAACTACTAAATAAAAAACTACGATGTAGACGTTGTAGATGTTTTTAGGCTAATTACCGATAATTACCTTTATGGGAAGTTGAATCTTAATATTCTAAAATCACCACAATAAATGATATACATAGATGCTAACCTCATGGATGAAAATAAATATTTTATTATACAAGGTTGGCGCTGGATTTAAGGAGTTGGTCAAAGGTAGATGTGGTCATAGACATCAAGTAAACAAATTTGAGTAAAATTGACATGAATTAGTATGAATTAGTAGGGATTTGAGTATTTGAATAAACATGAATTTATTAACAAGTACTTATACCATAAATCTAGATTGAGTTTATGACTGAGCAGCGGTTATCAGAAAAAATAATAGTATGAGATGACTATAAATAATTCAAATATCTTGAGCTATTAGATAAACTAAGCTAAAAATTTATTCTTAGTTCTAACTAGTTCTGATACAGAAATGTTAGCGTTGATATATCATTACCACCTATAAATCATAAATCCTCTAAAATATTTAGAAATGACGCCATGAGACAAGAGATTATCAATCTAGTTTCACGCTCTTCTCCTGATGACTAACAGAGAAGATAAGTAAGCAAAAATCCCGTGCAGCATCAGCGCATATCTTATGTAGATTGTAAGCACCCAAACATATTTAATTATTGATTTTCCCTATCTCAACAATAAACAGGAAATTAGATTCTGTACGACTACTCAGGTAACCTAGGCTGTTACTAGAAATAAATCTCCTACGCGATCGCTAATCAAGCTTTCCTAAACTCAATCTACTTGATCAGCAAAACTATGATGTGCCATAAATTTAAAATTGACACATTCATTCTCAGCTAACTCGTAAATGCCTTGAATCGGCTTTGATTTTTAAATCATAGGTCAAGGGTCTAAATCGAACAAACAAGGCTCATGTCTTCAATAAATAGGTGTTAAATCACTTGTTTAGTCATCTTTGTATTAATGGCTTTAATACAGTCTTACTCGAAGCTCTGTTTATAAGCTCTAGTTTAATTCAGTGTTGACTTCGGATAGCGCACCATAGGGAAAACTGGCGGAGAGTCATCAATCTGGATAGTTTCTAATAGTTCAAAGCCTTGACGCTGATAAAGGGAGGCGCTGTCTGGACTCGAAGATTCGAGATAGGCTATTTGATTAGTGCGATCGCATTTTTTCAATACAGGTCGGATCAAGGCTGAACCATATCCTTGGCGATGTTGAGAAGGGTCTACTCCCAATATGCCTAGATACCAATGAGACTCATTAGGATGATAGTGACCCATCTGCTCAAACACAGCAAATACTTTTTCTTGTTGCTGCTGAGATATAGTTTGGGCTAAATATTCTCCAATGGCATCAATATCAGGATTGCTATGAGGAGGAAACCAAACAGCAGCACCTGAATAATCGTCAGTGAAATAAACATTCTTTTGCTTGAATGCTTTGCTACTAAAAATTCTTACAAAATCAGGAAAACATTTAAGATACTTTTGTGCAGAGGGATACATCCAACGTGCGAATGGATCGGCACTAAAGGCTAGTATTATTGAGTCAACTATTTGTTCTACATCGCAGTCTACGGCTCTCTTTACTAATGTTGTCATCATAATTTTCCTCAAGAATGCTCTACAGCAGATGTGTGCAATACAACACGAGCATCAATATAAACAGCATCATAAATTTAAATCGAGAATAACTAGAGACTAAAAGCGCTTGGCTAGCAACTGACAATGAACTGGATAAAATATTTCGTTGCAATACAAATCCATGATTTTTGTTTGGCGGCGATCCTAAGGCTAGGCGGAGCCTAATCGCTATATACTTTTCTCTTAATCAACTAATCAACACCACAATTATTTACCAAACAATTGCGTCATAAATTTATTTTTGACACATGTCTTCTCAACAGGCTTTTAAATGCTCTTAAGTAGCTTTTATTCAGAAAACATAGCTCTTTCTCAAAAGAGGTTAAACAAGGCTAATATCCACAGTAATTGTTGGTTAAATCGCGTTCTTAACGTGTGCGGTGAGTATCTTGGATTTTAATAATGCGATCGCCAAGAACTAAGCTTGGGTGTGTCATAAGTTTATTTTTGACACAAAAAGATAGATGGTGAATATCCTTAAACATTTATAAAACAATTTAGGTTACTTACGTGTTACTAGATAAAGTAACTGTATTCACTATTGAGTACAGGAGTAACTTGTATATGGCTGAGAATAGAGATAATTGGTGGAAAAGTTGGCTCAAGCCAGGTAATATCATCGCTTTAGGCTCCTTGATAGTGGCAATTTGGGGTGGTTATACATTTCTCTCTAATAGACAAAATGTGGATGCTAAAAAAAATTGCGAGGTTAAGGATATAACCCAGAAAACAGGGAGTAAAGAGAACTTGGGTCAAAGTGTGGTTTGTAGTGATGATTCAAAAATTGAAGGGGTGACTCAAGAATAATATTGCTCGTTTGATACTTAATTTTAAAACCTTTGTATATATTTTCATTTTTTATACTGAAATCAATATCAAGTTCATGGGTAAAAGAATAAATCTTGCTACCTTAAGTAGTTTAATCGCCTTGCTCTTACTAATGGGATGTCAATTCATTGGTAGTAAGGATGGTAGCTCAGTCAAAGATGCTACACAAAAACAAGATTTGGCATTGATACGTACAGGAGTATCACCAGAGCTACATGAACAAGCAGTCAAAGAAGGGGAAAAGGCAAAGGAAGAATTACAACAGCTCAAGCAAGATCAAAGCCTCAGCGCCACAGCAAAACGGATACTAGCAGAGGCAGAGGAAGCTGAAGAGCAGGGAGATCAATCACTATATCTCGCTAAAATTCAAGAATATCGTCGAATACTCAATGATGAACCCCTAAAAAGAGCCGCAGAGTCCTGGGAATTAGAAGGTAGAGTACTGTTTTCCCAACTACGTCTTAAAGAAGCTCAAAAAGCGATCGCAGAAGCAGTTAAATTAGATGACCGTAATCCAGAATACTTGCTAACTTTAGTTGAATACCTGCTATGGAATGGAGATTATCAGCAGATGGAAGAAGTATCCTTGCAAGACGTTTCCGTAATAGAAAGTGCAGAGCCAATAAATGAGAAACTTTTATCAAGAGCCCATTCATTTCTAGGTTTAGCATATTTATACGGAGGGAAATACAATTTAGCACAAGATTTTCTTCAGCAATCATTGGAGATGAGAAAGAAGTTATTAGGGGAAGAACATCCTAATACACCGACAATAAACAGTAACCTGCTTGGTTTACGTAAAAAATTAGATCAGCAGTAAAACTCATCTCAATCGTCCTCTCAAGCAGAAATTCAGAATTTACGATCGCATCAAGCATTTACAGCAGAAGTCATAGTAGTTTAAAACTATACTCAGTAAGCATTTTAGGATTCTATCTTCCGTTAGTAGAGCGATCGCAATGATTATCGCATATTTATTTTGTGTCAGAGTTTGAATTTTGACACATAGATAATTAGAATAAAAATCCCATAGAAGAGGAACCACAGTAGGCAACTAAGAAAAAGCTTAATTCTTGGTTAATTGGCATTCTGGCGATCTCTTAAAATAGATTCAAGAAGTTTAATTTTGACACTTGTATTTCCAAATAGATTTTAAAAGCCCTAAATAAGCCTGAGTCATTCAAACAGGTAGAATATCCAAAACCGATCAAACAAGGCTAATATTCCCAACTATTGACGGGAAATTAGATATCTGAATGCAAGTATCAATATCGGAAATTGTAGCGATTATCCTTCGAGGACAATTGGCGATCGCAATATAGTTTTTCAAGTCGTTACACATGAATAAGATGATTTTAAGGATTGCCCATCAGCCCCAAAAGTTTGGCAGCACCACCTAAAATAGCCACAACTAAGCCGATTAATACCCCTCGGTTAGTAAATTCTTGGTTCCCTATTCGCTTATCTAGCTGCTCTACCTTGGTGTCTAAAGACTCTATTTTTCCTTCTATCTTAGCTTGACCTACTTTGAGGTCTGTTACATCTTCGCTTAAGCGGTCTAATTTCTGGTTAATCTGACCTAGAATATCAGCGATGTCAGTCTGTATGACGGGATTACTCATTGATTATTGGTAAGTTGGGATAAACTCCAAGAAGCTCGGAGATTTACTGCCTTGAAGCTTCTTTTCATATTGTAAGTCTTTGCAAAATAGTGAAAAAATATCCTTGGTAAGAAATCATATTTATTTTGTGTCAGACTTTGAATTTTGAAACATTTTATAGTATAAAGTTCGATTTTTTAAAGCAACATCAGTCTTAGAGGAATAAAAATCACCCTGGCGATCGCTTGCTGATGTGTATAATAAGTAATAATCTTACACATGCAAAGCTAAAATGAGAACAAACATTGTCATTGACGATCAGCTAATGGCAGATGCCCTACAAGCTACAGGATTAAAGACCAAAAAAGAAGTCGTTGAACAAGGGCTTAAGACGTTGATTAAGCTCAAACAACAGGAGAAAATCAAGGCATTTAAAGGCAAGCTGCAATGGGATGGCGATCTTGAGGAGATGAGACAAAGTCAATGATAATCGTCGATTCGAGTGTTTGGATCGATTATTTCAATGGTCACGACACTCCTCAAACAAATCACATAGATTTGTTACTGGGAATTGAACCAATAGCGATTGGTGATATTATCCTGACTGAAGTTCTTCAAGGCTTTGGGCAGGACAAAGATTTTAAAACAGCAAAAGGTTTGCTTAGTTCATTAACGATTTTTGAGTTTCTTGGTGAGAGTATGGCATTGAAAAGTGCTGATAACTACCGTCAGTTAAGGAAACAGGGAATAACTATTAGAAAGACAATTGATGTAATTATTGCCACTTTCTGTATTGAACACAATCTTCCTCTGTTATTTTCAGATCGAGATTTTATTCCCTTCGTGAAACATCTAAAGTTGCTTGCTGCTTACCCTAACGCTCAATAGGTAATATCAATCAGAGATAAGTTAAGAAAAAGTAATTTTGATTAACTACTACAAGTGGTGTGTTTATCATAGTCAACACTAAAACTTGGAAAGCAGAGCTTCTCGCCGTAGGTTAACTAAAGTTCATGAAAATATCTCAAAAGCTAAAAGCTAAAAGCTTAAAACGATTGACAAACATCGTAACCTCCTAACTTGTTAAACAACTAACCATCAATCAAAAGGTAAAACCTTCGACTATTTTGTGTCAGACTTTGAATTTTGAAACATTTCATAGTATGGAATTCGATTTTTCAAAGCGAAATCAGTTTTAGAAGAATAAAAATTACCTTGGCGATCGTGAAACGCCCAATTAGTAGGAAACTGAACGATCGCTCCCATAGTAAGAGGTACTCCAGATTCTTTTAAGGCTTTAATTCTTCTATGAAGAGTGCTGCGAGATAAACCTGTTTCTTCGATCAACTGGCGATAACTGTACTTCTTTCCATCAATTAGCATAGTTATATTTGTAAGATATATTGTGTCAGGGTTTTAATTTTGACACAAAAATTTCTCATTGGCTTTAAATATTACCAACTACCACCTCCACCATCACCACGACTAGATCCACCTCCAAAACTGCTACCATCTCTAGAATTGCCACCACGATTACGACGACGACGACGACGACTACTGCTGCGGCTAGAAGAGGAACTCAAGCGAGGGATGGTTTTTATATTTTCTTCGTAATAATTACAACAATGACAGCGATCGCAAATTAATTTTTCACCTATTGCTCCTTATGACACTTTTGCCAGTTTTGTCCCCACATATCATATACTGCTGTCACCTGTTACTTGTTAAGGTAATTGGTAACTAAAGAATAAAGTAGACCGAGACTCAAAAAAGAGATGATGGATAGTAAGTTAATCAAATACCAGACATTACCTGTTTGGACAAAAGATACCTTGCCACAGTCTTTTCAGGAAAAACACAATACAAAGCAGGGAACTTGGGCAAAATTGACAATTTTAGAGGGAGAGTTGAAGTATTATGCTTTAAATAAAAATGGTGATATGCGATCAACTCAGATCTGCTCGACAGAAAATCCACCACCTTTGGTTGAGCCTCAGGCCTGGCATAAGGTCGAGCCTTTGGGAGATGATCTGCGCTGTTTTCTGGAATTTTATTGTCTTCCCGAACATTACTATCAAAAGAAATATCATCTTTCTGCTCCCCATTCAGAGGTGCTTGAGGTTTTAAAATATATTCAGTCGGGAGATGCGTTGGATTTGGGAAGCGGTCGCGGACGTAACAGTATCTTGCTTCAAACGAGGGGTTTTTCTGTCACAGCTCTCGATCAATCTGAAGTAGCTATTGGCAAACTTCAGGAAATTATTGATGCCGAAGAAAAATGTAAAGGTCTTGATGCCAAGATATACGATATCCAGACTGCATCTATCAAAAATCATTACGATCTGATTATTTCCACAGTAGTTTTTCAGTTTTTACAATCTGTGTCCATTAGCTCTGTGATTCAAAATATGCAAGAGCACACCATACCTGGGGGATATAATTTGATTGTTGCCCCTGTCTCCACAAGCGATCATCCGTGTCCGATTGAGTTTCCTTTTACCTTTGCGGAAAATGAGCTAGAGAACTATTACCGTCTGTGGAAAATTTGTAAATACAACGAGGAGTTAGGAGCTTTTCAGCGAATGGATGAACAGGGCAATCCCTATCAAGCTAAGTTTGCGACACTAATCGCACAAAAATAAATAGCTTTATCCATAGTCTAGAAACGTCCTATGACCTCTCTAAAGCCTTTTTAGCTATCCAGACTATTCGGCGATCGCAATAAATTTCAAGAATCAAACCCTCACACTGTAAGAATTACAGGGAGATGCGGCATACCCCCAAGAAACGATATCTTCTCGTCCGAAACTGACAACGCAAAGCTGTAATTAGATTTTTTCTAGCGATCGCTCTAAGAGCAGATTCAAATAATTTTCTATAGGTAGAATGTGACAAAACTTTAAACATGACACGCATTTGAGTTTGAAATTAGCCAGATATTAGAACTCATGCATGAATAGTAAACTAATGTCTTCTTGCTAAAGTAGTTCATGATGATTGGTGCAAGAAGTCTATTCACTTATGGCATTACCCAGAATTAAAGTAGCCAAAGATAAAGCAGAAATAGTTCAGAAATTATTAGATACCAAAGGTACAACAGGAATGTTTGCAACCTACGCCGATGTGATCGCCTTTGCCGCAGCTATGGGAGCTAAACATCAGCAGCGATCGCCCGTGACGGAGATCTCCCAGAGTGAACCCGCACCGATAAGCTTGGAAGTATTTATTTCTCGTGGTTATGACCGCCTAATTAGACTAATTGCCGTGATGGAAACTCAAGATATTAAAGTCTTGTCTACCGAAGATCCCGTAGCAGAAGCTCAAAGAGTCTTGATTTTTGAGGAATACGCCAATGGTGGCTTAGCTAGACTACTTCATGAATTGAGAGGTGCCGTGGATTATACCGAACGTTTAGTTTTAATTATCAACTCCGAAAGATTTTCTACTACCGAGGACGATCAAGAATTCGATCTCAGCAGATTTCTTTAATGTGTCAAAAATTTAAAAATGACACATAATTTAGTAGTATTTGATACAAAAATCTTCAGATAAGCCCCGTTGGAATAGCTAGATTTTATTAGTAACTAGCTTAGGAAACTATACTTTTGCGCAGGTCTTGATAATCTAAAATTGAAGTTTGTTAATCCAGAATCATGAGCGATCAGCTTAATCTTAATTCTCTACTGCTAAAACTTGATGGTGCTAGCTACAAAGCCTATAAAGAGCTGCGAGGAAGTTATCAGTTTGAAGATTTTACTTTGATCGTTGATTATGTGCAGGGAGATCCCTTTGCCGCACCGAGTCAGTTACGAATTATTATTCCCCAGGCAATTGCTAACTATCCAGCTCAGCTATATAAATCCCAAAGTAGAGAAGTTGCCACCAGTGATTACATTGCACGGCAATTTGCTCAAGCAGCCCAGCAATTAAGTTCCCATCGTGGGACAGGAAAGAGTGGTTTAATTGCGATCGCGCCTTTAGGACAAGAAGTTTTAGAGCGGACTGCGGTATTAATTAATTCCGAACAGTTAGAAGTAAGGTTTATTTTAGGGCTGCCAGCAAGGGGGAGAAGAATCCTAGGGCGACAAGCAGCGGAAATGTTGTGTGAAGACTTACCTAAATTAGTTCAGACTGCTCTCTTATATAGATCCTTAAATGCTGAAGCCATTAAGCAGCATGTCCAAACCATAGAAGATGCCGATTGCTTACGGCAACAGTTATCAAACCATAACCTGGTAGCCTTTGTGGCAAATGGCGCGATCTTACCTCGTCGAAGTGGGATTGATCCGCGTCCTCTATTAGATGCCATAGCATTCAAATCTCCCCCGTCTTTAGAAGTAGAGTTAGTCTGTCCCAACCAAGGAGTAATTAGGGGTATGGGCATTCCTAAGGGAATTAACCTGATTGTCGGTGGAGGCTATCATGGCAAATCTACCTTGCTCAAGGCAATTGAACTAGGAGTGTATAACCACATCCCAGGAGATGGGAGAGAATATGTCGTTGCTAATTTCATGGGAATTAAAATTCGTGCCGAAGATGGACGCAGTATTGCAGGAGTTGATATTTCGCCCTTTATCAATCATTTACCTCAACAACGTTCCACCACTAAATTTAGCACCACCAACGCCAGCGGCAGTACTTCTCAGGCAGCTAATATTATGGAAGCTTTAGAAGCAGGTGCCGAATTACTCATGATTGATGAAGACACCTCAGCCACCAACTTCACCATCCGAGATCGCCGCATGCAAGCCTTGATTGCCAAAGATCGAGAACCGATAACCCCGTTTATCGATAAAGTCCGCCAACTATATGATGACTATCAAGTATCCACAATTTTAGTTATGGGGGGAAGTGGAGACTATTTCGAGGTAGCAGACTGTATAATTGCGCTGGATAACTATCAACCCCAGGATGTTACAGCTCAAGCCAAAGCGATCGCTCAGCAATATGTTACAGGGAGAAATGCTGAGGGAGGAAGTAATTTTGGGGCAATCAGCGGTCGAATTCCCTTGATGGCAAGTATCGATCCCAGTCGAGGGAAACAAGAAAGCAAGCTGAATACCAGGGGAATAAATACGATTGTCTTTGGTACCGAAGAGATAGACCTCTCAGCAGTAGAACAACTAGTCGATCCAGGACAACTAAAAGCGATCGCTAAAGCTTTGATTTATGCCAAAAAAAATTATCCTGGGTTTGATATCCCCAAGATATTATCTCAAATCAATCAAGATCTAGCTCAATCAGGATTGAATGCCATCTCTAATTTTCCCCAAGGTGACTTAGTTTTTTTTCGCTCCTTAGAGTTAGCCGCAGCATTGAATAGATTAAGAAGCTTACAGATTAAATAAATAGCTTTCCCAAAAGGGTTTATTCGGTTTCTTTACTTGAATTTGATATCAAACTTAAGGTTAGATAGTATTCCTTAGTTCACCATATTTTAAAGTTAAGGATATCTAAAGCCAGACTAAGTTAGGTTGCGTAATAATAGTGAATAATTTTGGGGTTTAGCTAAAATTTTGAATCACTAACTAGCTATACTTGCTGGGCAACAAACTGGTTCATCCTAATCAAAATGAGGTACAAACTATCAATTTGTAAAATACATCTTAGCCAACAACAAAGAGAACAAGTTCATAATCCTTTCATTTAGTAATGCTTATTGAAAAATTTAATCCCCCCTAACTTCTTGAGATTATACAAATAATTTAGTTTACTGACAGCCCTCTTTCTAACAACGCTAAATCACTCGGCAGTAATTTCTTGGAGGAACAACACTCCATGTGATGGTCGTCTGTAAGGCAGGCTGCTGCTCTGCACGGTGAAACGTTGACTAGAGAGTGATCGATAAGCTATGACGGACAAACAGCAAAACCTGGAGCCGATCAGTAGCAAGCAACCATAATTTAAAGAATCAATATGAGCAAGTTTAGCCTTAAACCTAGAAAATCTCGTTCTTCTCATTCCCAACGCCAGGAATTAGAAGTCAATACACTCTTATTACTACTAGTAGCGGCAATTATTTTCGTTATTACCTACGTCATAGTTGGTATTATTCCACCATTCAGAGAATCATACATCGGGGTCTTGCTCTTTGAGAGAGGTTTTGTACAATTTCTGGTTGTAGGATTAGCGGCTGTGGTAGTCGCCACTTCCGTACTCAAATTTTTATTGCTCAAAAAAGAACATCAAGCTTTGGGAAAAATTTGGATTGCCGATCATATCCCCTTGGAACAACCCGATGCTCATGAAGTAGAGTACTTTCAACAGCGATTAATTAAAGATGGTAATCTCGTGGCAATTCGCTGTGGCAGAGTTCTTAAAGCCTATATCCAAAGTGGCGATCGCACTACTGCTAATGAGTTTGCCCTCGATGACTCATCTTTTTATCTCAGTGCCTCAGAATCCTCCTACTCATTTCCGCGCATTCTCGTCTGGGCAATTCCCTTATTAGGGTTTATCGGTACTGTGATCGGTATTAGTGGTGCGGTTAGTGGCTTCACAGGATTCCTAGAAAATTCAGGAGATGTCGAACAGATCAAAGAGGGGATTGGTCAAGTTACCAGCAACTTAGGATTAGCCTTCGACACTACTTTGTTAGCATTATTTCTCAGTGTCTTAGTCATGATTCCCTTAGTGCTGGTTGAACGCTACGAATCTCGACTTCTTTTGGGAATTGATGTCTTTATTAACGATAAACTGCTCCCTCGACTCAAAAAGAAAAACGAACAGTTAAACGAAGCAGCAATTAACGAGGCAGTTGCAGGAGCAATTAAAGAGTATTTTCCCAATCCTCAAGACTTAATTGAGCCAGCTCAAAGCTACGCCCAAGAGGCAGCTAATCAACTCGCAACAGGTTTTCTCACCGAAGTTAGCAAAGTCCAAGACATTAGCTCCCAGGTAATTAATCAGGTAGGAGAAATTAAACAACAGGCAAATAGCGATCGCCGAGAATTTTTAAATTTCTTTGCCCAGCAGCAGCAGGCAAACCAAGAACTTGTACAGCAAATTAGATCGATTGTCGAAGAGATCCGCAGCAAAAATATGACAGCAGCACAAGATCTTAATGCTCAAACCCAAGGAATTAGTGAACAGCTAGAAAAAGCAGCACAGATCCTGGAAACTCGGGTAAGTTCATTAGAAGTAGCAACCCAAAAAATGTCAGACTTCCAACAAATTCAGCAAGGTTTAGAGCGGAGTTTTGCTTCTCTAGAAAAAACTGCCCAACTAGAACATGTCTTAGCAGGAGTGAAAGATAATTTATCTCAATTACAGCCGCTTCTTCAGCAGCTTAACAAACCTCGTCGGATTACTCTGGTAGAGCAGGATAATGGGAGAGGATAGTAATACCAAATCCGATTCATGTAGAGAGTCTATCTGCTTAAACCTATAGTCCATAACCTTTAGCAGGAGGCTATTGGCTAAGATTAGAACATTAATATCCTATTCCCTTTTCTCCAGCTCGCCAGTACAAGAAACCCTATATTATGTCTAGACGCAATATCTATCGCAAACAAGCAACAGAAGTCGAGTTATTTCCCTTTCTTTCTGTTCTGGCATGTACTATTGGCACTCTTATCCTATTAATTATTGTTTTGACAACTCAAGCCTTAGAACCTCAAGAAGCCGTGGTGGTGGCAAAAACGGATGAGAATAGCAGGGGGGCAAATCGCGATAAAACCCCAGCTTATATTGAGTGTCGGGAAGATGGCTTTACTCTGCATCCTAGCAAGGAATTTGCCCCGAGAGCCGATTTATATGACGAACAATCTCCTTTAAGAAGGATGATCGCCAATCTGCAACAAAATAAAGATGAGCAATATTTAATCGTCATTTTGCGCCCAGATGGCTTAGAAATGTTTGAGAAAGTCCGTGAATTGGTTCAGGAGAAAGGAATCGATATCGGCTATGAACCTTTGGAATATGGAATCGAACTAAAAATCGCTAGTTGATTAATCTTACTAAAAATTTATGAGAAGCAGAGCAAGACGTAGAAATACCAATCTGAGTCAGAACTTAGATTCTTTCTTAGATATTCTGACGAATACTGTGGGCGTATTGATGTTTATTAGCTTGTTTGTCACCCTCATCGCTACTGGTAGCAGCCCCAAAACTCGCGTAACTATTCAAACCCCTTTAGCTTCACCAACAGATAAAGACCAACTTTGGTTTGAGATTAAAGGTAACAAAGTAAGTCATCTCAATGTGCGTCAGATCAGGGAAGAAGAGATCGAGTTGACGGGAAATTTGCCCAACTGCAATAAACCTGGAAATGTGAATTCTGATCAATACGCCTTGCGTCAGCGCAATTATGAATCCTGCTTACTGAGTGTTATTGGTCGTCAAAGTAACTTTAGATCTAACACCGATAATTATCGAGTGCGAACCTTAGACAGGGGAATATCTCTACTATTTGAACCCTCCTCCGAAGACATTGGTGAAACAACCAGTCAGTTAATGGCTCAAGATTCTCAATTCCAGCAAATTTTAGCTCGATATAATCCAGATCAAGATTTTTTGGCATTTATCGTTAGACCAGACAGTTTTGAAGCATTTCGTACCGCCAGGAAACAAGCTTGGGATGCGGGATATGAAGTAGGCTGGGAACCCCACCCTCAAGATGCACCAATTAAGTTCCGTACTATCCTGGGTTCAGAGTTACCAGGAGGTAGAACATTTGGAATACAGTAAGTTGTTAGGTATTTAATTTGTCTGTTTTGAACTACTAATAAAGACTAAAAGACTGAATGTTAAATGTTAATTGATAAATGTTAAATCAACTTATCTTATTTTGACTTATGAATACCTTCACTAATTTGCTCAGTTCTCTGATACTGGCAATGCTAACAATTGCGATCGCCATCTTTTCAATTCAAAATGTTGAAGATGTCTCAATCAAGTTTCTTAACTTTGAGTCTATTACCCTTCCCGTAGGAGTGATGCTAATTTTTTGTAGTGGCATCGGCATGATTTTAGGTTGGTTTATTCCCCTCCTCTTCACCAGGAACAGTTCTCGCAGAGGTTAAGAAGTCGTTTGGTATCGACATCGATTTAGAACTACTTCAGAGTTGACCGATAAGCTAGTAAAGTTAGTTTTTGCAAGGGTAGACTATACCTACCGATGTTTGGCTCAATGGCAAATATTTAGGCTTTCATGAAGGCTACTTCCAACCCTTTAGTTTTTTAGTGAATGAACAATTAAATTCCCAAGGAAACAATGAGTTAATCGTTCGAGTAAATAGTCCCTTAGAGCAACAGATAACAGATTGATCATTACACAAACTCCTGACAAAAGGGGTTTTGAGTCATCATTATGTATCTAGATATTTGAGGAGTTTCTGATTATTTTATGATTACTAATTTAATTGTCAAAGTATATTACTCAATACAATTCCCAAAAAGAGACTTCATAGCGCATCTATCTCACGATAGATTTGAGGAGAATAGTTATTTACAATTTCATACCCTAGCAGGATTATTTATTGATTGGTTTTTGTTAGCTTAAGGCTATGCAGTACATTCAACCAAATCACTTGAGGTCAAAGCGATCATGGAAGTTAAAGCTGATACCAAACAAGCATATCAAGCAAAGGCAAAGGCACAACTTGATAAATTAAATGCACAAATTAGCGAGTTGAAAGCAAAGAGCGAGCAGGCAAAGGCTGATGCCCAAATAAAGTATCAAGACCAGCTTGTTGAGCTTTACACCAAGAGAGACGCTGCTCAATCTAAGTTCAAGGAATTGCAGCAGTCAAGTATAGAGGCATGGGCTGAAGTACAAAAGGGTTTTGAAGCAGCCTGGACAGAATTGAATCATGCTTGGAAAAACGCTAAAGCTAAATTTTGAACTCGGAATTAAATTAAGTCTAAATTTAATCAAGAATTATGGACATTATTAGAATCATCTGTGCAATTTTTCTACCACCATTGGGAGTATTTCTCCAAACAGGTATTAGCCAGCAATTTTTCATCAATATTTTACTAACTTTATTAGGATATATACCTGGTATAGTTCATGCTGTTTGGGTGATTGCCAAAGAGTAAAGTAATTTAATCATCTTATTTATTAGCATTTTTCTAAGTTAGTTTATGAATCAAATAATAGATACGGTCGTCAATAGTTTAAGAGATTTATTGGGTAGTACCATCAAAGTTTTACCAGGGCTGATTACAGCTTTGGTAATTATTATGTTGACGCGATATGCAGCCCAATTTACCAGAAAAATTGCCCAACAAATTGGTCGTAAAACTCTACAGAGTAAATCTTTACAGTCACTGCTGAGCAAAACTGCTGATATTGGAACCTGGATTTTTGGAATTGTATTTGCCTGTGTGGTTGCTTTTCCAGGTTTGCGTTTGGGGGATATAGTTGCGACCCTAGGTCTTGGTTCCGTGGCAGTTGGTTTTGCCTTCCAAGATATCTTTAAGAACTTTTTATCTGGCATTTTAATCTTAATTCAAAGACCGTTTCGCATTGACGACCAAATAATAATTGGTGATTATGAAGGTACTGTCGAACAGATTGATATTCGTACTACTCAACTTCGCACCTATGATGGTGAAAGAGTTTTAATGCCAAACTCTGAAGTATTCACAAGTCCTGTCAGAGTTAGAACAGCTTTTGAGCAGCGTCGCACCGATTTAGCTGTCGGAGTAGATTACAACACATCTCTGCCCGAAGCCAAAAGTATTTTACAAAATACTATTGAGGGGGTTGCAGGAGTTTTGGATAGTAAGCCTGCGGAAATAGACTTAGTCGGCTTCGGTGATAGCTCAATTGATTTTATTGTGCGTTACTGGACTAATCCCAGACAACCTCAGGTCAGACAAGTGCAAACTAAAGCCATAATAGCAATTAAAGATGCTTTGGATGCAGCTGATATTGGCATTCCTTATCCAATTAGGACTCTTTACTTTTACAATCAAGATCAATATAACGACGTTATGCCTAGCAATGCCAAACAACAAAGTAATGGGAAAGGCGATCGCTCTTATGCTTCTTCTGTAGAATAGGTCTACATAGATAAGAAATTAAGCAGTTATGATTATAACTGCCTTTTTAAGTGAAATATACCCAATCGTCAAGACAAAAATATAGGTAAACTAAGATAGCAAGCTGAAAGGCTTTTATCATTAGGCTTTTCTAGTTTCAACTATTAAGAAATTGCACCTCCTTGAAGACCAAAATGAACTGTTGCTAGTGGTTGATAATCTAACGCCTGATGCAACCTCTGGAAATTATAGAATTCAAAATATCGACCTAAACTCTCTTTAGCATTCGCCACACTCCCATAATCTTTGAGATAAACCTCCTCATATTTGACACTTCGCCATAGACGTTCGACAAAGATATTGTCAAATACTCTCCCTTTTCCATCCTGACTGATCTTAATTTGTTTTCTGTTCAGGGCATTGGTAAATTTGCTCGGTGTATATTGACTGCCTTGATCAGAATTGAAGATTTGTGGTTGCCCACATTGCCATGATTGCTCCAAAGCCTCTAGACAAAAACTGACATCCAATGTATTGGATAGTTGCCATGTCAAGACAAATCGACTGTACCAATCCATAATCGCCACCAAATAGATGAAACCACTGGGCATTCGAATATATGTGATATCGCTACACCACACTTGGTTGGGACTACGGACGTTTACATCTTTTAACAGGTAGGGATAGCGATGATTATGCTCCTCCGTTTGGCTCAACTTTGGACGAGGATCTATTATCTCCAAACCCATTTGTTTCATTAAACGTCTAATCCGTTTATAATTTACTTGATGTCCTTGTCTTCTCAACCATGCGGTCATTCTTCTGACACCGTAAAATGATGTTTCCGTATATTGCTCATCTATCAGCTTCATCAGTTGCAGATTGTATTCGCTCTCTCCTTGCTTTTGGTAATACCAACTAGAGCGAGCTAATCCCAGTAGTTGACATTGCCTGGCTATGCTAATTTGCTGATGTTCTGGTTCGACTAGCTGCCGCTTTTCATCAACCGAAATAGCCAGATTTTTTTTTCACCCAGTCCAACTCCACTTTTAGCTGACCGATTTGCTGATAGAGTTGTGCCGTTAGTTCTTCGTTTTCTTTGGCTTTATTAGCACGTTTTTTGCTGAATATATTCGGGAGTTCTTCGGTTCTGTTGCTTCTTCCATTGCTGGATTTGAGTTGGGTGTACCCCATATTCTCCTGCTATGTCATTGATGGTCTTTTCTCCTTTGACTGCTTCGATAGCAACCTTGGCTTTGAATTGAGCACTGTATTTTTTTCGCTGCATTTTTCCTTCTCTCTTTTCATTAGTTTAGAAGCAGCTTTTCTATCTTAATTCTCTGTTTGATTTCTGGGGATCATTATAGTTTTTGAACTTCAACTTATATTGTCTATTTTCAAGACAGGTCTAATTAAACAAGATGTCCCAACAGGAATTTACTGCTGCTTTAGGAAAGATCTGGGAAGGAACACCAGAACAGGAAAAACAACAGGCTTTAACTGACATTAG
Source organism: Cyanobacteria bacterium P01_G01_bin.67 (assembly GCA_039179675.1). GTDB lineage: Bacteria > Cyanobacteriota > Cyanobacteriia > Cyanobacteriales > Xenococcaceae > Waterburya. Next base: position 24,535 of record JBCDEP010000065.1, read on the forward strand.
TCAGATTGCGCGTTTACCTTTAGAAATCCTAATCTACGACTAGGCAATGAACCTGACCAGTAATTATAACTACAAAAGCGATCGCGTTTCTATTGCAAACTGATTCTAGTTAAATCGATAAAAAACTTAAATTTAGATGAAATTCACTAAATTATCGCTTCATACCCAGTTTAGCTTTGTAATAGCTATTATAGTGCTGCTAAACTCACTAATATTAGCTCCTGCTGTCAATTCTCAGCCGACAGCAAACAACGAAGAACATTATGTAGAATCCACTCCAGAAAACGTTATCTGGGGCAAACTATTCATCTCCGAAGACGAACCAATTCTCCAGGTTCAATCTGGTGACACTGTTATCATTGAAACTATCTCTCACGAAGGAATCTTACCCGATCAAGGAGATACGGTAGAATTTTTTACCTCAGCGGGAATTGACGCCGCAGATATTTTGCCCGATCAGCTAGCAGTCAAAGAACAGATTGAACGAACTGCCCCAGGTCCTCATGTAATTACAGGTCCTATTTATGTTGAAGGTGCTGAACCTGGAGATGTATTAGAGATCAAAACCGTAAGGATCGATTATCGTGTTCCCTATGGCGTAATTTCCAATCGTCATGGCAAAGGTGCATTACCCAATGAATACCCTCTGGACGATGCCGATATTTATACCAAAGTTATCCCTCTAGATATAGAACAAAATATAGGTGCTTTTCGCCTTGCCAATGGTAGACCAAATATTGATCTGCCTCTGAAGCTGTTTATGGGCATCATGGGAGTTGCGCCAGCTAATCCAGAAGAGGCAGTAAACTCTGTTCCACCAGGTAACTATGGCGGTAATATTGACATTAAACATTTGACTGCTGGTTCGAGTTTATATTTACCAGTGCAAGTTCCTGGGGCATTATTTTATACAGGAGATCCTCACTGTGCCCAGGGTAATGGAGAAGTGGCACTGACGGCAATTGAGTGTTCCTTAACTCCTACTTTTGAATTAATCGTTCACAAAAACAAGCAGCTAGAATCACCAGTAGCAGAAACCCCCGAAGCTTGGTTAGCAATCGGACTAGATGAAGATTTAGATGAGGCGATGAAAAAAGCGGTTCGGGAATCTCTGCGAATAGTTAATCAAGAATATGGTTTAACCCAGCAAGATGCTTTATTGTTTGGTAGTGCGGCGATCGATTATGAGATTTCCCAGGTGGTAGATATCGTCAAGGGTATTCATGGGGTGATACCTAAGGATATACTGCGACCTTTAGAACAACAATAGGAGACAAATAATAAATAACGTTTAGTGTGAATTAGCTTCGCTGACAAGTTATTAGTTCGTAGCTTTTCCTAAAGGATACCGCTACGCATATAGCCTTTAGCCTTTAGCTCTAAAAAAGGGTGAAAGTTAATTTTTTGGGGCTGTTTCTATGAGATTAAGTTTTTATTTTTGCTGCTCAAAACTATAAAAGCTCTATTTCCTGTTCGATTTGGATTATTTAGAAGACAATTTTAATTCACACCAGACGTAAATAATGAAGTGGGTTCAAAACTAAGAAAGCGATCGCTTTCTCTATCTCAAGTATCTCGAATTCTGTATTCACCAAACCACAGCAAAACCTGGTACATCTGGTAAATTATTGGTAATTAATGCTTACCAGCTTTTTGTCATGACTAGAGCCATATTTCAACCACCAAAGCTACGTCGAGAAGAATGCGAAGAAGGAGACAGAAGTGCTACCTGGCTAGAGTTATTTTTCGATCTGATCTTTGTCGTGGCGATCGCTCAACTGGCACACAATTTCAAAGAAGACTTTAGTTTATTAGGTTTGGCTAAACTAGGAGTTTTATTCGTTCCTGTCTGGTGGTGTTGGGTGGGTGCAACCTTTTACGACACTCGCTTTAATAATGATGGTTTAGTAGATCGTTTAATTACGCTAATGCAAATGGCGATCGCCGCGAGTATGGCAGCTAATATCCATCATGGTTTGAGTAGTTCTTCGGTCAATTTTGCCCTAAGCTATATTGCATTTCGCGGAGTGTTGATTTGTCAGTATCTTCATGCGGGATATCATATTCCTCAAGCAAGATATTTAACCAATTGGTACGCAGGTGGCTTTGGGGTAAGTATTGTATTCTGGCTAATCTCGATTTATGTCCCCCTTCCTGGGCGGTTCGCGTTTTGGGCTTTGGGCTTGATTTTTGATTTTGCTACCCCCTTAACCGCAGGAGAACGAGTGGCAAAAGTTCCTCCAGATATGGCGCACACCACTGAGAGAATCGGACTGTTTACCATCATTGTTTTGGGAGAATCAATTGTGGCTGTAGTTGGGGGAGTATCAGAAAATGAATGGAGTCCAATGTCAATTGCGATCGCTCTACTTGGTTTATCCATTGCCTTTAGCTTTTGGTGGATGTATTTTGATACTGTAGACAAATCTCCTTTGCATGCAATGAGAACAGGTAAAATGAAAATTGCTCTTACCTGGCTTTATGCCCATTTACCTTTGGCTGTCGGCTTAACTGCTACGGGAGTGGGAGTAGAAAAGATGATTCATGGCTTGGATCATGATTCTGCTATGGGAGAAAAAGTCTTGTTTTGCTTGGCAGTGTCTTTGTGTCTGGCAATTTTATCTAATTTGCATTGGACAAGTTGTGAACTAGGTCAAACTAAATGTAAGAAAATTCTTACGTACTATCGCTTGGGTGCTGCTGCTTTTGTTTTGGTGTTGACTTTCGCCTGTAGTTTTCTATCCTCTTTAATAATTATGAGTCTAGTGGCTTTTGCTTGCACGATTCAAATTGTTTTCGATATTTTCAACACTTGCTCTGCAACTGTTAGTAGCTAGTAACCATCTGTTCTGTGAAGAGTATCACAAGAGTATGTCTGTATTGTCACCAATGCATATAACCTTATATACTAGAAGCAATTTTCTACTGTCAAAGCCCAACGTTCATGATCGCGCCATTCTCCATTAATTTTTAGATACTTTGGAGAGAAGCCTTCTTTAGTAAAACCCAATTGCTTAACTAAGTTAATTGAAGCTTGATTATCTGGCTGAATATTGGCTTCCAGACGATGTAACTTGAGGGTATTAAAAGCATAATTAATTGCTAACCTGACTCCTTCTGACATTAGTCCTTGACCTGCAAAGTCTACATCAACGTAGTAACTAAGATAAGCATTTTGAAACGTGCCATAAAAAATTTGGCTCAGATTAACAACTCCAACAATTTTCTTATTTCCTAAATGGCAAATCAATAACCCCTGAAAATTTTCATTTTGACAGCGATCAATATATTTAATCCACTCCTCCTGTTTAAGTGCAGGAAAAACCCAAGGAAAATAAAATTCTCTGCTTCTTTGAGCTAGAGATAGTAATTCTTGACAGTCTACTTCAGTTGGTTTTCTAATAAAAACGCGCAATGACATAAGAATTATAAATTTTGTTAGCAAAATACTAAAATATCTCAATTCTAAAAGTAGCCAAACTCTCTATCTCTAATCCCATTGATTAATTCCTTGATTCTGTTGGGAAAGCGATTTTTAACTGTTGATTTAGGTTCTAGTTGTGGATTTCAGGATTAGCTATTGACAGCGATCGCGATTTAATTACCCTCTTTGCGATCAAGTAAAATTTTTGAGAGTGAAAATCTCTATTTCTTCTCGTTGTCCTAACACACTGGATAATTAAATTAAATTATCACTAGTCAGGTTTAAATGAAATCCACTAGCACTTATTGGAATCCACTAGCACCAGACAAAAATGCAGCCTGGGAAATAATTGAAGGTTCAAAGGAAAATCTAACTCAATTAACTATCGCCGAAGATCCTGAGACGGGAGACTATACTAGATTAACCAAATTTAAAGGTGGTTACTCTACAGAAGCCTTTGGTGCCGAAAGCCACGAGTATCCCGAAGAGATCTTTGTCGTTTCAGGACGCTTATACGATGCAGCATTTGATATGTGGCTCGAACCTGGATACTATGCCAGTAGACCCCCAGGAGAAGTTCATGGACATTTTATAGCGGATGGAGATGTAGTTATTCTGGAGATTTCTTATCCCAGCCAGGCAAGAACAGAAATATTCCTAAGTTAAATTCAGTCCACCATCGACAATGATGGTTTCTCCTGTCAGGTAATTACTAGCAACAAGCATTGAGGCTATTTGAGCGATTTCTGCTGGCTGTGCTCCTCTTCCCATAGGCGATCGCTCTTGCCACAGTTTTCTGGCTGCATGCCAATCTTTGCTCATAGGTGTTTCTACCAGTCCAGGGGCGATCGCATTTACCCTAATTGCAGGGGCGAGGTTTAATGCAAGCAGTTTGGTCATGTGATTTAAGGCTGCTTTGCTTACCGCATAAGGAATTGAAGCTCCTTTGGGACGGATACCTGCATGGGAAGTAATGTTGATAATGCAGCTGGTATGCTGCTCAGATGATGACTTACGCAACGAGTTTTCTGCTTCGGCAATTAACGTCCAAGGGGTAATGACATTTACTTCGTAGATTTCTCGCCAGATTTCAGGAGTTGCTTCTTGGAGAGCATTATGAGGAATCACGGCAGTGATACCTGCATTATTAACCAATACATCCAAACGATTATGAGCAGACAATACCTGAGCTATTAGATCGCGAGCCTGATGTTGGTCAGTAAGATCTACCTGAGTATAAGATGAATTAGAGTAAGTCTTTGTTAAGGTTCTACCTTGCTCTACTGAAGATTTGGAATGAAAAGCAATATCAAAACCATCTGCTGCCAGCTTTTTGGCGATCGCTAAACCAATGCCAGAGGTCGAACCCGTAATTAGTGCAACACGATTCTGATTCATATTCTCCCCAATTAGAAATTTTTGATCTATAAATGTGGGGTTAACACACAAAATATAGTCCTAATAAGTAAGATAGCCTAATGCTGGTTAATTTTTGACTGTCTTAGTTTAGTTATCAATTCATAATTTTTCCCTGACTTATTTATTGGACATCATGGTTGATTGAATATGCTCAAAAGCTGTTTGGATAAATCCTGGTGGTTGATTGGGATGAGGACAAGTATCCACTAATATAAAAGTAACCAGAAAACAAAGCAAGAGTCGTTCAATTTTAATTGGCTTTTTAAGAATCACGTTACTACTCCTTAAATATTAAATATAAAAATTAACATGCAATAAGAAAATTCTTAATTTACTGATTTAAAATTATAATTGA
>JBCDEP010000004.1:0-73037 GCA_039179675.1 Cyanobacteria bacterium P01_G01_bin.67
GTGTATCCAGTAAAATATTCAACCTAAATTACCTTCAAAAGCCGATAAAACATCCTCTGGTAAAGGGTCGTTAAAATCTTCGGGAACAGTAAATAATCCTTCATCTTGCCCTAAAATGCGGTCTTGAAGCGGTTCTTCCACGGGAACGAGACGCACGATAGGTTTACCAGCTTTGGCAATAACAATATCTTCCCCCAAAACAGCGCGAGAAAGCAGTTGAGATAAATGGGTTTTGGCTTCGTGAATGTTGACCTGTGCCATATCGCAATATATAAACTAAGCTGTTAGCTAAGTCTATTTTACTTTGGAAAGAGTATTTTGCTGCATTCAAAAGATAATGGCGATCGCCTCTGTTTTGAATATAGTTATTGATGTAGATTAGTCCCCAGGAGGATAAGCGATCGCGAAAACAATTAAACCATCAAAAAATCACCTGCAAAATCTTGCTAGACTTTGAATAAAAAGAATTGACGTTAGCTAAAAAAGCGCGAGGCAAGTTTTGATGAATACGGTGGTGTTAAATCTAAATCCAATTACTCATTTGACCGACGAACAATTCTATCAATTGTGTCTTGCGAATCGGGATTTAAGTCTAGAAATGAATGCAGCAGGAGAATTAGTTATTGTGCCACCAGTAGGAGGAGAAAGCGGAAATCGAGAAGCAGATTTGATTACAGATTTAAATATTTGGAATCGTCAAACCCAATTGGGTAAGGTGTTTAGTTCTTCGACTATTTTTATACTTCCTAACGGTGCAAAACGTTCTCCCGATGCTGCTTGGGTGAAATTAGATCGCTGGTTAGCATTAACTTCAGAACAACGCCAAAAATTCCCACCTCTCGTACCTGACTTTCTGATCGGTTTGCGATCGCAAACCGATCGCCTTAAGCGACTTCAAGATAAAATGCAGGAATACATCGACAATGGTTTACCTTTGGGCTGGCTAATTAATCCTCAAGATGCCGAAGTAGAAATTTATCGATCGCAAAAAGCTGTAGAAGTTATATCAATGCCCGCAATTATTTCTGGAGAAAGTACTTTACCAGGCTTTGAGTTGCAAGTATAGCAGTAGGTTTAATTACGCGGGAATTTTAGATAGAGCGATTGCGGTTGCGAAGCGCAAAAGTGCGCACATGCGGGCAAGCCCTTTGTTGGGGGTTAAATGCGGCTAAACACATGCGGGCATAGCCCTTTGTTTGTCCCATGAGCAACTTTTGTAAGAAGCAAGTCGAAGACTCAGCTAGCCTAAGGCATCGCTATCTTGCTTCAAAACCTCTGAATGGAGGAATTGGCTACTGTGACATCGCCGATCTTAGCTGTTGCTCTAACTGTACCAGGTCTATGCCCAATTTCTCTCTCAGGATCATAGCTGCTACGCCCATGAACCTCATTGGTTTGTCTTCTCCTTGAGCGATCGCAATTTTTCTAGCTGACTCTTCTTCCTCAGTTTCCTTTAAAATTCCTAGCAGCAAATGTCCTGAATTTATCTGCATTTGACACATTTGATTTGCTTCTTCCAATGCAAGCTCAATTACTCTTTTCGCTCTGGGAGTAAAAGGAATTTTCTCAGAAATCGGTGCTTCTGGAGGCAATAGGGGGCGCTCGCCAATTGTTTGCACAATTTGATGCTCTACAATTTCAGGATTCACTCCCGCAGCCATCAAAATTTGTGAAGCAACACCAACATCTTCTGCCACCAATCCCCAGAGTAATTCTTCTGTACCGATCATAAAAAGATTCATTTGACGAGCAATATCTTCTCCCAAGCTAATAACTTGAAGTGCATCTGACGCAAATTTGTTGTCTGGTATAACTAAATTTAAGTTCCTCAAATTTATTTGATCGACAAGTAATAAGAAAGAAATTGTTTTGAGTATGTATTCAAATGAGGCAGAATCTATTGCGCCCCAGCTAACAGTTTCTAACTCTTCTTGCTGATACATTCTCATAAGTGATTCGTAAATTTGTTCGTCACCTCTGATTAAAGATTCCATACTTTTTTCCCAACGCATGACTAACTCATATACAGAATTGCTGTCAAAATTTGTTCCTTTACTCATCTCAGTACGTGCTTGGCTTAGTATTTGTTGCCATTCCGCTTCTCGTTCGCTGAATCTAAAACTAAGAATTTCTTGTTGTTCTGGTGTAAAGTATTGCTGCTTGGACATAGAAACTGTCTCCATAACTTGAATTAGTTTGTCAACTGCAACCGATTGTGTTGTTTGAAGCTCTGTAGAAATAACATCTAAGCGTTTGAGCAATGTACGAGATAAAGACATTTGTTCTTTCACTCTGTCTCGATGCAAGTCTATTGTCTGCTGAAGAGAAAGATCGGGGTCTTTCAAACATTCGTGAATTTCCTTCAGAGAAAAGCCAAGCTGTCGCAGCGATACAATTTGCTGCAAGCGAATGATATCCTGGTTACTATAGAGCCGATACCCGATATCAGTACGATGAGAAGGGGATAGTTCGTCGTAATAATGTAAAGTCCTGATAGAAAGTCCCGTTTGTTTGGCTAGATCGCCAATTTTCATTAAATCAGTCATCTATCTTATGCTTGACTACTTACCGCTTCAAAAGTTCGGTTGATGTGATTCTAAAGCCTGACGTTACGTGAAGGTCAAGAGGAAAAATTTTGCAACTTAAAAAATTGTCAGTAGATATAAAGCAATCGCATTACTATTGAGCCAGATGTTATGAAACTTTCTGAAATTGATGTTTATAAGTTATCACAAAGCCAAATAACTCAAATATTATTTGGCAATGCAAGAGATGACAAAAAACAAGGGGATTGTATTTTTACATTTGGTGGTAGAGGCATTGAAAGAGTACATAAAGCTGTAGAATTGTTCAATTCAAAACGTGCGGACTATATTCTATTTTCTGGCGGACATGGATATGGTAAATACACTTATCCTTTATCGCGGACAATGCGAGATAATGCTGTAAAGCTTGACGTTCCAGAAGATAAAATTTTAGTTGAAGATCGTTCAAATCATTCCAAAGATGGTGCGATCGCATCTTTATTTACACTAGAAGACAAATTTGGTATTCATCGAATTAAAAATCTTTTAGTTATCAGCATTCCCTGGAACTACAGAAGAGCAATGTTAACTCTCAAAACATATTATCCTCAATGGATAAACTATACATGGTGTCCAGCCGACTATAAACAACATCAACCTGATAATTGGTGGAAATATCCCGAAGCTCACGCTTATGTAATGAAAGAGATAACTAATCTAGTAAAATTTGTTCGTGAGGGACAGTTAATGGATGTTGAAGTTGAAATTTAATTATTGCAAAAAAATTATTTTAATATAGCGATCGCATTTAAGATAAAACATCGCCTTATATTTATTCAAGCGGTCGCACGACTCATAGCTTTACAGATCGCAATTCTTATATAATTCGGTCATTAGGACAATTGGGTACATAACTGTGATTGCAAAACTGCCACACGACATAGTTCTAAACCAGCTTGACTATATCCAGAAAAGATTTCAACCACTGGAAAAGCATACGTTTCTATTTCTTTATCAATCCATCCTTGAGTCAAATCGTCATGGCGACTACGATACTGAGAAATTATCAGCCGTCCATTGTGACTCAAAAACTTAGTTAACAGTTTTTCAATGAAAGCCTTGCGATAGTTGCGTGGTACGTATTCAAGTTCAGTTCTTACATAATCAAAACGCAGAGGAGAAACCCAATCCCAAGCATTCCCAACGAAAATGTTGTTATTGAGTTGAAGTCTTTGTCTAGCTAAACCAGCCAGTTTGTCTGAATAATCTAGACCATAAGGAATGATTTCAATGCCTTTCAATTTAGCCCAAACTATCAAACACTCCAATAAGTATCCGTTAGCACAACCAATATCTAAATATGTTCCACACTGATTTACTGGTGCTATGTTAGCAATCCGCAATCGCGTCCATTCTTCAAAAGTTCCACTCTTTCCAGATTGTTGCCAAGGTGTTTTTGCAGTGGTGTATGCTGATTCCAATGTTTGTTTGACCGTTGCAAACCAATTTTGTAAGTCTTTGAATGCTACCTCATCAAATGCAAAACCGCATTGACATTGTTTAATTGATTCTTGAACTTGTTTTAAACATTGAGGGCAACGCATAACTCTTTACATTCAATGCAACTTTAATATTTTATCCAAGATTAAGTCATTACGATCGCTGTAGTCTCTTTACTGTAGAAAGTTAGTCTTTATAATCAAAGTCAAATAAGTTATTTCAAGAGAATATATTTTATGACAACTTTAATTCATCATCGAGTTCAAGCTGCTTGCGAAGGGAAAAATCCTACAGTAATTTGTAAAATGCCTTCAGGTTGGGCAGTGTTGGGCGATCGCTTTTTATCTTCTTGCTGTGTTTAGTACGGTCTATTTATTAATCATTTACATCATGAGCGATTGCGTTAAAGCTGCATCTTAAGTAATTATTCACTGCACATAATTGACAGTACTTTTTTAGACAAAATTTGTGTCAAAAATTCATATCCTTGTTCGTTTAAATGTACACCATCTTTTGTTTTGAGAAATCTTGAATAATTTGAATCCGCTCTCATTGAAGACCACAAATCGCAGAAATAGCAACTGGTTGAATATGCAAGATTAGTAGTAACTCGAACATATTTTTCTAGTTTTTCCATCGTCACAAAATTAGAATTTGGAAAAGCTTTTTTACGTGCTGACAAAAGAATTTAATTAATTGGCGGTGAACTAATAAGAAGTGTTTTTTTAGGTGTAATTTGCTCGATTATTGAAGATAAGTTATGTTCGTATTCTTCAATGTCAATTCCTTTTCTATTACTAGCATCAGCCGTACCAAGCAGTACTGTAACTAAATCTGGAGAATAATCCAAAACGTCACTTTTAAGCCTATTTAGTGCGCCTCGACTATTATCCCCTGGAACACCTGAATTCATAACAGTCCAATCGGGTAAAGCTTGTTTTAGTCTCGGAACGAGTTTCAATATTCCACTAGGATCTTTTTCTTTGGCTGTAATGCTGTCTCCCAGACAAATAAGTTTGGGCATAGTTATATAGATTCTTACAACTAGTTACACAGTTAATAAATTTTAAAGCTATCCTATTTTTAAAACAATGAAATCGATTATCATTATCTAACAGAGCTTTGGAATTAGATTATGGTAGCGACAACCACCAACACCGTTCCCGTCACCGTACTAACTGGTTATCTAGGTGCGGGAAAAACTACTCTCCTCAATCGCATCCTCACATACGAACACGGCAAGAAAGTAGCGGTCATCGTTAACGAGTTTGGAGAAGTAGGTATTGATAATCAACTGGTGATTGATGCCGATGAAGAAATCTTTGAAATGAATAACGGCTGTATCTGCTGTACGGTAAGGGGTGACTTGATTCGCATTATCAGCAATTTAATGAAGCGTCGTCATCAGTTCGACCATTTGGTCATTGAAACCACTGGGTTAGCCGATCCTGCCCCTGTAATACAAACCTTTTTTGTCGATGAAGATATGAAAGATAAGATTGCTTTGGATGCAGTGGTTACGGTAGTGGATGCCAAGCATATCCAGCAACATTGGGAGGCAGATGAAGCACAGGAACAAATTGCCTTTGCCGATGTAATTCTTCTCAATAAAACCGATCTCGTCAGTCCTCAAGAGTTGGATGAATTAGAAAGCAAAATTAAAGCCATGAACGGGATGGCAAAAATCTATCGCACCCAAAATTCCGAACTAGGAATGGATGCGTTATTGGGAGTACAGGCATTCGATTTAGACCGTGCTTTAGAAATCGATCCCGAATTTTTAAACGAAGATGCCCACGAACATGATGAGACGGTAAAATCTTTTGCCATAGTGGAATCTGGAGAACTAGACGGACAAAAATTAAATGACTGGTTGAGTAACCTACTGCAAACCAAAGGGGTAAATATCTTCCGCATGAAAGGCATTTTAAATGTTGCAGGGGAGGATGAACGCTTTGTCTTTCAGGGAGTACATATGCTACTGGATGGGAAACCAGACCGCCCTTGGAAGGAAGGGGAAACCCGTAAGAATGAATTAGTATTTATCGGTCGCAATCTGGATGAGGCACAACTGAGAGAGGACTTTAAGCAATGTTTGGTGTAGGCACAAAGGGGAAAGTCTTATTTCAGCAACAGTGGCAAGGTAGTCTCACAGAATACGTTACCGTAGTAGCCTGGTCGCCCGATGGTCTGTTAGCTGCTAGTTCGGCTGCGGGGGAAGTAGTTTTATGGCAAGATGGCAGTCTAATTGATTTATTACCTGCGGGTGTAGCATCTATTGACTGTCTGGCTTTTTCCGTCGATGGCAAATTTTTAGCTGCTGGCGGACAGGATGGCAAGGTTAGAGTTTGGTCGATGGCTTCCCCTTTATTAAGAGGAATAAGAGGGGGGTTTCCAGATTTAATCGCTACCCTAGATAATGCGCCCTCCTGGGTCGATAAACTGGCTTGGAGTCCTACTTGTAATCATTTAGCTTTTAGTTTGGGTCGTTACGTGCAAATCTGGGATGTCGATAGTCAAACAGTTATAACTACTCTACCCTTTGTCAACTCTTCTGTTTTAGATTTAGCTTGGCGACCAAATGGAGAAAGTATCGCGATCGCAGGCAACGGAGGAGTCAAAGTATGGTCTACTATAGATTGGGATGATGACCCCTATCTGATCGATATGCCTTCAGCTAGTATGGTTACGGATTGGTCTGGGGATGGTAAATATATTGCCTCTGGTAATTTCGACAATACCATAACTGTCTTAGAATACGGCAGTCCTCATCCTTGGATGATGCGCGGTTTTCCTGGTAAGATTTCCAATTTAACTTGGTCGCAACGAAGATCGAGTAATGCACCTTTATTGGCAGCATCGAGTATCGAAGGCATTGCCGTTTGGAAAAAAGAAGCTGATGACAAAGATGGTTGGAATGCAAACGTTTTAACTTTACATGATCGCAAGATTCAAGCTTTAGAATTTCATCCCCAAAGTTTACTACTCGCTTCTGCTGCGGATGATGGCTGGTTGGGTTTATGGACAAAAGCCAAACAAGTAGGACAAATATTAGAAGGTGCTAGGAATGGTTTTTCCTGTCTGGCTTGGAGTCAAGATGGCAAACAGTTAGCTGCGGGGGGTCAAGATGGAGAATTGATTGTTTGGTCGGAGTCGAAGCGGGGTAAAGGTTTTGGTTGATTTGAGTTAGAAGAAATATCATTTTGAAAAGTTACAGCTATGGAATTATGTCCGATCGACACTGAATTAGATTACAGAAATGCACTTAAAGAGATCGAACAACTCTTTGATGTCAAACCGAATTCAGTAGAATGCGATCGTTTAGATATTCTAGCTACATTAGTCGAAGCTTACGAACAAAAACATTATCCTATTGAAGCCCCTGATGCTATTTCAGCAATATTATATTATCTAGAAGCCCGTGGATTATCCGAACGCGATTTAGTAGCTTATATTGGCACTAAAGAACATGTAACTGCGATTTTAAACAAACAACTTTTAACCTTAGATATAATTCGACGTTTAAATCAAAATTTAGGAATTCCAGCAGAATTATTAATTAAACCTTATTCACTTATGAAAACTTCTGCATAACAAGATGCGATCGCACTTTATATCTATTTTTCAAAACTAATGCGATCGCACGACAACAAAACAATTAGGCATACAATAATTGATTATTAATTTCTTCAACTGTTAACGCACTTATTAAAATAACAATACGCCTCGCAATTTCATAAGCATTTTTCTGGGGAACAATAATAATTCCAAAATGTTGTTTATTTTCATTGAGATATTGAAGATGCAATCTCTCAAAAGTGCGCGTACATGCGGCGAACTAAGCGCCTTTATCTTGCGCCTACATGCGTGCATATGCGAAGCGGTATCCTTTAGGAAGCCCTTTGTGTCGACGCGGGGTCGCACTTCAAAATCAACACGGTTATGAGTTATAAGACATCTAAATAAGTTATCGGTAAAATTAGATTACACAGAAATGCACCGCAATTGATATATTTTTGGTTACTAAACTCAAGGATAATTAAGCTTATCTCTTGAAAATGATAGTAATTTAAGATTTTTAAAATTTTTGAACAAAATTAATTTTTGCTTATATCGTTTAGAAGAAAGGGGTAGCATCAATCAAGCTTATCCCTAATTTAATCAGTACTTTCAGCAGAAAAAATTTACAAACTGTGTCAAACTTTTTTCTTTCACTTTTCCTAGCTGCTTTTATTAGCTTTAGCGCACCAGTCATACTAATTGGTGGGATGCTAGGATTTCTGAGTTTAATCAGCTATGTTCCTGGTTTTTTGGAAGTAAGCAACCAAGGAACACTTTATATCTTAGATTTTCTAGCTATCTTTGGTGCAGGAAAACCAATCCAAGGGGTTATAACTCTGGGGATTACTGTCAGCATTGTGGGCATTCTGCTAGATATCCTAAACTTCTATCGTTACCAAAGTCTCCGCGATGAAGATTATAGTTAAAAACTCTCTAATTCGCACTTATTTTATAGATGCGATCGCTTTGGTCATAAAATCCTCAAAATATAAACTCTAATTTGATTAAGAAATGTAATTAGTGGAAAGTGCCACAAAGCGATCGCCTTTAAGTTGATAAGGCGTTGAAATAGAAATTGAGAATCTTGTTGAAAAATTAAGTGAATTAGGTATTAAACATCAACTGACAATCAACTATGTTAAGCAAGGTAGCGTCAAGATTGGACTAGAAGGTCATCCAGAAGATTTCCAGAAATTACAAGAGTTATTTCAGTCAGGACACTCAATGAAATATTAGATATTCCTGTTGAAGATATTAGTTTGGTTGCTGCTGAAAATTTAGATAAATAAGAAGAAATCAAAAATAATAAAAATATCGTTTGATTGAGGAGCAATTTTCGCTGATGCGCCAGGCGATCGCTCTGCAACTTTAGCCCGTATCTAAAAAACTAGCTGGTAAAGAAAAAGCAATAGCTAAACCTCTTTTACGGAGGGGCTTGGGGCGTTTATTACCGCCCCAACAGGGGGGCTGGGGGAAAGTTCCCCCAGTATATAAATACAGTTCGCGCAGATAAATTTGAAATAGGAAATGCTAACCCTAACAAACAATCTTCAAACACATTTCAAGCAATCTCTCGGTAGCTTTAAGCAGCGTCTAAAAAACTAATGATTAACAACTACTAGGAGTTTCTTAATGATTAGGTAAACCCACATGCCATGTCTCAACCCAATCTTTGCCTAATACAGCGATCGCTTAAGTTCTAAAATTCTCTGAGATATATATTCTAAGTTGATTAGTTTAATTAAGAAATGTGACTGAGGAGAGTTGCCACAAGGCGATCGCTTTTAAGTTTAAAAATAAGATCTCAAAATATACGCGGGTATATAAAGGTAACTGACGCACTCTCTATCAACATGACTGAAGGTAGCAAATACGAACAGGACAATCATAGTGTTGATCATCTGGATAATGGAGAAGTTAAAGATGATGCTGAAGTCATTGGTCAAATTAAAGACAATGGTCACCATGCAATTAATTTCAATATAATTCGTCGGTATCTAAATAGTGTCAAACTATTCTCTGTCAAATTGTTTCGTTCAAACTTGTTAGACTTTAACCTAAGAGGCGCTGATTTGAGAAGTGCCAACCTCAGTAATGCTTTCCTAAAAAGTGCTGATCTAAGAAGTGCTAATCTCAGTAATGCCAACCTCAGTGAGACTAATCTTAATGATGCTAACCTCAGTGATGCTAACTTGAGAAGTACCAACCTTAGTGATGCTGACCTGAGAAGTACCAACCTCAGTGATGCTGACCTGAGAAGTGCCAACCTTAATGGTGCTTTTCTGTTTCGTGTCAACCTAAACGATGCTGACTTGAGAAATGCCAACCTCAGTGATGCTGACCTGAGCGGTGCTGATCTGAGAAGCGCCAACCTCAGTGATGCCAACCTCAGTGGTGCGCTCCTGTTTCATGCTAATCTCAAGAGAGCCAAGGTCAAAAATACTCGCTTTGTTGAAAGTAAGGGAATTGCAGAATCTCTAAAACTGGACTTAATTAGACGAGGAGCAATCTTTGCAGATGCTCCAGGCGATCGCTCTGCAACTTTAACCCATATCTAAAAAAGCTAAAAGCTAAGAACTATATGCGTAGCGGTATCCTTTAGGAAAGGCTAAAAGCTATAAACAGAATTATTAACGATTCATAGTCGCATCACCAACTAACTCAGAGAAAGCCGTTTAACTTCCGCACCTCCTAACAAATCATGAGTTTCCCGCAACAAATCAGGAACTTTCTCCTTAAAAGGATGAGCAGCCAAACAAGGTTGCAAATCTAAATTACTTATATTGTCTGCTTTTGCTCCAGGAAACCAATGCCCGCCGTTAGTCAAAAGATTATAACGAGCTTGACCATACTCAATCATGTCGTAAGCTAAAGCCAAATTACGTAACCAGAGAATTATGGGCATATTGACATTACCAGGAGTTGATTCATGGCTAGGTAAACCCACTTGCCAATTCTCAACCCAATCTTTGCCTAAAACAGCGATCGCTTCTTGTGATAAACGTTCTAAAATCGGGGGTAAAATCTCTTCTGCTTGATCTAATAAAGGTAAAACTTTTAAATGCTCATCAAAGTCTGATGGTTTAGCCGCACCTAAACTCAATGTATGAACTTCAGGATGGGATAAACAAAAGAGGTCATTAAATACTATCGGGCTTAGAGGCTGGCATAATTCAACAAGTTTTGGTGGTGGATTATAAAGATGTCCTCCTTTATCGGTGGGGGAAATAATAAACACTCCCATATCCTGACGCTTGGCTGCTTCAATAGCTGACCAATTCCATTGATTGATGTAATACCAATGAAGATTTACATAGTCAAACTCACCCGTTTCAATGGCTTTAGTAATAATTTCAGTGGAGCCATGAGTCGAAAAGCCAATATGTCTCACTTTACCTTCTGCCTTAAGCTTTTTAGCTTCTTCTAGACATCCTCCTAGACGGATACTGTTGTGCAAAGTTTCTTCGTTGTTGATGCCATGTATTCCTAGCAGGTCGACATATTCTAACTGACAAAAGTTGAGAGACTGTTTAAATTTGCGTCGAAAACCTAGCGGATCTGCTTGAGGAGAAACTTTAGTTTGAAAGATTAATTTTTCTCGCGGTAGCTGAGGTAATATCTGTCCGAGCTGCATTTCAGAGCTACCATAACCTCTGGCGGTTTCAATATGGTTAATTCCTAACTCGAAGGAACGACGAATAGTAGCTTCCAGATTACTTTGATTAGCTGCGGGTATTTCAGATTGGGGCAAATCCTGCCATTTATATTGATATCTCATCCCCCCACAGGAGAATACGGGCATCTGTAATTCAGTGCGACCAAATCGCCGATATTGCATCATCAAACTACTGTCTTTTGTTTCTGCTGACCTCTACAGATATCATTGTAGATATTATTTGAGCAGAGCAGGAGCCGTTTTAGGAGTAATTACAAATTTCGATGAAAATTCTATTGGTAGACGACGAAACCGAATTAAGCGATCCTCTAAGTCGAATTTTGATTCAAGAAGGTTATGAGGTCGATATTGCTGATAATGGCGCAGCAGGAAGTAAGCTAGCTTTGCAAAATCAATACGATCTGCTGATCTTAGACTGGATGTTACCCCATAAGTCAGGATTGGAAATATGTCGAGAGGTGCGATCGCATGCTTTAGCGACTCCTGTCCTATTTTTAACTGCTAAAGATACCGTAGACGATCGCGTGGATGGTTTAGATGCAGGCGCTGACGACTATTTGGTCAAACCATTTGAATTGCGTGAATTGCTGGCAAGGGTAAGAGCTTTACTGCGTCGTTCAACTCTAGAAACTCCCCAGGGCGATCGCTTAAAAGTAGCGGATTTGGAATTGGATCTAGAGAATCAGGTGGCATATCGTAGTGGCAAAGTAATTGAGCTATCGGAAAAGGAAATTAAACTTTTAACCTACTTAATGCAGCATCGAGATCAACTGTTAACCCATGAGGAAATTTACCACTATCTTTGGCAAGGAGAAGAGCAACCCAGTAGTAATGTATTGGCGGCTTTAGTCAGACTATTACGACGTAAGATTGAAACCAAAAACGAACCACAGTTGATTCATACGGTATATGGCAAGGGTTATCGTTTTGGTAATGCCTAGCTTTAGTACTGTTTTGCTAGTGAATCTCAATTATCAATAACACTAGTTGTTCATGTTCAATTTGAGAGAACTATAAATGTAAGTTTATACATCACTAGGTTGAATAAAAATAGTATAATAATTGCCCAAATAAAAGATCCTTATGGCTTTGAAAAGGTTGTAGCACATTATTTTGAACAACAAGGCTATGAAGTGATCATGCCTTCTCCTAATACGAAAGGATACGATATTGAGCTAGTCAAGAGTTTAGCAATTAAAGAAACTGCGGGGCGAAGTTATCCGAGAACATAATTTCCTGCAACTTGCAGAATATTTAGAAGAATACACCGCCATCGATGAACTGCGTCATCAAAGATTCGAGAACTGATTAGCGATCGCTCAATTCTAATTCCACCATTAACTTAAGCTTTCAACTCTTGGATTACCATCCCTTTCAATCCAGATTAATTGCTTGATGCGACAATTTTTAGCATATTGCTTAATTGCTGCTTCTGAGCGATCGCTTAATTCTAATTCCACTCGTAGCGTATTATTTATAGTTCTTAGCTGATGAGCATATTTAAGAGCTGCGGGGGTTACCTGTATTGAGGTAGGAATCACTAAACAATCGCTACTAGGAGCCTGTTGTGGCAGTTTATCAGTTGACAGTAAACAGGAGTGAAGATCTTCGATGGAGAGGGAAAAACCAATACCTGGGGAGGTTTGTCCTTGAGGATCATATAATCCTAGTAGATTATCGTAGCGTCCGCCTTCAGCGAGGACATAAGACTGATGATCCTGAAAACTTACGGCTTTAAACACAATTCCCGTGTAATAGTCAAAGGTTTGTAGCAAACTCAGATCCAAAGTTAGAGGTAATGGTTTCTCGCAAGCACTATCGAGTAATTCCATTAAAGACTTGAGATTATTGACCGTCGCTTTTGCCTCGTCATCCAAGTTTAACTGAGAAATTTTACTGAGGACTACTTCTGGTTTACCTCTTAAGTCAAACAACATCAAAGCCTGAGCTTTTAAGTCAGCATCCAATTCCAAATTTTCTAACGTAATCCGATCCAGGTTGGCAATGCAATAACGAACTTTACCTCGCACCGATTCAGGAAAAGCTGATAAGAGCGATCGCGTTAATCCTGCTTCTCCTAATAAGATTGACCATTCTGGTGTACCCAAATCATGAAGACATTCTGCCAATAACAGAATAATTTCCGCATCAGCTAGTACTCCTCCCGCAAACAACAGCTCAACCCCAGCCTGATAAAATTCTAATTGACGACCATGATGACTTTGATTAGCATTGCGAAAGACATTAGCACGGTAGCAAAGACGTTGTGGCTCAGTGTTGCCAGCCATCCGTGTTACTGCTGTACGGGCGATGGAGGCGGTAAGTTCAGGACGCAAGCCAAGAGAACTTTCTCCATTGTTGCGGAGTTGAATTACTTTTTCAGGCTGAATTGCCCCACCTGCGGTTAAAGTATCCAACCACTCTAGAGTCGAGGTGACTATACGCTGATAACCCCAAGTTTGAAATTGATGCTGAAGGCGATCGTTAATCCAACGTTTTTGTTCTACCTCTAAAGGCAGTAAATCTCTTGCTCCCGCAGGCGGTTGATATATCATTTCCAATCAGTTACAGATGTTCTCACGGCAAACCTCTAGAGCAAGCAAGTAATTTCAAGCTTTAGATCCTCAAGATTACTTTAGCTCTGTAGGCGACTAGGTCTCTTATTCTCTTATATTTTTACCGCCATTCAACAAAGAAATCTGATCCCTAGACTAATACCTTGCACTCAATCTCTACTACGGTTATTTTGCCCATAGTTTGATCAACGATATTTCAAGAAAAATTTTAAGTGATTTAGTAGCAATCATCTTGAAATATCCACCTTTAACTTGTCCCCATAAATAAATTTTGAAACTGGGCGAATTTAGGTTATCTTACTTTTTTTTCGACCCAAAAAATCCACTAAAGAAGCCACTATTAGCTGGTTTATTATTTTTTTGGTTGGTTTTCGCAGTGGAGCCAGGATTTGATGTTTTTGATTTATTAGCCACTCTGGTCATTTTATCTAATGCCTTTTTGCTTTCCATTACCAGCGTATTATGAGGATCGGCATTAAAGGCTTTGCCAATATGCACTTTAGCCATAGTCAACTGTTTTTTATGTAGATATGCCCTACCCATTACAGCATGAGCAACACCGTGGTTAGGATCGATTCTCAACGCATCTTTCAATTCGGTAATAGCTCGATCAAATTCTGCTCTGGAGATGTATTGTTGAGCGCGATTAACAAATGCAGCAACTCTTGATTCGGTTGATGGCTCTTCTGCTGGACTTGGGGTACCTGTAGCAGGAGGCGCTGCTTGAGTTACAGTGGACTTGTTTTGGGCTTTAGTTTGTTTGCTACTGTTCTTTTGAACAGGTGTTTGGTTAATTTGGCGATTAATTCTGCGATCGCCTTTGAGCATTAGATAAACCAAGTTAAGCTCACTAATGGACTCAATTTTCTGCCCGATCTCCTCAAAGACAGCGTATTGTTCAGTCGTCAGTTTTTTTAATAGCTTGGGGTAAACCAATTCAGCACTGGCGCCAGATTTTAGCAATTCCTGCGCTAGCTCGTTTTTGACCGTAATTTTTTCCCTATTCTCGGCTAAACGTTTGCCCATTTGACTTAACACTAGTTGATGTTCAGCAAAGGCAGTTTTCCGTGATAGTTGTTCATATGCAGGATTCACTAACTTAGACAAGATTTGTCCTGCCCGTTTTTTCTTGGCTACATCAGAACGGCATTTATCTGGGTGAAGTTTTTGGGCAATTTTTAAATATCGTAAGCGAATTTGTTTCGGTTCAGCGTCTATCGATACCCCCAATACTGCGTGATGATCCGTAATATTGAGCTTAAAAAGTCCGTGTTTAATCGCGAAAGACATACTTAGATCAAAATATAAATTATCAGCAAATAGACAGATCCTTGCCGAGGAAATACCAATCAAGATAATAGCTGTATTTATATAGTTCCCTGAACTTTAGCGGAACTAACATTTTTTGCCTTCCATGATTGATCTTAGTTCGCCGTTTGCTTAATTTTTGAGGGGGATCATCAAATCAAACTTGTCTCAAATAATAAAGTCTAAGTTTAAGAAAATATTATTTCTCTTAACTTATTTCTTAACTTAATTAACTTTACTTCTTGATTTAATCTTGACTGAATCTTAATAAAACCCTGAGACTATGTTTACCTGTGGCTTGATTTGTAAGTAATCAATTGGTTAAACAAATTAACGAAACAAGCACCATTACTGATTGACTGACAAGATCAGCTTTATCTTTAATTGCTATTAGCTTGGGCTATAAATAGCTTAACTTGGATGAATTGAGCCAAGGTTTAAATTTCAAAACCTTAAGTGCGCCTTAATTTTAAAACTATAAAGAACTAAATTAACTTATTGGTTTATTGCATATTTCAATGAGTATTTATTCTCGTGTTTAGTGGGCTTAATTATTGTCAGTCAATCAGAACTATCGATTGACAAATTAAAAATTTTACCAGTAAATAGCAAAGGATTAATGTCTCAAAATTTCTTCACAGTAGACTCAGGAAATACTAGTGTATTTCTCGATTTACCTCTATTAGAATCAGCAGCAGGAATCACTTTTATCGGTGCTGACAGTACAGGAGAACCTTTCTCCGAAGACTTCCAAGTAGGTTTTCCTATTGTTGAAGATACTTATTTTACATTTGAAATTGATCCTTTTGCCCCAGTAAGCGGTTCTATTGAACATTCAGGAACAATTACTCTGGGCTTGGGGGATGATGAAGTTACAGTTGGTGATTTTTCGATTGGCTTTGATGAAACAAGAGTCTCAGAAATTGCCAGCGGCTTTTTTGTGGCAGATACCACTGAAGATGAGCTTGAGCTAGAAATTTTGTTTGATGTCGGCACTCCAGGTAGCGTTAGCGCTGATCCTGAGTCATTAGAAATTGCTGATGCCGATTTGTTAGTGGCACCAGAATTCGCCGAAGCTTTAGGAGATGCGGAACTAGCTGGTGCAGATGTTGGTGATACTCGTATTGATGCTTCTGCCATTGAACCCGAAGTAACAATTGGTGAAACTACTGCCCTGATTCCTCAAGCGGGCAGCTCATACGCGCCTGAAGACCTACAGGACGGCGGTAGTGGCGACACTGATTTTCCTTTTGGTGATTTTAAAGCTCTGGCAACTGTGGGCGAGATCGACCCAGATAATGGTCTCGCTCTAACAGGCTATCCAGACGGTCAGGCAGCTTGGTTGCTAGATGAAGACACCGTGCGCGTAGCATATCAGTCCGAGTCATACGCTACCTTAAACGCTTCTGAAGGCGAGACCTACCCCTGGGTAATGGATAGCGGGGCGACCTTCACTGGTTCTCACGTCCACACTATCGACTACGATCGCGCTGGATTTGCAGATTTCCTCAATAATGACAGTGCTGCTAGTGAAATAGTTCAAGGATCGGGACAGTTATTCAGCACTGTTTATAACGTTTTTGGCGAAGAAGTAACTGGCAAGAACTACGACGCGACTGACCTGGGTGCTAAATGGGGTAATCAATCCCTAGCGGACGGAACGGTAGTTGATTTCAATGAAGATCAGCAGCTCTCTTTTGCTGACTGGTTCTTCCATTCTTTCTGTGGTGCTTACTACGAGGAAACTCACAAGTATGGCGAAGGCATCGGCTTTGAAGATAACGTCTGGCTGATGGCAGAAGAATGGAACATCGGGGAACTGTATGAGGAGGCTGCGTTAGCTGCGGGCATGACTGAAGAGGAAGCGCGTCTTTCTCCAGGAGCGGATTTCTTTACCGAGACCATGGGTCTTGCCTCTATGGTTGTGGATGTCGAAAACGAGACGGCTTACACAGTGACTGCTTTGGGTCAGGGTGGCTATGAAAAACTCCTCCCGATCAACTCTGGTCATGAGGACTACGTTGTAATCGTGACGGCGGGCTATAACCTCGAGGTTGAGCCAGCACCAATGAAAATTTATATTGGCAAGAAAGGTGTTGATGCCCATGGCAATCCCCTGGCTGAGGATGCTAGCGAACGTGATTCTTTCTTAGGTCGCAACGGTCTACTTTACGGTCAGACATACGGGATGGCGGCAGCTAATGAAACTCTCGTTAATCTGGGCATTGAGGAAATAGATGCCGATGCCTTCATGCTAGATGAATACGCTGTCGATCCTGATGCTCCCGAAAACTTTAGCGTGCGCTATATACGCCTACTAGCTATCAATGGGATGGCTTTGACACCCCCGAGAATGCGAATGAAACAGAAATATTCCTGTGGGAGCAAGATGGCGACACCCTAGAGGACGGAACTGTTGAAGCAAACGAGCAGCCAGAAGGTTATACATTTTTCAACGGTGATAGCAAAACCGAACACCCAGCAGTAGATCCAGATATCACTAAGCATCGCTATATCCAGAATCTGACGGTGCCTAGCGCTCAGTTGGGCATTGATTTTGTCGATATCGCTAATGAATTGGAGAACAACGATGCTGATGGTAACGGTTTGCCTGATTACCTTTCGGCAGATGTTACTCGTATCTTAGCTGGTGTCGACGGTGAGCTAACCCTAGAGACTGGTGGCAAGGGTAACGGTCACATTGGACCAAACAACCCCGATGGTACGCTTACCCATGCGACTCATTTAGAAGATGAAGAAGCGCGGATGGATCAACCTGACGGCTTGCAATGGATTAAGACGTCTGAGGGTGACTACCTAGTTGTGGATGAGGACTCGGGTAACGACTACGGCGAGCGGAAGTACGTCTTACCTATCGATGCCGAGACCATGCAGTTGAGAGAGGAAGGTACGGGCTACTATTTGGCATCGGCTGGTGGTGCACTCAATCCCCGTGCGATCGCCGAAGTTGCAGCAATTCCCGACACCTTTACGCGAGCAACTAGCTCTGAGTTTTCTGGTACTTGGAACGTGACTCACTTGGTGCAGACTAAGGAAGATGGTAGTTTCTACACCCAGGAAGAGCTTGCTGGAACTGGCGCACAAGAGATTATTGAGCAATTCTCTCTAGATGAGCAGACGCTGATCGGCGTGGTGCAGCACCGTGGAGAATCTGATGGCGTAATTGAGCAGCGCCAGGGAGACCAAGGTGGTCAAATCTTCCAGTTTAATATAGACGGTATACCCGAAGGAGAATCGGTTGCTGAAGAAGACGGCGACATTACTGGTGTTGCAGGACTAGATACTTTAACAGGTGCATCAGGAGCAGATACTTTCATCTTAGGTGATGAAGAAACTGGTGCATTTTATAGTTCATTTGGTTATGATGACTTTGCAGAGATCTCCCACTTTGTTTCTGGAGAAGATTCGATTCAGCTTGCTGGAAGCCTAGAAGATTATTCTATTCTAGTTAATGAAGGAGCTAATGTTGCCATTGCTCTAGACAATGATGGTGATGGTGCTTTTGACTTAGCTTTTGATGAATTTGTAGCCTTAGTTGGAGATGGATTTGAGACTACTGACTTGGTTTTTGTTTAGAAACTGATAGTTGTCGCTTCTACAATTAAATAACTCATTATTGGCGATCACTTTTTTATCAATAGCGATCACCATCAGCGTAGCTAAAATCGGTGATGGGGAAGCTATAACTCTCGATTTAGAGGGTGATTTTGTCTATGTTCCTATCTCTTGGCTAACGGAGAGCAATTCTTTAGTTCATTTGCTGCGGTTAATCCTGAAGGTTTGGATCATGTTCAGTCTTTGAATGAAGATCGCTTTAATTTTGAAGATGTCATTGGTGGTGGCGATCTCGACTTTAATGATTTTGTCTTAACTGTGGAAACGGTTTAGATTAATCATGACCTCTGATCAGCGATTACGCAGTAATAAACATTGCTGATTTTTTTGGTTAATTTGTAAGACGGGTATTACCCGTCTTGTTTTTCACTGTTTTTTTCGGTGTCTGGAGGCAATCTAGCAGTTAATTATCAATAGAGCGATCTCTCTTACTGATTATTGAGCTGATTACTAGAAGAAGAGGACGTAAATAAGCTGTTGTAAGTATCATAAACTGCTCGACCCAGAGGCATCACAATATTGGTAACGAAGCCTTCCACTATGGTGAGAGGAATAGGCTTAGTAATCGACTGACTCGCTGCGGATTGATTTGGAGGTAAGGGTTGTGGCTGTAGTACCATTGCTTGAGAATTGTTGAAGTTTGAGGGATCATTTGTCATCGCTAGAGTTGGAACATTCGACAAAATTTGAGGATGAGGATTGTTGCTCATGTAAATATGCTGCAAAGCACCTCCCTGATATAGTCGCTTAGTAAATTTCCACTCTGGATTGAGGTTGATCTTCATCGGTGCTTCAACTAAACCACTGGTACTGCCAAGAACTAAATCTTGTTGGTTAGGGTCGGCATGATCGGCAACCAAATCTAACTTACCGCCATTTTTGATTAAATCTAGAGTATATTTTACTTTGTCGTCTTTGCCGTTATATCTGAGGGAGTAACCATTAGTATCAACTCCTCTGCGACAGCTATTGGTGTGGTCAAAATCAAGCAGCAACAGATCCACCGTAGTGGGATAACTTTCTGATTCTTGCCAGCAAGCTTGTTGTCCTGGTATTTGTTCAATGATTGCCAATCGATATCTTCGATAATTATAGGGAATTGCTACTGCAACAAACTGGCTTTGATCCACAGCGAATTCACGAAATTCAGTTGCACTAGCAGTTTGCCAGGGTGCGATCGCACTTATACTGATGCTTCCCATTGCGGCTAGCTTGACAGGCAGGGATGGTTTCATGTTTTGATACTGAAGGTAAGTGTTGAATTCAAGAGCAGTATTTCTGACTGCTAACTGAATTGGTATCCATTTGACCCCAAAGCCGTCAGCAAAGTCAGAATGTCAAGTTTCTGACGACTACTTCGTTAGCAAGGCGTACTTATTGAAGAATTCTAGAACACTAAATTCCCCAGGCAAATCACTCTAAAGAAAATTTCAAGCATCTCAGCATTTAATATCAGCAGCAACTGATAAAAGCATTACTTATTTGCATAAGTTTGCAAATGTAAATCTGACAAGATTATAAATTATCAAGCAACCGAAGATTTCCATTTGCCATAGATGAGCATAAAGTAATAAATATGGGTAAATATGGGGAAAACCCGTCTTTATTATTGATTTCAGTTAGCAAAGTCAACTATGAACTTTTATAGTTCTAATTTGTAGTAATGGGGACTTTGCTCAGGACACTTATTACTCGTGGTTAGGCTGACTATTAGGAGGAGATTGAGGATTATCGGTCGGAGTAGTCGGCGTAAATAAGCTGTTGTAAGTATTATAGACAGCTTGACTCAAAGGCGTCAGAATATTGGTAATTAGACCTTCTACGGTAGTAACATTCGGTTGAGTAGGGTTCGTCTGTGTAGCTAAGGGTTGTTCTTGAGGTAAAGGCTGTGGCTGTGGTGCAACCGCCTGAGTATTATCGACACTTCCAGGATTGACGTTTACAGGTTCGTTAGTCGTCACTAAGGTGGAGACGTTATCTAATACTGGAGGATTAGGATTATTGCTCATGTAAATATGCTGCAAAGCACTTCCCTGATACAGTCGCTTGGTAAATTGCCACTCTGGATTGAGGTTAATCTTCATCGGTGCTTCAATTAAACCATTGGTACTGCCAATAATCAAATCCTGTCGATTGGGATCAGCATGGTTGGCAACTAAATCTAACTTGCCGCCACTGTCGATTAAGTCGAGGGTATATTCTACTTTGTCATCTTTGCCATTGTATCTTAGGGAATAGCCATTGGTATCAACTCCTTTACGACAGCTATTAGTATGATCAAAATTAAGCAACGATAAATCAACCGTAGTCGGATAATTTCCTGATTCCTGCCAGCAAGCTTGTTGCCCAGGTATTTGTTCTATAATTGCCAATCGATATCTTCGATAGTTATAAGGAACTGCTACCGCTATGAACTGGCTTTGATCGACAGCAAATTCACCAAATTCAGTAGCATTTGCCGCTTGCCAAGGTGCGATCGCACTAATTCCGATGGTACTCACAGTAGCTAACTTCACAGACAAGGATAATTTCATATCTTGATACTTTAGGTAAGTTCTAAATACAGGGGCGACATTTCTGATTTACTAGCTGGATTAGGCTCAATCTGTCTTAAGACTGCCAGAAAAGCAGAAAACTAAGTTTAAGTTGACCAACGGTCAGAGATTACACAATCAGTAATAAGTATTTAAGAGGAATTTTAGAACACTTAATACCCGACACAAACTACTTTAAAAAAACTTCAACCATTCAAAGATTTAACATCAGCAACAACTAAAAAAAGCATTACTTGTTTACATAAGCTTACAAAAGTAAACACAGTAAAGATCTGAAATTACCAAGCAAACTACTAACCATCAATCGAAGACTTCCATTCACTCAGAGCAGGAGTTGCGGCTAAAGCCTGACTCAAAGCATCATGAATCAGACTGTTAGTAGCTAAGATGCGACCTGAAGCAATATCTAGGGGGCTACCATCATAAGCGGTAACTTTACCTCCCGCCTCCCGCAAAATTACAATTCCTGCCGCCATATCCCAAGGTTGAATGCCTCTCTCCCAATAGCCGTCTAATCTGCCACAGGCAACCCCAGCTAAATCCATGGATGCACAGCCCAAGCGACGCACTCCCTGAGTCAAATGAGTTAGGTGGCAGAATTCAGCATAGTTATTATCAGTGGTTTCCCTGCGATCATAAGCAAAACCAGTAATCAAAAGACTTTTACTCAGTTCCTGAGTTTGTGATACCTGAATTGAACGGCGATTGCAGGTTGCACCCAATCCTGTTGCAGCTTGAAAAAGTTCATCACTAAAGGGATTATAAACAGCTCCCACTGCGGGTACGCCATCGATCATTAAGCCCACAGAAGTTGCCGCTAAAGGTAACCCATGAGCATAGTTAGTTGTTCCATCCAAAGGATCGATCGCCCACAAATATTCGCTATCAGCATTGCCTAATGCCCCCGACTCTTCCGCCAAGATTTGATGCTCTGGCAAGTGCCGATTGAGTACTTTAAGTACTTCAGCTTCCGCCAACTTGTCAGCCTCCGTAACTAAATCTCCAGGACGACCTTTTTCTTGAACATTGGTCAGTTTACCCCAACGCTCTTTTAACACTGCCCCCGCAGCTAGGACTGATTCGGTAGCAACATCTAAAAAAATCTGTAGTTGTTCTGCTTGAGTCATTTTTTATTCAGAGAGCGAAATTGATTAGGAGTATGGCGCATTGCTTGCCGAGGATTCCAAATGCCGTAACCCATCAAACGAGCATATTCTTGAGACTCCATCAGCAGCTTACTATATCGGTGGTCATATCTATCGTTTACCAGTACACATCCTGATTCCACTAACTGCTGACTGATTAAATTTTGATCCTGCCAAACATGGGCATTAAGGCGGTTAAAGCGATCACGATCAAGTTCAGACTCAAGTAAAATAGGTAGTCCCATAACTAACTCGGATAATTTTTCCTTAGCTGTCTTTCCCCAGGGATCTTGGCGGAGATCTGGGGCATCTATGCCCGTAATTCTGACCTTTGTAATCTCAGTTGCCCCTGTCAACCTTACCTCAACTGTCTGTCCACTAACCACCCGCGTTACTTTTGCTGCTAGCAAGTTCTCTCTATCAGGTTGAGCGCTACAGCTAATTAGCAAGATGAGGCACAGTACAGCTAGTAGCTTGATCAGATTCATGCTTTCAAATAATTTATTAGCCAAAATTTAGAGTACCAAGTATGTTGGTTATTTTTTAGCATCTAATCATTGAACATTCTTCTTGTTTACTTCATTCTGTTTCTGAATTATGTCCTAGGTTTAATTCAATTAGATAACCTGAGTTTAGGTTTAGGTTATTTATCTGTTGAGATGACTCTAAGCTGTTGCTGAAATATTTGTCGGATAATGCTTAGCTAAAATAAATCCTAACTTCAGAAAAAATTCAGCTTGGTCGAGTTACATAGTAATCGTTAAGCAAATACAAAAATGTAATCCCCCAAAACCATGAAACTTCAATACATTTCTACTCTTGCCGCTGCATCAATTTTAACTATTGGCGGTACTGCTTTATTCTCTAATAATGCGATCGCTTCATCTTTTAACAATACAGATTCTTCTGTAATCGTTGCTGATAATCCCTGTGCAGGAGCTAATCCTTGCGCTTCAGTCAATCCTTGTGCAGGAGAAAACCCTTGTGCGGCAGCTGATCCTTGTGCTTCTGCTAATCCCTGTGCAAGTAATCCTTGTGCAGGAGCGAACCCTTGTGCTGCCGCTACCAATTCAGGTCAATTCGTTGCAGTCAAGGCAGGAAATAATACGGAAGGGACTTTCAAAGTTATTGAGGAAGATGGCAAACAATATATTGAACTTAGCGATGATTTTGAAGTTTCACAAGGACCTGATTTAAAGATCATTCTACATAAGGATCAAACTGTGGCATCTAGTATTGCCGAATCAGATTATGTCAATGTTGCCCCACTCGAAAGCTTTACGGGTACACAAAGATATGAAGTCCCAGACGGTGTAGATATAAATGATTATGCTTCTGTCGCCGTTTGGTGTGAAGAGTTTAATGTTACCTTTGGTTATGCTCAATTTTAAATATTGCTGACGAACAACTAACTAAATAGGCTCTGCTCCTAACTAATGAGGACACCTCTCTCCACGTGTCCTCACTTCTATAAAATGCCAGTTTTTTAAAGCTATATATCCGCGATCGCTACATTGGCATCTCAATTTTAATCTTCATCTAAAGGTAACCCAAAACGAACCCGACCTCGGGCAAAATAACGACCAAACTGCATTTGATATACCTCGTCTTCTTCCTGGGTTTCTACTTCTAGGTTAGAGCGAGGATAACTAACGCACAACAGTGCATAACCTTGGTCTTTGAGCTTAGGAGATAAACCCATTGCTTCTGGTTGAGCAAGTTCGCCATCAATAATCTTGACAGCGCAGCTAGTACAAGCTCCATTACGGCACAAAAAAGGTAACTTGGCATTTTGCTGTTCGGCAGTTTGCAGAATATATTGATCTTCTGGAACTTCAACAATATGCAGTTTTCCCGTAGTACGATCGCGAACTTTGACAGTATAAGTTTTGGTCATTATAGCTTTTGGGTATAACTAAGTGAATATAGAACTTTTTATTAGTTTTGCTGATTAAATTGCTTATTTTGTAGTCTACAGCAAAAAAGAAAGCCTAAAATTTTGACAGTGACTACTATCCATGTATAATGATAAGTCGGTACGTCTTATGGAGAGGTGGCCGAGTGGTCGAAGGCGCAGCACTGGAAATGCTGTAACGGGTTTCTCGTTCGAGGGTTCGAATCCCTCCCTCTCCGCATTTAAAATGAATATCTTATCTTAATAGTAGTCGGCAATTACATTACTAGGATATTAAGTATTCGGGTAAATTAATTGCTGCTTAACAGTGGAGTTATTGAAGCAAATACGTAATATTTTTAATAGTTCTGGAAAACTAATTGAAAAATTAGTGTAATTATTACTGGCTACATTAACTTTGAGCGATCGCTTGGAGTTTAATTACTTTTAATCATCGAAATTATCTAGCGATCGCTATTTACTTTTTTCAAGCAATATTGAAATGTTGGCTAAGGGATATTGACTAACTTAGCACTCAATTCCCAAAGACGTTTTCCTTTATTAGCGTCCATCGCTTCATCAGAGATTTCCTGCTTAAAAGCAGTACGATCTTCCTGCTGACGGTTGCCCCAACTATAATAAACCCCTGACTCATTGAATCCAGGATCGGCAACCACTTTTGCCACTCTTTCTCCTGCTAACTCCTCCGTTACATAACCCCCTGTGACATTTTTTTGAAACCAGGGAAAAATAGTTTGAAACAAAGAATAATGATTGCGGAATAAGGCAGTCTCTGCCACGCATCCAGGATAAAGCGCATTAAAAATAATCCCTGTAGATTGATGATAGCGATCGTGTAGCTCTCGCATGGTCAGCATATTGCATAGCTTACTGTCTTTATAAGCTTTTCCTGGTTTAAACTTCTTACCATCAATCATTGCCACAGGAGCCTTAAAACCCGATTCCAACCCTTGTAAATCTCCTAAATCTGGTGGCGCAGGGATCGGAATTTTACCGCCGATCTCTTTGGGATTAGCAGTTACAGTACCTAGAATTACCAATCTTTTCTCTGGTGCAGGAGAGTTTTTGAGATCCTCCAGCATCAAATTACACAACAAAAAATGACCTAGATGGTTAGTCGCTACGCTTAACTCATAACCTTCCTTGCTACGTTGAGGTTCCTTGGCTAATGGCAAATAAACCGCAGCATTACAAACCAAAGCCGACAAAGATTTGCCAGTAGCACGAAAGTCCCTCACAAACTGATGTACGCTCTCTAAAGACGCGAGATCGAGATGAATCATACTGTATTTATCCTGGGGTATACCAGCTTGCTTAGCAACCTGCTCTGTTTTTGGCAAATTACGACAAGCCATAATTACATGCCAGCCCCTATCTGCTAAGGCTTTGACAGCATACAACCCAACTCCAGATGATGCTCCAGTAACGATAACGGTTGATTCTTGTACCATTCTCTTAAAAATCTTTTAAGTATTTATATCTGTTTCTAAAATCTCATACTCCATAACCCATCGTTATCGGTAAGTTATAAAGTGTCATATTTTTTCTGATATAGATAATCAGATATAACTGAAAGCAATTTACTGATTAGTCAGTCCATTAATTAAGCCAAAATAATTGAGTCACATCAGCACCAACGTCTGTCGAATGAGTAATTGAGACAATTTCTGCTCTCTCAACTTTCACCCTCAATGGATATAATTTAATAATTTCATTTCTGGTTAAATGTAACTCTCAAGTATGGATGTAGAAGCTGCTAAACAAATTTTTAGTGCGGGAGAACACCTTGAACAAGCAGGGAAGTTGGAGCAGGCGATTGCTTGTTATCAACAGGCGACAAAACTACATTCTGAAAACTATTATTACCACTACAAATTGGGTAACATACTGCGCCAGCAGGGAAACTCAGAGCAGGCGACAAAATGCTTCCACAAAGCGATCGCTCTGAACCACCATGATTCTTGGTCTTATTACGCCCTCGGAGAAATTTGCATCCAGCAGCAAGACATCGCCGCCGCCATCAAGTATTATCGCCAGGCGATCGCCATTGACCCCCAATTTTCTTGGTCCCATTACAATCTGGCTCGTCTTTATCAGCAACAAAATCAATTGGAGTTAGCCAAAGTTTGCTATCAGCAAGCGATCGCCTTAAAGCCCGACTATTTTTGGTCACACTTTTTTTTAGCTGAGATTTTAACGACATTTCAGGAGCGAGAAGAGGCGATTAAGCATTATCAAGATGTAATCAAGTTAAACCCTAATTTTGCTCAGGCTCACTTCCAGCTAGCACGACATTTACAACAAAAAGGACAGCTAGAAGCAGCTGTTGAACACTATATCCGTGCCATCGAGCTTAATCAAGATAACTTTCAGCCTTATTATTTGCTGGGAGAGACTTTAGTTCAGTTAAGTAGACATGTCGAGGCGATTTGTCATTGTGAAGCCGCTATTGAATTACAGCCAAATAATCTCCAGCCTTATTATCTTTTGGGTTTAATTTTATTGCATCAGGGGGAACAGGCGATCGCTGATTATTGTAAATTTGCCACCCAAAAATCAGTAACATTTCAAATCAATTTAGAATTAGGTTTAGCTCAAGCTTGGCAACAGCAAGGAAAAACGTCAAACTCAGTCCAGTGTTGCCAACAAGCAATCAAAATTGATCCGACAGCAGAGATGCCCTATCGAATCCTGCAATATATTTCCCTAGAACCGCCAGAAATTAATGATGCCATAACTTTTTATCAACAGATTAGTGATTCTACTCAAGTTTCTCCCTTGCTGTGGGGCAATTTAGGAGATTTATATACTAAACAGTCTCGTTTAGACGAAGCAATTAAATGTTACCGCAAAAGCTGTTATCAAAGTACAGTTACTAATTACCCTCAACTAGCAAAATTAGATTGGCAGCAACCAAAACAAAATGCTCCTGACTTTTTACTGATTGGAGCCACGAAATGTGGGACAACTTCTCTGTTTAATTATCTCAGTCACCATCCCCAAATATTAGCTCCTCACAAAAAAGAAATTAATTTTTTTAATTTTAATTATAATCAGGGTGTAGAATGGTATTTAGCCCATTTTCCTGCAATTACAGATGGCAAAGAATACCTTACAGGTGAAGCATCACCTTTCTATATTTATCATGCTCAAGCTGCTGAGAGAATTAGACAATTATTTCCAGATATCAAAATAATTGTTATGCTTAGAAATCCCGTGAATCGCACTATTTCTGAATATTATCATGCAGCCAATCATGGCTTGGAACAACGGAGTTTAACTGCAATAATTGAGCAAGAAAAACAACTATTAGCGACACAATCAAGAAGTGAAGTCTTGAATAAGTTTGGGTATTTAATTAATAGTATTTATTTTGATCGAATAGTCCAATGGCAAAGCAATTTTTCCGACAAAAACACCTTGATTATTGATAGTGAAATGTTTTTTGCTCAAACTGAGCAAATAATGCAGCAGATCTGGCAGCTTCTTGGTTTACCTTCAGTTTCACCGCCACAACATATTCGCTATAATCTTGGTACCTATCCCCCTGTCAAGCAAGAGATAAAAAAACAGCTTCAAGAATTTTTTGCTCCTTATAATCAGCAGTTATTTGCACATCTCAATCAAGAATTAAGTTGGCAATAGCAACCTGGATATAATATAAACTATAAATTAATCTACAATTGATCTTCTATTTCTTCTTCTAGCTGTTGTTCATAGATATTTTGCAGATCTTGATGACTAGTTTTACGAGAGATACGACGATATTTCTTAGCCTGTAACTTTGGTTCGTATTGGTTTTTCCCTGCACGTTTGACCACTAACTTGAGATTAGCTTCACGATCAGGCTGTTGTTGCAGTTCAGCTGATTGAGCGATCGCTTTATCCAAGAAATCAAGGTAATATTCATATCTTTCCCAGTCGCCGCGGACGATACAACCAGGCTCATCACGATGCAAACAGTCATTAAACTGACAACTTTGACCCTGTAATCTTATTCTAGCTTCAGGAAAGTACTGTGCTAGGTTGCTAGGCAGACAGTTCAAGTCAGGCTGGTTAAATCCAGGAGTATCAGCCAGTAATCCACCCCCAGGAAGCTCAAATAATTCCACATGACGAGTAGTATGACGACCTCGTTGCAACTTGCCAGATACTTTTCCGATCCTGAGATTTATCTCAGGAATAAGACAATCAATCAAGCTCGATTTGCCGACTCCACTAGGTCCAGCTACTACCGTAATTTTTCCAGCAAGTTTTTCCAGCAGTCTCTCAATACCTAGCTGTTGTGAAACACTAATGTAACTTGCCACATATCCCCATTTTGCCAAACGTTGTTGCCATTGCTGCTGTTGTGCGGGGGAGATTAAATCAGATTTATTGAGGCATAGGCTTAATTCCAAAGCCGTAGATTCTGCTTTAACTAAGAAGCGACTAAGTTGCCAGGGGTCTAAAGTAGGTTCGTCTAAAGCAAAGACTAATAAAATATGCGAGCTATTTGCCACTGGAGGTCGTTGCAGCTCCGTAGTACGGGGCAATACTTCGCCGATTGCTCCTCTAGCATCTTGCCAATCAGGCTCTTCAACTAAAACGCGATCACCGACCATGACTTTTTGACCGATTTTTTTTAGCCGAGTCCGACGAGTGCAAAGCAAAAATCTCGATGGCTTACTTTGAGCAGCAAATTTTCTGGTGACAGAAGACTGTATAACTTTAGCAGGACTATCTAATTTTACTTGGTAGTAGTTAGCCTGGACTGCCACTACCATGCCATAAATTGGGGACTTCGAGACTGAACTATAAGAGCGATCGCTGATAAACTTGCCTATGGGCTGGTTAATACTCACGATTTGGGAGGACGACAAACTAATAAAGAGAAAAAGTCCTGATGCTCATTTAAAGCTTGAAGCTGATAGCCCTCCATTTTTAAACTATCAGGTACTTGCTCGATTGGCTCCCCTGGGTCTAGCCAAACTTCCAAAACAGAGCCAGGAGGCATCTGCTCTAAACGCAACTTAGTCCGCACAAAATTCACTGGACAAGGAGTACCACGCAAATCTAAATAAGCGTCAGCGCGATTAGAGGTAGCATTATCCGTACCTCTTAAGGGGTCAACAGGATTCATTTCTGAAATAATCCTCCTAAGAAGCCTTCTTTACTCCCTTTTCCTGTAGCCTCACCTCTCACACTAGCTAACTTTTCTAATAATTCTCTCTCTTCTGAATTGATTTTAGTCGGAATATTGATCTTTACTGTAATTAAATGATTACCTCGACTGACAGGATTACCTAATTTTGGTACGCCTTTATTCTCTAAAGTAAGTATAGTGTTTGGTTGGGTTCCCGCAGGAATCGTTAATTCTTCCTGACCATCTACTGTATTAACTTGTATACTACAGCCCAAAATAGCCTGAAGATAGCTCACGGTAATTTCCGATCTGATGTTAATACCTTCTCTGGTAAATTCTTGATCAGATTCAACAAACAAGTAAACATACAGATCTCCAGGTGTCCCATTACGAACCCCAGCATCGCCTTCGCCAGAAACTCTCAGACGGGTACCATTATCAACCCCAGGAGGAATAGTAATCTTCAATTTTTTAGTTTCTTGCTGGCGTCCTGCACCATGACAAGTACTGCACTTCTCTTCGATCACTTGCCCTGTCCCATTACAGGTAGTACAGGTAGTTACTTGAGCAAAGCTACCAAAAGGGGTTCTGGTAGCACGGCGTACCTGACCACTACCACCACAAGTACCACAGGTTTTAACTCCCGTCCCTGGTTTCGCCCCAGTACCATTACAGGTACCACAAGTCTCTAGGTGAGGAATTTTGATCTGCTTATCGCCACCGAAAACGGCTTCACGAAAGTCTAGCTTTAAATCTAGTCTTAAATCATCTCCTCTGACAGGACCATTTCGACGACGAGATTGACCTTGACTCGTACCTACACCACCACCAAAACCGCTAAAAATAGTTTCAAAGATATCGGCAAAACCGCCCATATCGCTGTATTCAAAGCCAGAGCCTCCAGCTGCACCACCTACGCCGGCCTCGCCAAAGCGATCGTACCTAGCGCGGGTTTCTGGTTCAGATAAAACCTCATATGCACGATTGATTTCTTTAAACTTTTCCTCTGCTCCTGGTTCTTTGTTGACATCGGGATGATATTGACGCGCCAGACGACGATAAGCACGCTTTAGTTCATCTTTATCTACATCGCGGGATACGCCCAGGATTTGATAGTAGTCCCCTGCCATAAAATCTTAATTTTTTCCTACGGTTTATTGATTGTACTTTAACAAAATCATAACCACTAAATATAGTACGGTTACTACTAAGGACTAATCATTAGCTAAAATTCGGCTTGAGTGTCCCCGCCTAAATTATAATTATAATTGGCTCAATCTACAGATTCATAATCATCGATAGATGTATCGCCATCTAAGCCCAAATCAACGCCGCCTTCAATGTTCGCATTGTTAGATATACTAACTACTGCCTTGACACCACTATCTGCTGCTAAGTCCATTTCTGTTTTAGCATCTGCAAAATCATCATCATCAAAGATAAATTCATCGCTAGCATCAGCATTTTTTTGCTGATAAACATCGGTTCCAACTTCTAATAAGGTTTGACGTAGACTGTCTAAAATCGCTCCAATCTCTTTGATGCTGGTATGGGGACTATTGCTGGCTATATTAAACTCTTCTTTGATTCGAGCTACTTTTGCCTTATGCTCATCTCGAATCAATTCTCCCTGTTCGTTGAGAGTGGAGTCATAATTATAAATTAGATTTTCAGCCTGATTCTTTAACTTGACTAACTCAATATTGCGACGATCCTGTTCTGCATAGTTATCTGCTTCTTGGCGCATTTTTTCAACTTCGCTAGAACTCAAGCCTCCAGTATTGCTGATTGTTATACTTTGTTGTTTTCCAGTCCCTTTATCCTGAGCAGAAACCTGTAGAATACCGTTGACATCGATTTCAAATGAAACTTCAATTTGTGGCATTCCTCTGGGGGCGACAGGAATTCCCGTAAGCAAGAATTTACCCAGACTTTTATTATCTTTAGCCATCGCCCTTTCTCCTTGCAACGCGTGAATTTCCACACTAGTTTGACCATCAGCAGCAGTGGAGAAAATTTGTGACTTGCTGGTGGGAACAGTAGTATTTTTCTCAATAATCTTGGTAAAAACTTCTCCCAAAGTTTCAATACCCAGAGATAAAGGTGTAATGTCTAAGAGCAACACATCTTCAACTTCTCCGCCCAAAACTCCCGCTTGAATAGCTGCACCAGCAGCAACTGCCTCATCAGGGTTGACAGAACGATCAATTTGCATACCATCAAAGATAGTTTCTATCGCTTTATGAACCGCTGGAATCCTTGTAGAACCACCGACCAGGATGATCCGATCTATTTCACTCGGTTTCAAATCTGAATCTTTGAGAGCCAGTTTGACAGGCTCTAAGGTTTTTTGAATCAAGTCTTTTGATAGTTCTTCAAATTTGGCTCGGCTTAACTCCAGTTCAATATGTTTAGGTCCAGTTTCATCAGCCGTGATAAATGGTAAATTAATGGAAGTAGTGGGAGTTGCCGAGAGTTCGATCTTAGCTTTTTCCGCCGCTTCCCTCATCCGCTGTAGCGCCATCTTGTCAGTTCTCAGATCAATTTCTTCTTGAGCATAAAAAGTTTTGATCATCCAACGTACGATAACATTATCAAAATCATCACCGCCAAGATGATTATTACCCGCAGTGGCTTTGACCTCAAAAACCCCATTACCTAACTGCAAAACAGAAACATCAAAAGTACCACCACCCAAGTCAAAAACCAGAATATGCTCCTCTCGGTCTTGTTTATCAAGACCATAAGCTAAAGCGGCAGCAGTAGGCTCGTTGACAATACGCAATACTTCAAGCCCTGCAATTGTTCCAGCATCTTTAGTTGCTTGCCGTTGGGCATCAGTAAAATAAGCAGGCACGGTAATTACCACCTCAGTTATGGGCTCCCCCAGAAAACTTTCTGCATCAGCTTTTAGCTTTTGCAGAATCATAGCCGAAATCTCTTGAGGAGTATACTTCCGATTTTTAATCTGAACATCGACAGTATCATCTCTTCCTGGAACACATTTATACGGAGTGCGAGAACGCTCTTCTTCAGTATCCTCCCAACGACGACCAATAAACCGTTTGATGCTATGAATGCTATTTTGCGCATTTGTAACTGATTGTCTTTTGGCTAGTTGACCTACTAAACGAGTGTCCCCTTTAGCAAATGCCACCATGCTGGGAGTTGTCCGCGCACCTTCTGAGTTAGCAATGATTACGGGTTTGCCCCCCTCAAGCACAGCCACACAACTGTTGGTAGTTCCCAGGTCAATACCGATAACTTTTGCCATAGTGCTTAGGCAGTAACTTTCATTTACCTACTAGATTACAGAGAAGTTGACAGTGAAGTTTGTGGTATGAATCAAAATACCGCAATGTCGAATCGGTACATTTCTGAACGATCCTTGAACTTGAATTATCCTTGGATGGTAGGATCACTTAGTTATCATTTTCTTCATTTTCTGTCTTTTTCTCTTCCGAAGTTATCACAGGTTCTTGAGGAACAGCAACTTTAACCATGGCATGACGAAGGATCGTATCTCCCAAAATATATCCCCGTATTAGCTGTTCAATAACGGTTCCTTCTGGATATTCATTAGTTGGCTCACGCAACATTGCTTCATGAAAATTGGGATCAAATTCTTGTCCTTCAGGGCGCATGGCAGATACGCCCATTTTTTTGAGGCATTCTACCAAAGTTTTATAAACTCCCTGATAGCTGGAATGAATTGCTTTTTCTCCATCGCTGTCTGGTTTTAGTTGAGTTCTAGCTCGCTCAAAATTATCAATTACAGGCAGCAATTCAGTAATTACATTTTTCTTTACTTGCTGTTCTAAGCTCTCTTTCTCTTTGACTGTGCGACGACGAAAATTCTCAAAATCCGCAGCTAATCTAGCATATTGTGCCTTAGTCAGATCTGCTTGCTGGCTTTTTTCATCCAGAAGTTGCTTCAGATTAGCGTTTTCTTGCTGAAAAGCAGCAAAGATTTCTTCATTCTCGTCAGAAGTTTCGCTTTCTAGTTCTTCCGTAGTCAAGCTATTTGCTGGTTCTTGCTCTGAATCTAGAGTTGACTCTAAAACAGAATTTTCACTGTCTTCTGAATTATCAACAACGATTACTTCTGGATTCTCGGAAATTGTTTCGGGTTGTTTCTGCTCTTCAGTCATAGGAATATTTGTCTCTCCATATACAAGATATAGGATATTGCATTCAGTCAAGAAAATAACAGCTGTTATTTTACTGGACTAGATGAATCTGCTCGATAACGTGCATCTAATCATCACGCCAATCCTTTAGAAAACAATCGTTTACAGTAATCATAAGATATTTTTTATGTAACTTTGTTTCCCCAAAATTGTGGAGTAAGAGATAGAAGTCTCAGAATTACAATGTAACGGCGCAACCCAAGCATAACGATCTCAATTCATTGTGGCAAAATTTCTCTTTTTGTCTCCTGAAGTGAAAATTTTACTCAGGCTTTAGGGAACACTAAGTAACGTGACTGAGATACTTTTACTATTTTATGGCTTATTCCTCTTCCAAAAGAAATCGGGCTCTAGCTCTGCGTAATAACTTATCACCTTTTGGGAATCAGTTGGTACAAAAGGGTTTTATTGATGGCGACAAGATGCAAAAGGCTTTAGCAGAAAGTCGCAAAACTGGTAAGTCGCTGATAGATGTCTTGGAGTCAGCTACAGGAAAACAGCTACCGCCAGATTTACTGCGTCAATATAAAAAACATCATCTATTTGAGCTAAAAGTTCTTTTTGGAGTAGAGTCTGTCGATCCTGAAATTGAAACGGAAAAATTTAGTAATAATCAGATGGGGGAATTGATTAATTCCCTGATCCCGCTCGATATCTGTCGCCGTTATCGCCTGATTCCGCTACTAAAGAAAGAGGGAGAAGAGCCGATCTTAATAGTGGCAATGGTAGATCCA
This sequence comes from Cyanobacteria bacterium P01_G01_bin.67, assembly GCA_039179675.1. Taxonomy (GTDB): domain Bacteria; phylum Cyanobacteriota; class Cyanobacteriia; order Cyanobacteriales; family Xenococcaceae; genus Waterburya. The sequence continues at coordinate 34,447 of JBCDEP010000004.1, forward strand.
GAAAATCTTGAAGCTCAAGATGATTTGAATCGTATTCTCAGACCAAAAGGAATTATTATCGAGCGACAAGTAATTACTCAAGCTGATTATCAGCAGTTAATCGATCAGTTTTTAGACGAACAGGTTCAAAAAGAAACCGCAAAGAAAAAAGAGGTCAATGTTGATGTTTCCTTGGAACTAGACAATTTTGATTTCAATTTGGAAGAGACAGATGATGAGGTAGCGGATGACTTAGGTGCAGCTAATGAAGCTCAGGCTGCACCAATTATTACTTTAGTCAACAAAATTCTAGCTAAAGCTCTGCAAGATGGAGTTTCTGATATTCATGTTGAACCCCAAGAAGAAGGATTGAAAATTCGCTATCGCAAAGATGGTGTTTTACAACAGCCTTTCGATCAAATGCCAAAAAAAATTATTCCTGCTGTAATTGCTCGCTTCAAGATTATGGCAGAGCTTGATATCGCAGAAAAGCGTTTACCTCAAGATGGTAAGATCCGCCGCATGTTTCAGGGAAGAAAGGTGGATTTTCGGGTTAATACCTTGCCCAGTCGCTACGGAGAAAAAGTTGTACTACGAATCTTAGATAATTCAGCGACTCAACTTGGTCTGGATAAACTAATTTCTCATGAGCCTACTCTAGAAATAGTTAGGGATATGGCAAAACGTCCCTTTGGCATTATTTTGGTCACTGGCCCTACGGGTTCTGGTAAATCAACTACCTTGTATTCCGTCTTAGCTGAGAGAAATAGTCCTGATATTAATATCAGTACTGCTGAAGATCCAATCGAATATTCTCTGGATGGAATCACTCAAGTACAGGTCATTCGCGAAAAAGGGATGGATTTTGCCTCAATTTTGCGGGCTTTTTTAAGACAAGATCCTGACGTAATTCTGGTAGGAGAGACCAGAGACTCAGAAACCGCTAAAACTGCAATCGAAGCCGCTTTAACTGGTCACTTAGTACTTACCACCCTCCATACTAATGATGCCGCAGGTGCGATCGCTCGTCTGGATGAAATGGGGGTAGAACCATTTATGATTTCTGGTGCTTTGGTCGGTGTTTTAGCGCAAAGATTAATGCGCCGTGTTTGTAGTGAATGTCGTATAGCATACAACCCCACTAAAGAAGAATTGTCTCGCTTTGGTCTATCTGCGGCGGCAGAAGAAGAAATCATTTTTTATAAAGCCAATAAATTAGATACGGAACAAATTTCTGAGGCAAAAGCGAAAGGAAGTCTTTGTCCTAAGTGTAATGGTGTTGGCTATAAAGGTCGGGTTGGAGTATACGAAGTCATGCGCAATTCAGAGAAATTACAAGAATTGATCAATCAAGGTGCAAATACTGACCGCATTAAAGAAACTGCTGTAGAGGAAGGGATGATTACCATTCTGGCATACAGTCTTAATTTGGTTAAAGAGGGTCATACCACTCTCGAAGAAGTAGAACGAGTCACCTTTACTGATTCAGGTTTAGAAGCAGAATTGAAAGCTAAACGTAAGAGTGGTCTAACCTGTCGTACCTGTAGCGCAGAGTTACAGCCTGAATGGTTGGACTGTCCTTACTGCATGACGCCACGTTTTAGTTGATCTATTTTAAGATTCTAGTTCGTCCTAAATCAGCCCTAAATCGGAGGTATGAAAGTCATGGTAATCGCAGAATTAGAGGAGTAGAGACCTTAGCATCAATTGTCTAATTATGGAAAATCTGGGAAAAGTTTGGAAATTTTGATGAGGAATAGATTATGGATTTAATGATCGAAGATATGATGGAGCAATTGGTGGAAATGGGAGGCTCTGATATGCATATTCAGGCTGGAGCTCCTATCTACTTCCGTATTAGCGGCAAATTGACTCCCATTGGGGATGATCTCAGTCCCCAAGAGTGCCAAAGGTTGATCTTTAGTATGCTCAATAACAATCAAAGAAAAGAGCTAGAGCAGCATTGGGAGCTAGATTGTTCTTACGGAGTCAAAGGTCTAGCTCGTTTCAGAGTCAATGTTTATAAAGAGCGTGGCTGTTACGCAGCCTGTTTGCGAGCCTTATCATCGAAAATTCCCAACTTTGATCAATTAGGCTTGCCTGATGTAGTGAGAAGAACCACCGAAAGACCCAGAGGGTTAGTTTTGGTAACGGGTCCTACAGGTTCAGGAAAGACTACTACTCTCGCGGCGATGTTAGATTTGATCAACCGTAGTCGAGGAGAGCATATCCTAACAGTTGAAGATCCGATTGAATATGTTTTTGACAATGAGAAGAGTTTATTCCACCAACGGCAAAAAGGAGAGGATACCAAAAGCTTTGCCAATGCGCTCAAAGCTGCGCTTCGTGAAGACCCCGATATTATTCTAGTGGGAGAAATGCGAGATTTGGAAACAATTTCCTTGGCAATCTCCGCCGCTGAAACTGGTCACTTAGTATTCGGTACCCTGCATACTAATTCTGCATCAGGAACTGTTGATCGCATGATTGATGTTTTTCCTGCTGGTCAACAAGCACAAATTAGAGCCATGCTGTCAAACTCTCTGATTGCCGTCTTTAGCCAAACTTTGGTGAAAAAGAAAAATCCTAAACCTGGAGAATTCGGACGAGTCATGGCACAGGAAATTATGCTAGTTACTCCTGCGATCGCTAATTTGATCAGAGAAGGTAAGGCGGCTCAAGTATATTCCGCAATCCAAACAGGAGCAAAAATGGACATGCAGACTATGGAGCAGGCTCTAGCCAATTTGGTCAAAAAAGGAATTATCAGTATGGAAGAAGGACTAGCTAAAAGTTCTCGACCAGATGAGCTACAACGTCTTACGGGAGCAACGGCTGGTATGGGAGCAACCAACAACTCGAAAGCAAATCCCAAACGCCGCTAAATATGATTGAACTTAACTATTTCTTGATTACTAATTTAGCTATTAATTAATTTTATGTCTATCTACGTAGCAAAAGTAAAAGACAATGCGGGCAAAGTCTTTAAAGAAAAAATCGAAGCTGCTTCCGCCGAACAGGCTCGTCTAGCGCTAAAGAATAAATATGTCGCTGTTGGCAAAGTTAATAAGTCTAGTTTTGAAATCGATCTCACTCAACTAGAACTCGCTTTGGCTAAAGTGACGGTAAAAGATAAAGCCGTATTTTCCCGTCAGTTCTCGGTGATGGTCAATGCAGGTGTAGCAATCATTCGCGCTTTGGGCATTCTGGCAGATCAAGCACCTAATCCTAAACTAAAAAGGGCTTTATTAGGAATTAGTGCTGAGGTTCAACAGGGTACTAGCCTTTCCGAGGCAATGAGTGATTATCCTGAATGCTTTAATAATTTATATGTTTCAATGGTTGAAGCTGGTGAAGCTGGTGGGGTTCTGGATGAAGTTCTGATGCGATTGTCTAAACTCCTAGAAGATATGGCAAAGTTACAGAATCAAATTAAGTCAGCAATGGCTTATCCCGTAACTGTGGGAATATTTGCAGTAATAGCATTTCTGGGAATGACTATATTTTTGATTCCAGTTTTTGGTGGTATTTTTGAGCAATTGGGAGCAGAATTGCCTTTGCTAACCCGAACTATGTTAACTATCAGCGACATTCTTCGTAGCTGGAAAGTGTTAATCCCAATTGTGACATTTATTGTAATCAGTTTCTTAATCCGCACATACTATAAGACATCAACAGGTCGTCTCCAAATTGATGGCTTTATGTTAAAGATGCCATTGTTTGGCGACTTAAATGAAAAGATCGCTGTCGCTCGTTTTTGCCGAATCTTTGGTACCTTGACTCGTTCTGGCGTTCCTGTTTTGCAATGTTTTGATATCGTTTGTGACACTATTGGCAACCAGGTGCTGGTCAATGCTGTTCAAAATGCGAAACAAGACATCCAACAGGGAGGCATGATTTCTTTAGCTATCCAAAAGGAAAATGTATTTCCTCCCTTGGCAATTCAAATGATAAGTATAGGGGAAGAAACAGGTGAACTTGACGGCATGATGGAGAAAGTAGCAGATTTTTATGAAGATGAAGTAGAGCAGGCGGTAAAAGCTCTGACCAGCATGATTGAGCCAATTATGATGGTAGGGATTGCAGTAATGGTAGGTACAATTCTAATGTCTATGTATTTGCCTATGTTCTCAATCTTTGATCAGCTAGGTTAATTTTTGCGAGTAAATTTGCTCCGCTAATTCTTAAAATTGCATGATATCAATCAACAAGTCTGACTATGAGACTTTGCTTGCAGAATATAGTACTCGCAGGGGCGCGATCGCTTTACTTAAGCAATATCGTCCTTACTTGGAGGCATTACCTAGTATTCGGCGACCAGAGCAAAGTCTAATTACAATTCCGCTTCCTGTAGTTCGTATTCGGCGACCAGAGCTATCCTCCAATAATCCCCTGCAAACTAAGACACCGCGCATTGCAACTGCTCTTCCCTGCGATCTGGGAATTTTGATGTGCGATCCTGAGTGGAAAATTAAGATGGGTGCAGAGATTATTGTTTTTATTCATCGTCCAGAAGAAGATTTTTCTGATTTAATTGATCGCTGGCGCAAAACTCAGGTCTATCTTGACCAAGACTATGAATGGTTAATGCCGCCTAATGAGCAGCATATGATTAGTGAGGCAGCGGAGTCAATCAACCCTCTTTTTGTGGTCTTTGATGGGACGAGCGATCGCATTAAGCAAGGTTTATCTGGAGCTGGTTTTCCTTACATTGTACAATCACTTAGTTTTGCCAATCTGGAGTCGGAAACGAGCGAACTAATGCCAGAGTTTGAGTAGAGCCTTATGAGATTTGCTAGCTAAACTAGCGGCTCAAAAAAGTAATAGAGGAGTAAAGAACTACTTCTCTATTACTAAAACTTCTCTATCTCTTGAACGATCTCCCTTTTTTGGTCTAACTCCACCAACTTAATGGGGATAATTACCTTGGCGAGCATCGCCATCTGAACGAGGTTGGATCACGCCATAACCACCATGATTGCGGCAGTAAATGACATTGATTTCATTTGTTTCACTATTCTGGAACATGTAAAAATCGTGATCTACCAGTTGAAGATGCTCTAATGCCTCTTCTGTAGTCATTGGCGGCATTGCAAAATACTTGCTTCTGACGACTGCTGCGGGTAATTCAGGAGAGCGATCGCTATTTAACTCGCTAACTTCTACCAAGCTATCGCTTTCTTCGGTTTCATCTTGGCGAATCTGGGTATGAACATTCTTCACCAAGTGCTTTTCTTTGTATTTTCTTAGCTGACGAGCAATTTTATCAGCCACCATATCGATACTAGCGTATAGATTTTCGCTACCTTCTTGAGCCCTAATTACTGTCCCGTTGGCAAATACCGTTACTTCTGCCTTGTGTTTTCTTTCGATCCGAGAGTTGCGTGCCACAGATAAATGGACATCGACTTTTCCTGTTATGTTTTGGAAATGTTTGACTGCTTTTTCTAACTTCTGCTCGACATAATCATGAATTGATTCTGTGACTGCAATGTTATTTCCCTGGATCAAAAGCTTCATATTCACTACTCCATAATACACAGTTTTCAGCCAATAAAAACATCGATTTACTTTGCCTGTAAACTTATAGAAAAATCTATTAATTCCTCAATCTTCTGAATCAAAACAGCGAGCTATTTTTACTAGGATAAACAGCTATGATTATAATTTTCAACCCAGAATCACTTATTTGCATAGCTATAATTCTTGGCTAATTATAGAGTTTCACTATACCTTTCAATAGAATTCTAGTAGTTTATTCTAGAGATTTAGCCATAATTTCTGACAAAACACTACTAAAGATTAATCTATTTTTCAGATAAACGTATAGTATACCTAAAATTCAAAACTACTGATTTAGATTCCCTCAATTGAGACAGTTTACATATCGATTTTGTCTTGAGCAATTTTCTTGGGCAATGCTATTTTTATAATGGCTTTATAGTTATAAGATTAACACTTTGTATCTTGCAAAACATTAAAAAATGCTTTTTTTTTATGTTACGTTACATTGATTGACATTAATTAAAATAGGCTAGCAATATGCTACAGAAAAGAAGATGCTGTGTATTAAATAATCAGCAAATAGTTCCCTATGGGAAAGCTTGGTCAGATCAGAAATCTTTTGTCAATGCCAGGATTGATAATCCTGATTTGGAGGACGTTTTGCTCTTATTAGAACATCCTGAAGTATATACATTAGGAACTGGTTCAACGTTAGATTTTCTGAAATTTGATCCTCAGGTAGAACAATTTGAGATTCATCGTATCGAACGTGGAGGAGAAGTAACTTATCATTGTCCAGGTCAATTAGTAGGCTATCCGATTTTAAATCTACGTTACTATCAACAGGATTTACACTGGTATTTGAGACAATTAGAGGCAGTAATTATCAATGCCATCGCTAATTACGGTTTAAAAGCCTATCGTATTCCAGATTTAACTGGAGTGTGGCTGGAGGGCAAAAAAATTGCAGCAATCGGAATTAAAGTCCGTCGTTGGATTACAATGCATGGTTTTGCGGTGAATGTTTGTCCCGATCTGAGTGGATTTGAGAGAATTATTCCTTGTGGTATTGCTGATAGAGCAGTAGGTAGCTTGAGAGAGTTTGTACCAAATATCACCGTAAATCAGGTTCGAGTAGATGTCGCCCAGGCTTTTGCTGAAACCTTTAAGGTTGAATTGATTGAACCACAAAAGTATAGATCGAGTTAAATAATGGAGACTATATACTTGTTATTTATGACTAACAAAGCTTGCTATGATTCAATCAGCTTTCAAATCTATTGATAGTTATCACTGGGGGAACATTCGCCTAATCGCTTCAGATCTGGATGGTACTTTAACTCAAGAGGAAAAGTTTGACGCTAAATTATTCAAAACTTTAATTGAGCTGTCCCGTGGGGACATAAATGTTTTAATTACCACAGGAAGATCCGCTGGATGGGTTCAGGCGATCGCTACTTATTTTCCTGTGGTGGGAGCGATCGCCGAAAATGGCGGATTAGTTTACTGGAATCACGATCCACAACCATGCATGATTAGCGAGATTGTTGTGGAGCAACATCGTCATCAGCTAGAACAAGTATTTAAACTACTACAAGCAAAGTTTCCCCAGATTGAAGAATCCTCAGATAATCGCTTTCGCTTGACTGACTGGACATTTGATGTCGAAAACCTAAGTCCTACGGAACTAGCAGAAATTGCTCTAATTTGCCACTCCGAAGGTTATGGCTTTACCTACAGTACGATTCAGTGTCATATCAAACCTACTTACCAAGATAAGGCGTATGGTTTAAATCGAGTTATTTCTCAGTATTTTTCCGATCTTAAACCAGAAGAAATATTGACCATTGGCGATAGTCCTAATGATGAATCAATGTTTAATCAAGAACAGTTTCCGTTATCAGTAGGAGTGGCTAACGTCATTAAATACTGCGATCGCCTTAAGTATTTGCCTGCCTATATAACCAATAACTCCGAAGGAGAGGGGTTTTGTGATTTAGCTGCATTAATTCTGCGTCATCAGGGAAAATAAAAGTCATAAATTCACCGCAATTCACCATAGAGAAATTAAAGTAAATTCAACTACACTTGTAATCAAACTTGTAAGTATCTAATTTCTTATGTATTACTTAAAAAGTATCTTACAATAAATGACCAACGGTCAGAGCAGGCTCCGTTATTTTATGTTATGCCCTTGTGGTACGGCGGAGTAATCTCTGACTCATGCAAAGGAAATAAACGATGAGTCTTAAAGAACAGATTGGAGAAGACATTAAGACGGCGATGAAAGCCAAAGATAAGATTCGCTTACAAACAGTACGTGGAATCAAAAAAGCGATCTTAGAAAAAGAAGTCGAATTGCGTCCCAAAGGTCAAGATAGCCTCAGCCAAGAACAAGAAATAGAATTACTGTCTCAACAAGCAAAACAACGCCGTGATTCTATTGAGCAGTTTAAAAATGCAGGTCGGGATGATTTGGCAGATAAGGAAAATCAGGAACTAGCCATCATCGAAACCTATTTGCCTGAACAGGTAAGCGATGAGGAAGTGGAAGCTATTATCGATTCAATCATTGCTGATTCGGGTGCCACTACCCTAAAAGACTTAGGGAAAGTCATGGGACCAGCAATGAAACAATTGAAAGGAAAAGCTGATGGAAAAAAAATCCAGGCAATGGTCAAAAGTAAGCTTTCATAGCTAATCTATACTGCTGGGTAAATGGCACCCCGTAGTACTTATGCTTAAAAATCGTGGACTACATGTTCGCAAATCAAAGCCTTGAATCAACAGGTTAAGCTTTAGGCTTGAGATAAACCAGTGCTTGTCGCCAAACTAGAGTTTGCTGATTGTAATGATCCATGATGCAGAGAGATTCAGCATCTTGCCAAATAATTTTACCTACCATTAAATCGTCAGTTATCAACTTGAGTTCTACCTCCTGCTTTTCTTTGATGTAATTTTGTACTAGTCTTACACCAGGTAAAGCAGTATCAAATTCAGTCATATTTTCAGTTCTCGTATTCTAGTTAAGGAAAATTAAAAATGATGATCGAGTTTAGCAAATACCAAGGGTTAGGCAATGATTTTATTCTGATCGATAATCGTCACATTGCCGAACCAATAATTACCCCTGAACAAGCAATCGCTATGTGCGATCGCCATTTTGGGATTGGCGGTGATGGCGTGATTTTTGCCTTACCAGGAACTGAGGGTACAGACTACACCATGAGGATCTATAACTCTGATGGTTCTGAGCCAGAAATGTGTGGTAATGGTATCCGCTGTCTCGCTAAGTTTATCTCCGATCTCGAAGGAAATTCAGAAATTAATAAATCTTACAAAATTCATACTTTAGCTGGGACAATTGTGCCACGATTGGAAGCCAACAGCGAAGTTACTGTTGATATGGGAGAACCAGAGTTGCTGGCGGCAAAGATTCCGACCACTCTGGAGGGAATAGAAGGAAAAGTAATTTCTCAACCGTTAGAAGTCGCTAATCATGAATGGTTAGTGACGACAGTCAGCATGGGCAATCCTCACTGTATTACTTTTGTTGAAGATTGTGAGGACATCTCCTTGGAAGAAATTGGTTCCCTATTTGAACATCACCCTGTTTTTCCGCAACGAACCAATACAGAGTTTATTCAGGTGGTTAAGCTAGATTATATTAAGATGCGCGTTTGGGAACGAGGTGCAGGAATTACTCTTGCCTGTGGTACGGGAGCTTGTGCTTCGGTTGTTGCAGGAGTGTTGAACCAGAAATGCGATCGCTCTTGTACCGTCGAATTACCTGGAGGATGTTTACAGATTAATTGGTCGGCAACCGATAATCATGTCTACATGACTGGACCTGCAACTGAAGTATTTAAAGGCAAGTATTTGTAGGAGCCATTCTCCATCAAACAAGATTTGATCAGAAATTTTATCAGACAACTATTTGGTACTAACTGAAGTAGAATTAGCGGACAATAATTGATTAACGTAACGTCGGATCACTTGCTCCTGTTGTTGGCAGTCAAGATATTTTTCCTGAATCAAATAGTCCAAAGCGATGCCATTTACCAAAGCCAGCAGGCTATTAGCTTCTATTTCAGGATCAATCTTAGCCTGGATTAACTGGGCTGACTGTAATGCTAATAATTCTTGTACCAGCAATTCCCTTAGCTGAGTCGCACTTTGGCGATGTTCTGCCATTAAAGACTCTTGACCCACAGCAGAGCCTAAAAACGCCACCCAAACTTGGAGAATTTGTCGTCTCTCAGGATCTTGGGGCAAAAACGCACACAGCATTACCCTTAACTTTTCAATCCCCTCCGCTTTCTCAGCTGCCTCTAGCATTTTGCGCTGTAAACTCTCCGTTACTTGGTGCAGAGCAAATAGCATCAATTCCTGCTTATCCCGAAAATAATGAGTTACGACCCCTGTTGTGCAATCTAATTCATGAGCGATCGCTCTCATACTAGTATGACTTAAACCTTCTCGGACAATTACGCGCCACGCTGCTGCGGCAACTTCATTTTTTTTGGTTTGTTGGGACATAAAAATTTTTAAGTTAATTCAAGAGACTGCTACTCAATTAAATTAGGATCACTGTTGACAAATTATCATAACAGTTGTTATCGTTAACCACATAACAGTTGTTATGAGACGAGTTGATGTACACTAATGAGAATTATCCAGCCCCTCGTCCTGGGGTCAAAGGTTATATAGACCGTATTACTGGACCAGAAGCGACAGTACCTGAATTGATCGTACAATTTGTACCGCCAGTAGTGGCAGCGATCACAACTCCAATCTATGCTTTTAATCTAGCTGTGCAATGGACTCCCTTGCAGTTAGGGCTCATCGCCCTGATGGGATTTGATTTAGTAGGAGGAGTCATTACCAATGCCACATCCTCTGCTAAACGTTGGTTTCATCGCCCAGGACAAGCTTGGCAACAACAGATCACTTTTGTGAGTTTACATCTTACTCATATTCTTTTGGTGGCATTACTATTACGCGGGGGAGATTGGGCTTTCTTCTTTGGTGTATCTGGATATCTACTGTCAGCTTCGCTTTTGATTTTAGGGTCACCACTCTACCTTCAGCGTCCAGTAGCATTTGGGCTATATGGATTTGCTTTATTTGGCGATCGCTATTTATATTCACCAACAGTTGGCTTGGAATGGTTTCTGCCGCTATTTTTTCTCAAAATCTTAGTTAGCCATTTACTGCGGGAAGTTCCTTATCGACCTGAATAAATGTTATTGAACTATTAACAAAACTGACCAAAAAAATTAAATATAAGGAGGAGAGCATCAATAGGAATATTAAGAATGCCATCTTAATACTTTTGATTTTATATTCTAGTTTATTTAGCATTTAGGTTCCTGGAGTTACGAATAAAACCAGAAATTTTTCTCAGAATAAAGTTATGCAAACAAAAAAAATAGAAGGTGCCTAGCTACAAGAGCTTTAATACACCCCCAATTCCTCATAATTATCTGAATTAACGGTTTAAATCACGCTCAATCTGCTTGAGATTTAACTCTACTGGTTGCTGTGGCTGTTTATTCCCATTATTGCTAGGATTTGCTGAAATTACAGATTGAACCCCCTCAATTGTCGAAATCATGCTGCGAGGATCCATAAACATCACTTTACTACTATCACTATTTCCAATCTCTTTACCCATTTCCAAATAGTTTTGTGCCAGTAAAAACTGTAAAGCTTCATGGGCATTAGGATCACTGTCAAGTTTTTCTATCACAATTTTCATTGCTTCAGCAGTAGCTTCTGCCTTAAGTATCTGTTCTTGCCTTTCTCCCTGAGCTTTCAAAATAATCGCTTGTTGTTCAGCTTCTGCTTTTAGAATTGCCGCTTTTTTAGCTGCTTCTGCCTGGAGTAATCTAGCTTGAGCTTCTCCTTGGGCTGAGTTAACTGCGGAATCTCGATGCCCCTCTGAGGTTAATATATTAGCTCGTTTTTGTCTTTCAGCTGCCATTTGTAATTCCATCGAGTCTTGCACTGCTTTAGAGGGCATAATATCTCTTAATTCCACTCTCGTAACTTTAACGCCCCAAGGATCTGTGGCAATATCCAGTTCCCGTAGTAAAATTTCATTAATTTCAGTCCGAGCCGTAAAAGTTTGATCTAGCTCCAATTTACCCATTTCTGAGCGAATTTGCGTGAGAACCATGTTCACCATCGCATCACGCAGATTCTCTACTTTATAAAAAGCTTTATACATATCCATAATGCGCCAGTAAACCACCGCATCAACGGTAATACTGACATTATCACGGGTAATACAGGACTGTGCAGGAACATCAAGCACTTTTTCTTTGATCGTATCCCGATAGACAACTTTATCGATGAAAGGAACCATGAAATTGAGTCCTGGCTCTAGTTTCTTTTTATAGCTACCTAAACTTTCAATTAAATATTCTTCTTTTTCTTTAACAATTTTGACCGAGCCTGCTAAGGTCGAAGAACCCAAAAGCAATAAAACTAAGGTTAAAAACTGTCCCATAATCTACTTCTCCTAATATTGATTAAATATTGCTTCAGTTATAACTCGTCTCTCAAGATTGAAGGTGAGTAGCTGACTCCATACGCCCCATACTTGCCTCGCTAAAATTATCTGTATGAAAATCCAAACGCGTTGATTCTCAAAATGATGCAAACTATTCTTGATCTATCATTCTGCTAGGTAGAATAATTAGTGTATTTCCTTGTCTACGAACGACAAAAACAGCTTCATTAGGGGCAATATCCCTAGTTTCATCAGCACATTTGGCTCTCCAAGAATTACCTTCATACAAAACCCTCCCAACTTTTCCCGCAGGAATGCCGCTAATTGTAGTCGCCTCTGAATCGTCTCCCGTGATTGATAGCTGACGTTTGGGAGTGAACAATCGTCTGGAGATAAGGATCAAACCTGTAGCAAAAATCAGCCATAAGCCCATCAGCAAGATATATTGTGGCAAAAATAAAGACACTACTGCTACCAGCAGTGCCGCAATACCCATCATGAAACTGACAAAAGCAGTAGGGAATACAAATTCCATTGAACAAAGAATTCCCCCGACTATTATCCAAAAAAGTGTGGGATTGACCATGAGCAATTAACTTTTACGATGAAAGGATGTAACGCTAGAGATTATAGATGGCTTAAATCAAAAATGAACGCGAGATATGCTGAGAAAACCTCAGCTTGTATAATCGCATTGTTGAGCCAGCATCCTTTAATTTTAACTAGTGTAAATATTAAGCTCTACCGAAGTAATTAATACTTAATTTAGCTGTCATAAGTTACTAGATCTCTAAAGACTTCTTTAACCGCGGGATGGTATATTTGTCCCTTTTTGATATTCAATCCTTGTGCCAAAGCTAAATCTTGTTCTAGAGCAGATAAACCATGATTGGCTAGTCGCAAAACATAGGGTAAAGTACTGTTGTTCAAAGCTTGAGTAGCTGTCCAAGGCACTGCACCTGGCATATTAGGTATTCCGCAATGAACTACCCCTTCCGACTCGTAAGTTGGCTGGGTATGGGAAGTAGGACGCAAAGTTTCAATACAGCCGCCTTGGTCTACCGCTACATCGATAATTACTGAGCCTGGGCGCATTTGTGCCACTAAACTGCGAGATACCAATACAGGAGCTTTTTTCCCGACAACTAGTACTGCACCAATTAATAAATCAGCATCTTTAACAGCCTGTTGAATTTGAGCAGTAGTACTGAACAGTAATTCTACTCGTGAACCAAACAAGTTTTCCAAATAACTTAAGCGTTCTAAGTTAATATCAATAATTTGCACTTTTGCACCCATGCCAACTGCAATCTTCGCTGCTTCCGTTCCAACTACGCCACCGCCCAAAATTACTATTTTACCAGGGCTGACTCCTGGCACTCCCCCTAGTAATACTCCTCTGCCACCCTGTTGTTTTTCTAAATATCTAGCTCCAAATTGAACTGATAAGCGCCCTGCGATGATACTCATCGGAGTCAGTAGGGGTAAGATACCATTGCTCAATTCTACAGTTTCATAAGCGATCGCCGTAGTACCTGCTTTGATTAAAGCTTCGGTCAAATTGGGCGCCGCTGCCAAATGAAGATAGGTAAACAATAGTTGATCTGATTGGAGATATTGATACTCTTGACTCAAAGGCTCTTTAACCTTGACTACTAATTCTTTATCCCAAGCCTCAGCAGCACTGAAGACAATTTTGGCACCAGCCTGTTGATACTCATGATCTGTAAACCCAGATCCCTGCCCTGCCTTTGTTTCGATAAATACAGTATGATTTTTAGACAATGCTTGGACGCTATTGGGAGTTAAGCCGACACGAAATTCCTGGTCTTTAGTTTCTTTGGGAACACCTATTTCCATTTCGTTTACCCGATCAAGTAATGGATCAATACTCTACTAGTTAAACAAAATCAACTGTGGTTTAAATTACTGTTCATCAAACTTGACGATTTTGTGATTGCCCTGGTAGTACTATCTTGTCGTTTTACTTGCTTCCTCTGAACTTCTGTCTAATTCGGATTAATGATATCTATTCTATTGAGAAAGAGATAAATAAATTTAACTGCAACTTATAGAGCCTATTTCTCTGTGTAAATGAGTTATTTATTTATAATTTAAAGCGAAAAACTATAATTATAGGTATCTATTAGAAGATAATTTCATTACTATTACTTATGCGATCGCATCAGAAAACTTCATTCTTATTAATCAAAATGAAAATTCAATTGTTTAATAATTAATCGAGATCAAATCATTTCATTATTGATCATGCCTAATCTTCGGCAAAAATATAGCGGTGTAAGTCGCTGGGACTAGGTTCAGGACTAGTTTCAGCAAACTTAACAGCCTCGACTACTGTTTCTGAAACTTGACGCTCAATTTCTTTGAGTTCTTCCGCTGTAGCTAGATTTTTCTCAATTAAGTAGCTAGCAAACTTTTTAATTGGATCTCGTTTGCCCCAGTATTCTTTTTCTTCAGGATCTCTCAGTTCATCTGGGTCAGCCAGAGAATGACCTCGAAAGCGATAGGTCAATGCCTCAATGAGCGTTGGACCCTCCCCTGCACGAGCCCGAGCAACGGCTTCCTTCGCTAGAGTGTTAACAGCAAGAACATCCATCCCATCTACTTCGTACCCTGCCATGTTGAATACACTGGCTTTTTTGTAAATTTCAGGCTGAGAAGTTGCACGATCATGAGCCATGCCGATCGCCCATTTATTATTTTCTACTACATAAATAATCGGCAGCTTCCAGAGAGCAGCCATATTCAAACATTCAAAAAACTGACCGTTATTACTTGCTCCATCACCAAAAAAACAGACTGCAACTGAGTCAGAATCTTGATCTCCCATCGCTTCTCGGCGATATTTACTCTGAAAAGCGGCTCCAGTAGCCACAGGAATTCCTTCAGCGACAAAAGCATAGCCGCCTAAAAGCCCATGCTCAGCAGAAAACATATGCATTGAGCCGCCACGTCCCTTGCTACAGCCAGTTTCTTTCCCAAACAACTCTGCCATTACTTCTCTGGCGGGCACTCCTGCACTTAGTGCATGAACATGATCGCGATAAGTACTACAAACATAATCACCTTTGGCACGCAACGCTTTGACTATTCCTGAAGAAACTGCTTCTTGACCATTATAGAGGTGGACAAAGCCAAACATCTTACCTCGATAATACATTTCAGCACACTTATCCTCGAATAGGCGTCCTAAGACCATATCCTCATACAAAACAAAGCCTTCTTCTTTTGTAATCTTGGCAGAGTTAGAATCGAATTTAGGTAAGGTTCTTTCGGCACACATAAAGCAGATAAAAAAATAGAGCGCAGATAACTATTGAATCATAAAATTCCTATGGGCGAAAGAGTAAATTTATCTTTAAACGAGGCATTATATATTTTCACTTACCTCAATCTAGTTTATTCTTCGCCTTTGTCAATACGGAATCTTTCCACTGAGGATAGTAATCCTCGGGCAATCCCAACAAGACTCTGTAATGCCCCACCAACCCGTTGCGATTCCTGAGATGTTGCTTGAGCAGTTAATTCAACTGATTGCATTACCTGCGCTACTGCACGAGAGTTTTCTCTTTGTTCTACAGTGTCAGCAGTAATCGACCGTACCAGGGTATCAATACGATTCGATACCTGAATAATATCTTCCAGAGCAGTTTTCGCCTGTTCCGCTCTTTCAGTTACATCAATTACCTCCTGAATACCTTCTTCCATGGCAGTCATAACTGACCCCGTTTCACTCTGGATTTGTAATACAATCTGCTCAATTTCTTTGAGGGATTTACCCGACCTATCTGCAAGTTGTCTAACCTCATCCGCAACCACCGCAAATCCACGACCTGCTTCACCTGCTTTTGCTGCCTGAATCGAAGCGTTTAGAGCTAATTGATTGGTTCTTTCAGCAATTTGCGAGATTAAAAGAACAATCTTGGAGATTTCTTGAGATGCTTCGGCTAAGCGCTTTACTTTGCGAGCAGTTTCAGATACCGTTTCTCTAATCTGAAAAATCCCCGATACGGTACGTTCTACCGCTTTACCACCTTTAAGAGCAGTTACCGATGATGAACGAGCAACTTCCTCGGCTTCACGAGCATTATCAGCTACCCTCTCAATGGATTCGGTCATCATCTGTACCGAATTTAAGGTAACTGCCAGTTCCTCTGCCATACGTAATGCTTCACTAGATTGATTGCGGGCAAAAAGTTCACTATCAGTCGAACCTTTATTCACCTGCTCAGCAGCCTCTTTTACCTGACGAACGATTTCCCGCAGACTTTGAATAGTTAAGTTGAAAGCATCAGCAACAGCACCCAGTACGTCGGCAGTCACAGTAGCCTGCACGGTTAAATCCCCCCTAGCTGCACCTTCTACGTCATCTAGTAAGCGAATTACCTGGCGCTGGAGATCCTCTTTTGCCTGCTCAGTTTCTTCAGCCCGCCGTTGAGCTTCTTGAGTAGTAGTCAGGATAACTCTAGTCATCCGATTGAAATCAGCAGCCAATTGCCCAAATTCATCCTGTGAATATACCGTAGCTTTTGCATTGAGATTACCCTGATAAACATCATCAAACTGATTTTGTAAATCTCTGCTAGCTTTAGTTACATGTTTGGCAGTAACATTACCTAATGCAGCTGCTGTCCCAGCACTAGACAATCCAGCCACTAAGGCAAATAATAAGCTGCTTTGGACTCCTTCTTTGAGAGTTCGTTGTGGGTTCTGACGAGCAGCGATGTTAGAACCAATGATACCGATTCCTAAAACAGCGATCGCTGAAACTAATCCTGTAACCCCAGCAGTTATGAATTGTTTTTTCTGAATTGGGGCATTAATGAAGTTGGCCCAAGTTCCTTGCTTAACTTCTATCTGTGGTTCTTCTTTAACGGTGGTGAAAGAAGTTGTAGCATTTGGACTAGCATCGCTAATAGAGATTTCATCTGGTTCAATGGACTGAGATTCGTCAACTATATCAGGAGTAACACCGAAGTTAGCAGTGCTACTTTCTTCTGCCACGTTAAACAAACCAGTATCAGGCAATCCTTGCTCAAGTTCTTCTAAGTCAAAGAAACTACTATCTATTTCGTCAAATTCTAGTTCGTCTTGATAGTCTAAGCCTTCTTGCTCAGCAATGTCCTCCATATCGTAGCTTTCATCATTACTCATGGAGAACGGTTCAGTCAAAACTGTATCAATTTCCAATTCTGAGCTATCATCATATTCATTTTGATATTCAGCTTGGCTAATCGTGAAGTCTTCTTCTGTATAGTCGGGCAAATCTTCTCCATCTTCTGAATCCACCATAAAAGTAGAGGTAGTATGAACGTTTAAAGGCTCACCATTTTCCAAACTAGGTGCTGATTCTGATACAAGAGAAGGCTCAGATTCAAATTCGGCAAAGGGATCTTCAAATTCCTCTTCTTCCGCCATTGATGCTAAATCGTCTGAGTTCTCTTGAGCCTCAGCAAAAGGATTACCAAAGGAATCATTCACTGTTGGCACAAAACTATGATCGAGACTAGAATCGACTGCCGCATCTTCTAGTTCCACATCAAAACTTGGCTCGGAAGCATAATTATCACTCTCAAAACCCTCTTCATAAGCAGCTTCATCGGGAAAATCAATGCCAATCGAATTTTCTGCCTCTTCAAGAGCTTCACCATCAAACATATTTGAGGACTCCAACTCACGATCACTCAATTCGGAGTTTTCCAATTGTTGCTGAAGCTGTTCGACCTGCTCGATGCCACTACGAGCAAAATCGAGTAAGCCTTGCTCTTCGCTTAGATTTAGAACAGATTCATATTGATGCTTTGCTAAATCATAGTTTTGAAATCCATAGCAATAAATATGCCCTCGCAGCAACAAGACATTTGGATCGTTGGGAAATTCGTCAGCTAGATGATCGATTATTTCTGCTGCTTGAGCAAAATTACTTTCCAAATAAGCTTTTTCTGCTTGTCCGTATTCCTGTGAATAATTAGTTCCTGATGCCATTATGCTTCTTGCCAAATTAATCTAAATTTTTGTTGCTTGAGCTAAGAGAAATATTTACTCTGAAGCCTTGGTTCTACGACGCCCGTAAGTTTTTAATATGAAATATAAGAAAACTAGTTTGATTATGATGTTTTCTCAAATATTGCTCAATAAGTATAAGTTTTAACTTAGATGCTGATTAATAATGTTTTAGCTCGATCACTAAGTTGCCCATCTTGCAGACCGAAGAATTTTTGCTGGATCTAACAAATTAACAACCGAATCCGCCTCTGATTCAGATTGCCATTGAGCCTGAACAAAAGGAGCCATATTGTCTGATGGGGCTTGATAAATTTCCAATTTGTCAACATCGAGCCAATCCATATCTCCAATGCTACTAATCGCTAAACCCAAAATTTGCTCTTGATCTTCAATCGCAATCACAGGAATTGTTGGACGATCAGTTTTTAGGGCTACGGTATCTCCCAAAAACTGTCCTAAATCAGCTACCCAGATTACTCTGCCTCTTAAATTGATTGTTCCCAACAATAAAGGAGACGCATTAGGAATTGGAGCAATTTGATCGGGGGTCTGTTGCATGACCTCTGCTATTCCTGTAGCAGGAAAAGCACAAGCTATTCCTGATGCCAAATAAAAACGGAGGTGCAGTTCCCCGTCAGGATTTTCTAATGGTTTGATATCTAGGGATAGATCGAGACCATTGTCGGTATATAGTTCAGGATTGGTAACCATAATTTTTTGGGTAAATACTATCTGAGACGGCTAAGATTTTCATCAAAGATAATGGCGATTTAGGCTCGGAGTAGCTGTTTAACAGTGCCAATCAATTCTACTGGCTGAAAAGGTTTAGCAATATAGGCATCTGCACCTTGCTTCATTCCCCAGTAACGGTCAAACTCTTCTCCCTTAGAAGAACACATTACAACAGGAACATTTTGAGTTTTCGGATCTGATTTTAGGCGACGACACAACTCATAGCCATTCATTCTGGGCATAACGATATCCATTACCACTATGTCAGGGTTTAACGTTTCTAAATGCTCTAAAGCTTCGATTCCATCACAGGCAACAGTTACATTAAGACCGCTACCTTTAAGGAGATCAGAAATCATTTGTCTTTGCGCCAAACTATCTTCTACGATTAGAACTTTGCTCATAACACGTTATCTACGAAAAGTCACACTTAACTTGAGTCTACTTGGCAAACCATTAACTAAATCAACACAAGTTAAACCTCTACTTTAATTCACTTATATTATTAATAAATTAACTTGATTAGTACCCTCTCCGCTTCAGAATATACTCTACTTTTTAGCCAATCGCCACGTAATGATCAATATAATCTAAGTTAAATTTGTTTTTGAGTTAAATTACTTTTAGCCTAGTTGAATAAAACTGTGGATATTTCGTAACCCAATCAGCCCATAGATGTGTTATTTATAAAGGAAATTGGCTATTTTAGAAACTGTGATTATAATTTCTGGTCATCAACATCCACGTTCTTTTTATTACAGTGAAGTGATTAAACTTGCCTCATATTTCTACTGCAACAAATCATAGAAGTATCAATGTAAACTTTGTGTTTCAAGCTAATTAATGCTGAGTACTTTTAATTCACCCAAAAAGCAAGTTGAATAAACAGAACTGATTATTTCTAAGCAAATGCAAATTAAGCTCATCAAACCTAAATCGCTTAATTTGCTAATTTATCAAACCGATTTAAATTTAAATTAATCTGGTTGTTTTAATAAATCAGCAGTAAACTGGAAAAGCTTAATTTTTCTGAGTTGCTGCACAGAAGAAATCTAGAGGAAGGCGCATAGTGCTATATCTGGCAGAAATACAAAAACATAATAAAAGTTTTCTTGGTGGCGTTGAGACCAAACTAAAGCTCATAGCCTGTCAACGCAACGACCAAAGTTGGAGTTTAGTAACCAATGAATCAATTACTACTGAAGAGGCTAACGATTTTGGAGATGGTGCTTTAGTTGTTTTAAATTTGGGCACTAACCGCCAGCTACAAGGAAAAATAGAACTAGCCTCACAAAAAATTATTGGAGTTCTTAAAAACTTTTCTCGTCTTATAGAAAAAAACCAAGAGCAAGAACAAGAAATTAATCAATGGAAAGAATCATTAGCAATTCAAAGTGAAGAGCTGAGCCGAAGACAAATTGAGATGGAAACCCGTCTGGAACATGTTGAGCAGATGGAAGAAGAATTTAAACAGTTTGAACAACAACGTTCAGAAATTGCCCTTGCCAAGGCTGAATCAGAAAAAATCAGAGCCGAATTTGAAACGAAAACTGCTGAACTTGAAGGAGCCTGGTCGCAGTTACGGGGACAGCAAAGAAATATAGATGAACAGTTGAAACAGGCTAAAGTTCTAGACCCGACTCAAGTCGCTGCCATCAAACAGCAAATAGCTACTATTTCTAATACAATTGCAGTAGCGAATGCACTTCAAGAACAACTTGATGTAGCCGATTCTGCTGCCAAGGAACAACAAGCAGTCCTACAGTCTCACTGGGATAATCTAAACCTCAACTCTCAGGAGATTATAAGCAAGAAAGAAGCGTTGGAAAAAGTTACCGCAGAAATAACAGACAGTAAAAAGCAGATTAATTCCTTACAAGATTCAATTGTCGAAGCGGAACAACAGTTAGCAATCGAACAAAAGTCTTTGGAAGTTAAACAAGAATTAACACAGTTCCTCAACGTCCAATCGGAAGCTCAAAAGAGTATGCTGCAAATGCTTGCAGCTTCTGAACTGGATGCGGACGGAATTTCTAAGGCTAACATCGACGAACTAGAGAATATGCCTTTGCCTAGTTTAGAAGAAACTGTAGAAACGCTGAAAAAAGATTTAGAAAAAGTAGCTCGATTTGTCAATGATCAAGAGGAAGAACTAGATTGGCAATGTAAAGCAGTAGAGGGGCTAGAAGCCAAAATCGCCGAAGTGAACGACTTTGAACGTTTAACCTTGGAACAAGAACTCGCAGATGAAAAAGAAGCAAAAAAAATGTTAGATCAAACTTTGGTTGGTCAACGTCGTTCGCTTAAAGAAAGACATCAAGTATTGTTGGAACATTCAAGAGTTTTAAAACGCCGTCAGGGAATAGTTGACTTTGATTTTGAGTCAGCAATTCAGGATATTGACTTAACCCCGATTAAGCAAGGTTTGGAAAAACAGCAGCAAAAACTAGAAAGTCAACAACAAGACCTTTCAGAGGCAGTAGCCCAAATAGAAGAGGGCATTCAACGTCTGAGATCTAATTTGGAACAGCACAAAACACAAAAAAGCCAGTTAGAGTTGGCAATGAATCAGCAGCAAGATAGTTGGCATGACTTAAACCTCCAAATTGTGCAGATGCAGTCCCAGATTTCCTTTTACGAGCAGCAATTACAGCCAATCCAGGATAATTTAGATACTATTAATCATCAAATTGAAGCCATGAGAGAATTGATGACGAATCAGGCAGAAAATAATCCTAGCGATGCTCTCAAGCAAGTTGAGCAAGTTATCGATGAACTTGCTGTTGCTTAATGACGGAGTCAAGGAACCTGATGAATATGGCTACCAAATTCAGTATTTTTCAATATTCAATATTTTTTGCTTCCAGGCTGTTGAATAGAGTAATTAGTCTGATTTTCAGCATCAATAACAGTTCTAATCGGGACAAAGTCTATTACACAGTTACTGTAAGCCAAGGATTCCAAACTTTGAACAAAATCCACCGTCCAAATATTTTCTCTAACCTCGTATTCGTGGGCTTGAAAAAATTGCTGCCAACGAGATCGTGCAATTCCTGGTAATATTCCTGAATCTAAGTGGGGGGTATACCAACAGCCTTGTTTCCACCCCCATAAATTACCAGTACTAGTTTCGAGCCAATTACCCTGAGTATCAATGAGAATTGCTTCCTGTGTATTCAAGTCTAATGCTTGATTGCGAGCTAGGTAGGCAGCTAAATAGTTACCAGTCTTATATTGAGGCAGTTCCCTTGTGTATCGAGAATCTTGAGCAACCCATGCTGTAATCCCTTCTCTTTGACGTTGATGGAGATCGATTGGTAAACTGCGCCCTTTGATCCATTCTCTGCCGTTGTCAAATATTGTGAGACGAAGCACAGAAAATTTTGTGGCTAATAATTCTGCCCCTTGTTGGAGTTGTTGCCAATTTGGTTGTTGCCAGTTAAAGGCTTGAATTGTGGTCTTGAGGCGATCGCAATGAGCTTGCCAACTGGTCAAAGGATGAGCTAAGGACTTTTCATATACCCTCATCGTGCTAAATACTGTAGCCCCAAAACATAATCCTGGGTCGTTAATGTTGATCTCAATTTCCTCTGAATCAATCTGTTGCCCATCATACCAAAACATACTCAAGCTACTGGTCAATATAAATTACAGTTGAAGATGAAAATATAAATTCGCTTTTCATTGTTATGTTCAGGTTTTAACTCGGACAAATCTTGCAGTTTACCTAGTTGATTTGTATATCTTGATCTTCAATTTGATTGTTATTAGGATTATCAATGTTGTCCTGAAGCAGAAAATAGGCAAATAATCCAATTATTGTCGAAGCAAGCAGCAGCAAAATCAAAGGTTTGAGCCATTTTGGCTGTTTTTTTGCTGGTAACGCTTCTCCAATCTGCTGTTCAGGAATCGCAGTTGGCGGAGATGAAACATCAGCTGGCGTAGAATCAGACCAGATACCATCAGTTAAATTAGCATCAGACCATAGTGTCGATTCTTCCAGGACAAACTCAACATCCGACCAAGAAACGGCAACTTTCGCCCCATTAGAGGCTGTTTTTACTTTACAATGGACTAAAGCTACTGTGACGTTATCATGTCCGTTTTTTTCGTTGGCAAGGGTAATTAAATCCTTAACTGCGTTGACAAGATCTTTTTTTCCTTCCAGTACGGGTAAGACACTCCGTCTCCACTGTTGTTCTACTCGGTCAAAATCACTCAAGCCATCGGTACAAAGTAAGAAAATGCAATCATCATCAATCATATAGCGTTGTAGATTGGGATGAAGCGCAGCAGAATCTCGCATTCCTATTGCCTGGATTAAAGCCCCTGCGGAGGGATATTGCAAAGAATCTCGATATAAGGCGTAGCCAAGACGAACTTCCCGAGAAGCAAGATCGTCGTCAATGGTCATTTGATGACAACTATTAGCGGTAATCCAATAGATTCTTGAATCACCTACGTGTCCGAGAAATATTTCCTGAGCATAGGATAACGCCATGACCAAGGTGGTACCCATACGTTGTCTTTCCTGACGCTGTTCGCTATCATTGCGCTTACTGATAATGTCATTTGCGCCATTAATGTAACGAGCTAATTTACCTAATATTTTTCGGGAACTGTAATGTTCTTCTAAAGTTATTTGGGAAATCTTGCTGCGTAGATATTTGATTGTTTCACCAGAGGCAATTTCTCCACCATCATGTCCTCCAACTCCATCACACACAATTGCTAGAGCATTTTCTGAACCCGAAACATTCTCTGAAAGAGCTGGATATGCCGCATCTTCGTTATTAGTTCGATTAGGTCCCGAATCGCTTAAAGCATAAACTTGGTATGAATATTGCTTAGCCTGGCGACTATGATTAATAGCTTGATCTAAAATGGCGATTACTTGACTTGCTCGCTCAACTACACCTGTTTCCATACGTGAGGCTAGCTGTTTTACTACATCTTTGATGTTGCCTTGAGCATTTTCCGCCCACCGCGACCACAAACTACCCAGATCCCTCAGACTTGCTTGCTCTTTGCCATCATTTTTTAGCTGTAATAGTTGGATTACCTGTCCGTTAATTCTAATTAAATCTGGCGCCAATAAAGTTCCTGCTACGTTTTTACTGGATAAAGGTTTCCACAATTTAGCCAGTTGCCACAGCCAGTTTAATTGTTGCAGAGCCGTTGCACCCGACCATAGATTGGCAATATGTGGAATCAAATGATTGGAATTAATCAACAATCCATCTGCATTAGTAGTTGGCACCGTACCATAGTCAAAAAGCCAGGCATCTGTTCCATCTAACATCCCGTAAGCTTGTGGAATATGAGGATAGCAGGTAAAAAGCTGTAAATACACAACAATTTCTTCTGGGACTTCTTCTGGGGTTACGGGGGGTTTACTGGGTTGAGTCTCTAGAAATATTTGCTCGCTCAAAGCTAAATACCTGTCATTGATCAAGGTATGTTTTTGCTGTGGAGTAATTACTTGCTTATTACTCCACAAATAACGTCTGATTATAGGGGTGCGACATCGAGCACAAAAACGAGCTTCTAGTACATTAGACGCTGCGCAATGGGGATTCGAGCATTGAATTCTAGGCTCAGGATGTGACATGGATGTTTTTAACTATTGAGCAGACTCCGAACAAATCAGAGTTTAAATTATCTCTAGCTATGTCAAGCCACTACAATTTCAATCTTAAAGAAACCAGTGGCTCGGTAAGTCTAACATTAGTTTATCAATGGTTAGATGACGACATAAAATGCGAATCTCATTTCAGTAATAGGTAAAAGATCAGCAGAATTAGTGATTGTGAGTTTCTAGATATCTTCCCGCAAATCCCGAGGGCGATTTTGCCAAAAACGATTGAGAGATTATTAGTAGACGAATCAAGTGGCATGCAGAAGCTCATGAAATAAATTCCAGAGTCGCCCCAGGTTGAGGCAGTTAACGCAATACACTTCGTCAGTCTAATTTATTGCTCTCAAGCTGATATTATAAACTTACACATCAATTTATTTTGTCAAATCACATAGCATTTAAGATTTCTCCATAGTAAATTAGAAATTTTATTTATGTCGGTTTTTTGCAAAAAATATACTTAGTATTTTATTTTGCAAAATTTTAGTTTTCATAGAGCTGCTGTAAACTACCTTGTAGGGCGGTGGTTAATTTCTGAGAACTTCGGCGTAATGACTTACTGAGATAGTCGTTCACAGCTAAAGGGACACCAATTTCTACCTTAATGTTAGTACCCCAGCTTGGATAAGGCTGACTATAGCAAATCCCTACAGGTAATATTTTGACCCCCCCCTTTAATCGATCTAGTTCTGCCTGTAAAGCAATCAGCGCTACCCCCCTTTTCAGAGGATGAATTTGGTAATCGTTGAATATACCCCCTTCAGGAAAAATTACCAGCATCTCTTCATTAGTTTTTAACAGCTCAACACTATGGTTAATACTGGAAAGTTGAGGACGTTCAGTGTTGACGGGAAACCCCCCCATGCGACGAATTACCCAACCTTGAATACCTTTGACTTCATTAGCAGAAACCATGAAGCGTAAATCTCTTCCGCTAGCCAACCTCCCTAAAGCATATGGCACAATGAAAGCATCCCAGCGAGAGCGATGCGTCGGAGCAATAATCACAGGATTTTGTAAGGGAATATTTTCTTGCCCCTTGATTTGGATTTTGCCAAAGAATAAGGGTAAGACGAAGTAAGTACCAATAAAATAGATGATCTTGGCTAGCCAGGGAGATACATGGGAATTTACTTCATCAGATGTTTCTGATTTTAAACAAGGTGAATTTTGTCGAGATTTTAACTGAGTCATTAATGAACTAGAATTTGCTCCATTCTCTTTACTACCTTAGATTTTTCAGAATCAGATGTGTTTCAAATACTGGACACTTACTAAGTTGTCATTCCTTCAAGATTAGACATGATGATGAGTTCAAAAAATTTTGGTATTTTTAGATAAATTACGGGATAGATTTCACAAAATACTCAAATTTTAAGCAGAAAGTAGTGTCACAAGAATCATCAACTAACTCTTTACTTCAAGCGACAGGACTATCTAAAAGTTTTGGCGGCATTAAGGCAGTAAGCAATGCGAATTTAAAAGTTAATCAGGGAAGTATTACGGGCTTGATTGGTCCTAATGGAGCGGGAAAAACAACTTTGTTCAATTTACTTTCTAATTTTATTGAACCCGATCGCGGCACAATTTTTTTTGACGAGCAACCGATTCACAATTTGCCATCTCATGAAATTGCGACCCGTGGTTTTATTCGTACTTTTCAAGTGGCTCGAGTTTTGTCTCGTTTGTCGGTGCTGGAAAATATGCTGCTAGCAACACCACACCAAACAGGAGAAAATTTTTTTCGAGTTTGGTTTCAACAGGAGAAGCTGAGGGCAGAAGAACGGCAGAATAAAGAGCGGGCAATGGCTATTTTGGAGTCTGTAGGTTTAGCAGCGAAAGCTCATGATTATGCGGGGGCTTTATCTGGTGGACAGAGAAAGCTCTTAGAGATGGCGCGGACGCTAATGACCAATCCAAAGCTGATTCTACTGGACGAACCAGCCGCAGGAGTAAATCCCACTCTGATCAACCAAATTTGCGAGCATATTGTTAACTGGAATCAGCAGGGAATTTCTTTTTTAATTATTGAACATAATATGGACGTGATTATGAGTCTATGCGATCACGTCTGGGTCTTAGCTGAAGGAACTAACCTGGCGGAAGGAACCCCAGCCGAAATTCAAAATAATGAGGCAGTATTGGAAGCGTATTTGGGTCAATAGTTTCAGTCAACAGTCAACAGTCAACAGTCAACAGTCAACAGTTAACAGTGAAAATTGCTCATTTTAGCTTGGATAAGCAGTTCAAGGATCGTCCGAGATTTTATTTAACTGGGTTGGTAGCGATCGCTACCTTAGTTCTATTTGGCTTTAGTAGTCTACAGCTATGGTTATTTCGTGCCGGTAATGATCTGGGATTTTTTGACCAGTTAGTATATTTACTTAGTCAAGGCAAAACTCCTGTTTCAACTCTGTTGTCAGGAGTGCATCTCATTGGCGATCATGGCGCGCTCATTCTCTATCCTGTATCTCTGCTGTATGTTCTTTATCCCAGCGTATATTGGTTACTAGCAATACAGGCGTTCGCCTTAGCTAGCGGGGCTATTCCCATTTATCTTTTGAGTCGCCATAGTGGTTTATCGGTAGCATGTGCTAAAGCGATCGCTGTTTGCTATCTTCTTTATCCCGCAATTTTTAACATCAATTTCTATACAGAGTTTCGACCTGAGACTATTGCGGTACCTGCACTACTCTGGGCAGTTTTAGCCGCTAGCAGAAGATCTCCTGGACAATTAGCGATCGCCATTATGTTAGTGCTGAGCTGTAAGGAGGCGATGAGCCTAACTGTGGTTGGCTTAGGCATCTGGTTAATTTTCTGGGAAAAACGCTTAATCTATGGCTTAAGCTGCATGGTAGCTGGAGTAGCCTGGTTTGGATTTGCGGCGATCTATTTAATTCCTAGTTTTCGCGGCGGACATCAGATGGCGGGAACTTGGCATTATGCATCTTTGGGTACTTCCCTCACCGAAATTGCGTTCAAAGTATTAACTAATCCTCAGATTTTTTTGAGTCGGGCTGTCGCTGGTGATCGCCTATTTTACTATTTGCTGTTAATTCTGCCGATTATCTGGGGTCTGCACTGGCGCAAAGTCGGGGCAATGGTTCCTGCTTTACCGATGTTGGGCTTAAATATTTTGGCGGATTTTCCTCGCCAACGAGATTTGATCCATCAGTATTCCCTACCAATTATTCCCTTTCTATTTGTGTGGTTAATTGCATCTCTGGCTTATCTGACTAAACATCATCAAAGACAGTGGCTCAGCCGTAGACTACTCATTAGCTGGTCAATTATTGCTTGGCTAGCTTTGGCGAAGTATGGCTATTTTTGGACTCGCTATGCCCCACTGTATGACAATGTGGCGGTAGTTAGGGGGGCAGTAAACTTAGTTGAACCTGATGCTAAGGTGCTGACTTCTGGCTATATTGCACCTCATCTAAGTCAGCGATCGCAAATTATGTTGCTGAATAATGATTTTGGCGTGGCGCAAGTAGTGAAGCATGATTTGGACACAGTTTTAATTGCTCAGCAGCATTTAGGATTGGATACCTCTCCGGAACAAGCCAACCAAATGATCCAAGACTTGCTAGAATCTTCTGGGTTTAGTTTGGTTTATCAGCAACAAAATGTTTGGCTCTTGCAAAAATAATGATTAAACATGCCACTGGTCAAAAGTAAGTCTCCAGCTAGCTCTCAAGTTTGCTTTCTCAGTTTAGCGATCACCATCAGCACTTTGGTGCTATTTATCTCTAGCAGCGTGCGTCATGGCTTATTTCAGTCCAGTTTCGATCTGGCTATTTTTGACAATGCTGTTTACTTGATCAGCCAGGGACAAACCCCTTTTATTACCTTTAGAAATCTCCATATCTTAGGGGATCATGCCGCCTGGATCGTTTACCCCTTGGCGTTGTTATACAAGATCTATCCTGATATTCATTGGCTTTTTTTGATTCAGGCTTTATCTCTGGCGATCGCTGCTCTGCCACTGTGGTATTTAAGCCAAGCAGCAGGTTTAAGGTCATCTCGATGCCAGGTGGTTGTCTTAGCTTATTTACTTTATCCCGCTATTTTTAACGTCAATCTGTTTGATTTTCATCCTGAAGTGATTGCTGTCCCCGCTATTTTTGGCGCAATTTTAGCGGCAAAGCGAGACCATTTAGTCTGGTTTATCGCCTCAATTATTCTAATTTTGAGCTGTAAAGCAGTTTTAGCCCTTACGGTGGTTGGTATCGGGCTATGGCTACTACTCTCTAGTAAATATCGCTATCACTACGCCATCATTGCTATTGTCTTAGGCAGTATTTGGTTTGCGATCGCCACTCAAATAATTATTCCTAGTTTTAGTGGTGCTGAAGCGGCGGCAGTTGATCGCTATGGTTACCTAGGGGATTCGGTCTGGGATATTGCCAAAACCCTGCTAATCAAACCTAATTTGGTGCTAGGTCAGATTTTTTCTCCATCTAGCTTTGGTTATTTACTTTTATTAACTGCTCCCTTACTTTGGGGATTATCTCCGCTCCATTTAATGCCCCTGGTGGGAGCAATGCCAATACTTCTGATTAATCTTCTTTCAGAAAGCGACGCTCAACGCAATTTAGTACATCAATATTCACTGCCAATTATTCCTTGGCTATTAGTAATAGTCATTATCTCAATTAGCAGTAAAGACATTTGGCTAAAGAGTCGGCGTAATATTTTAATTTGGTCACTGGTAGCTTGGCTCGCTTTGGCTAAATATGGATACTTTGGTAGTATTTACCTCCAAACTTGGGATACTTGGAGAGCAACAAGTCAGGCGATCGCTTTAATTGATAGTAAAGGAGGGGTCTTAACCACCAGCGATATTGCCCCCCATCTTACGCATCGTGAGCTGCTGGGATTGCCTACTCAAAACTTAAATCATGAAGAATTAGCAAAATTTGCCTATGTATTGCTCAATTTGCGTCATCCTGGTTGGGGTAGCTCCTCCGAGATCGCTGAAGCGCTTTTCGCTAAACTAAAACAATCATCTACATTTAAGCTCAAGTTTCAGCAAGATGATGTTTTTTTATTTACTAAAGTTCCTGGAAACCAATGACACCGAAAACCGATGACAATTATCCTTACAAATGACGATGGCATTGATGCTCCTGGGATTCGGGCTTTACAACAGGCTATTTCAGAAGAGAGTACGATTGTTGCTCCCCAAAATCAACATTCTGGTTGTGGACATCAAGTTACAACCAATCGAGGTATTCAAGTTGCTCAAAAATCGATTAGAGAATATGCAGTTGATGGGACTCCCGTTGACTGTACGCGACTGGCGATTACTCAGATCGCCACCAATCCCAAATTAGTATTATCGGGGATCAATGCGGGAGGAAATCTCGGCACGGACGTTTATATTTCGGGTACAGTGGCAGCAGTCAGAGAAGCAGCGATTCAAGGTATTCCTGGCATTGCTATCTCTCACTGGATCAAAAAACCGTTGGTCATTAATTGGGAGTTAGCAACTCAGTGGACGACCAGAGTCTTAGAAGATTTATTATCTCGTCCAGCACCACCAGGAAGCTTTTGGAACGTCAATTTGCCCCACCTTGAACCAGAGCAACCAGAACCAAAAATTATTTTGTGTGAACCCAGTGTCGATCCCTTACCTGTAGACTTCAAAATTGATGGCGATACTTATTACTATCAAGGAGAATATGCTAAGCGCGCTCGTAATCCAGGGACAGATGTCGACATTTGTTTCGGAGGGAACATCGCAGTGACCCTAATTAGACTGTAATATGTTTGACTAATGCATCCTGAACTTGAGGCGGTAGCTGACGCATAATTTTGCCTTTTTCGCGATCTACTCCCACGAGGACAACTTTTCCCGTCAGAAATATTTCTTGTCGGTCATAAGATTGAATCTCATAATCCCAGTTAAGACGTACTCCATTACTTTCTACCAAACGTATTTTAACAATGGCGGAAACTCCCAAATGAATCGGCAGATGATAGCGCAAGGAAAGTTCTACTACTGGTAAATCACATCCCATAGCCACCAAATCAGCGAATTCAATGCCAATTGAGCGCAAGTATTCTACTCGTGCTTCCTCCATCCAGGTCAAATATGTTCCGTGCCACACAATCCCCCCATAGTCTGTATGATGCGGTTGTGCTTTAACTGGATATTCAAACCAACTTTGAGTTTTCGCTTGTAAACCTTGCTCCGTCTCAATGGCATTAGTTGGTAGTTTAGGTAACTGAGGAGGTTGTTGGGTTTGGTCGGTCAACTGTTTTTGCTCCTGAGGTTAATTGATTTATATTTTCGATTATCATTTTACAGCCTTAATTTTATCAAGTTAAGCTGCTGGCAGTCAGCGGGGATCATCGCCTGCTATTGCTTTTTAATCAATCTGGGTGGCAATGTCATCTTGTTTCAGTTGAAACGTAATTGCTAATCTCACTACGTTAACTTGTGTCTCTCGATTTAAGACTGATAGGCTTTAGTTGAAGGTAAGTTTTGTCATCAAGTCCTGATATATTACAAATTAAATAGCGATCGCCATTTAATTCAGGCAAGATGAACTGTGTGATAGCCTACGGGGTCTTGTTATCTATTTGGCTCATGATGTTTCGAGCAAACTTGAACTAGTTTGCGATCGCTACCTAGATAATTTTGACAATCAGAATTTACTCGCAATAATAACTATATAAGGATTGATGGTTTCTTGTCTAATTTTTATTTAATAAGTGATATTAGCTACCATTTGTATACATTCAAAGAAGTACTTACAAAGTAATATTTAGTCAATTATGATTGATAACCGATAGTTTTTGGACAGTGGCTAATAGCGATTTTCCACTATAGGCTCAGACGCCTGCTATGTTTTATTTAGTGTAAGAAAGAAATCTAAATTATAATCAATTTTCAATACTTTAATAAGTGCTAATTTGTCAGATAAAATTCAAAATTCATCTAAATACATTTTTAAAATGTAAATTAGCATTCTAAAATTTAGCAAGTTAGCTATTTTATTCTCGGCGGTGTTTAACAGTAAAACCAACTAATTGACGAGGCACGAAATAAAAATTAAATTACTATAATTATCAAATTTTAACAAATAGACAATTTAATTAAGATAGTTCACTAAGATTCAAAGACCAATACATAATTTCCTAGATTAACTAATGTCAGAAAAGCTAGTCTATCTTCCTTAATTTATTTTTTCTTAAGCAATTAGCTATTTAAAAAAATCAACTTTATAGATTTAATTAAAACTAAGCCCCTCATAAATCCGAGAGAGCAACAGGGGGCAAACCAGGATTTATTTTCGTTGTACACCATAATTTCAAGGAGTAACAATGGCAACCGTAAGAGTAGCGATTAACGGTTTCGGACGTATTGGTAGATTAGTATTCCGTGCTGGACTAGATAATCCACAGATTGAATTTGTCTGCATCAACGATCTGGTTCCCCCAGAAGCGATCGCCTATCTACTCAAGTATGACTCCACTCATGGGCGTTTTACAGGAAGCGTTGAAGCCCAGGATAATGGAATTGTCGTTAACGGCAGATATATTCCCTGCATTTCTGTCAAAAATCCCGCAGAACTACCTTGGCAAGACTATCAAGTGGATTATGTGGTGGAAGCTACAGGGCTGTTCACCACATATGAAGGAGCATCAAAACATCTGACCGCAGGAGCGAAAAGAGTTGTAATTTCAGCTCCCACTAAAGACCCTGACAAGATCAAAACTTTACTAGTGGGAGTTAATCACCACAGTTACGATCCCCGAGTCGATCTGATTGTTTACAACGCTAGCTGCACTACCAACTGTCTGGCTCCCATCGCCAAAGTAATTAACGATAACTTTGGGTTGAAAGAAGGCTTGATGACTACCATTCATGCTATGACTGCCACTCAGCCCACAGTAGACGGGTTTAGTAAAAAGGATCTACGTTCAGGACGTAGTGCGGCGCAAAATATTATTCCCGCTTCGACAGGAGCAGCTAAAGCAGTAGCTTTGGTCTTACCAGAACTATCAGGAAAACTAACAGGCATGGCGATGCGGGTGCCTACCCCCGATGTATCTGTAGTTGACCTGACCTTCCGCACCGATAAAGAGACAAACTACGGTGCAATCTGTCAAGCGATGTTCGCTGCTTCATTAGGTGAAATGCAAGGAGTCTTAGGCTACACGACTGAACCTGTTGTTTCAACTGATTTTACTGGCGATCCCCACTCCAGTATTTTTGATGCTGGTGCAGGGATGGAGTTAAACAGCAATTTCTTCAAGGTTGTGGCATGGTATGACAATGAATGGGGTTATTCCAATCGGGCGATTGACCTAATTTTAGCAATGGCGACCAAAGAAACAGAAATGTTAGTTTCTGCATAGGTAAACGAATTGGGACTAGGTAATCAGAGTGTTGAGAAGTAACCCTGAATTCCGACGTCCCTTATTAACGTTAGTATCACAAAAAAAGATATATTAATTTTCGCCTAGGTCTTGGTCAAGACCAAAAATCCCTAGTTTAAATCAGGAGAAATTGAGAAATTAATGCTAAACCAATCAGAAGCCGTTATTGAAGCGATCGCCGCTAGAGAAATTTTGGATTCCCGTGGTCGACCTACTATTGAAGCAGAAGTACGTTTAGAGACTGGAGTTGTCGGATTAGCTCAAGTTCCTAGCGGAGCATCTACAGGGAGTTTTGAGGCACACGAGTTAAGAGATGGAGATAAAAACCGCTACGGAGGTAAAGGAGTTCTCAACGCAGTCCGTAATGTCAAAGAAAAAATTACTCCTGAACTACTGGAAATCGATGCCCTCGAACAAGCAACGGTAGATCAGATTATGATTGAGCGGGATGGTTCTCCCAACAAGAAGAACCTGGGTGCCAATGCGATATTAGCGGTTTCTTTGGCTACGGCGAAAGCGGCAGCAGCAGAGGTAGAATTACCCCTCTATCGCTATTTAGGAGGACCTTTATCTAACGTACTGCCAGTACCAATGATGAACGTGATCAATGGTGGTTCCCATGCCGATAATAACGTTGATTTTCAAGAGTTTATGATTATGCCTGTGGGGGCAGATTCTTTTAAAGAAGCTCTACGCTGGGGTGCCGAAGTGTTTGCCACCCTGAGTAAAGTTTTAGGGGAGAAAGGTTTGCTATCGGGGGTTGGTGACGAGGGAGGATATGCGCCTAATTTAGGTTCTAATCAAGAAGCCTTGGATCTGCTGATTACAGCGATTGAAAAATCTGGATATAAGCCTGGTGAGGAAATTGCCTTGGCAATGGATGTAGCTGCCAGTGAATTTTATACTGACGGTAAGTATACCTACGATGGTTCTGCTCATTCCCCTGAAGAGTTTATTAGCTATATTGCAGAACTAGTAGACCAGTATCCCATTATTTCCATAGAAGATGCCCTGCACGAAGACGACTGGGATAGTTGGAAAACCCTAACCGATAAAATAGGCGATCGCGTGCAGTTAGTAGGAGACGATTTATTTGTCACCAATAAAACCCGACTGCAAAAAGGAATTGACTTAAGTGTAGGCAACGCTATTTTAATTAAGCTGAATCAAATTGGTACTCTGACCGAAACTTTAGAAACCATTGAACTGGCAACTCGGAGTGGATATCGTTCCGTGATTAGCCATCGTTCGGGGGAAACGGAAGATACGACTATTGCCGACCTAGCTGTTGCTACTCGCGCGGGACAGATTAAAACTGGCTCTCTGTGTCGTAGTGAACGGGTGGCAAAATACAATCGCTTATTGAGAATCGAAGAAGAATTAGGCGATCGCGCAGTTTATGCAGGCAAGGTTGGCTTAGGACCAAAAGGCTAAACTAAACCCTTAAGTTTCTAAACTAAAGATTAAGGCTTGGGTCTTTCCAAGCCTAGTTACCAGAATCTAGTAGTAACCTATAAACAGTCAGATTCAATTTGACATGGCAATATAGAAGTCGGTTATATGAACTGGGATTTGGACAGCGTTGGCGCCATTGCAATTTTTATACCAGATTGCCTGTCTAGATCAAAAGCAATTATCTATCTCAAAATCATCTTTAGGGAAATATGGACATAAAAACTTCTCAAAAGCTTGGTCAAAACGTTAATGTCAGTAATTTGGCTAATCGTACGATTCAGGTAGAAGACGATCGCACAGGAATGAGTGCAGAGACTTTAAAAAGAGCCTTTGCTGACAATCTGTTTTACCTCCAAGGGAAAGATGAATCTAACGCAACTCTCCATGATTACTATCAGGCGTTAGCCTACACCGTGCGGGATCGTTTGCTACATCGCTTTATCAAGACTGGACGCACCTACTACGAAGAAAACGTTAAGGTAGTTTCGTATCTCTCGGCAGAATTTTTGATGGGTCGTCACCTAGAGAATAACCTGATTTCTCTGGGGATCTACGAAAAGATGCGTGAGGTTGTGAGTGAATTTAACCTCGATATTGAAGACTTAGTTGAGGAAGAACCCGATCCTGGTTTAGGTAATGGTGGTTTAGGTCGTCTCGCGGCTTGTTTCCTCGATTCTCTGGCTAATCTGGAAATGCCTGCCATTGGTTATGGGATTCGCTATGAATTTGGGATTTTTCACCAAGCACTGAGAGACGGCTGGCAAGCAGAAATTCCCGATAACTGGCTGATGTTTAAAAATCCTTGGGAAATTGCCCGTCCCGAAGATTCTGTGGAGATCAAGTTGGGCGGACATACCGAAAGCTACCGCGATGAGCAAGGAAACAATCGTGTTAGCTGGATTTGCGATCGCAAAGTTAAAGCCGTCCCCTACGATACTCCTGTTCCTGGATATCGCACCAATACGGTTAACTCCCTACGGTTATGGAAAGCAGAAGCCAGTGAACAATTCAACTTTGAAGCATTCAACGCTGGTAACTATGACCGTGCCGTTGCCGAAAAGATGAGTTCGGAAACTATTTCCAAAGTACTCTACCCTAATGACAATACTCCTCAAGGGAAAGAACTACGTTTGGCGCAACAGTACTTCTTTGTGTCGGCTTCTCTCCACGACTTAATTCGCATCCATCTTAACGTTCATCCTAATCTCTCTAATTTCCACGAACGAGCAGCAATTCAGCTTAATGATACCCATCCTGCGGTAGCGGTAGCTGAGTTAATGCGCCTCTTGGTTGATGAGCATGATATGGATTGGGATCAGGCTTGGGAAATTACCCAAAAAACTTTGGCATATACTAACCACACCTTGCTTCCTGAGGCATTGGAAAGATGGTCAGTTAGTTTGTTTAGCCGCATGCTACCCCGACATATTGAAATCATTTACGAAATCAATCATCGCTTCCTAGAAGATATTCGTACTTGGTTCCCCGATGATGATGAGCTAGCTGCCGAACTTTCTATTATTGAAGAAGGAGCGGATAAAAAAGTTCGCATGGCAAATTTAGCCTGTGTTGGTTCCCATGCAATTAATGGTGTAGCAGCACTTCATACTCAGTTACTACAAAAATATACCCTTCAGGGTTTTGCGAAACTGTGGCCCGAAAAGTTTTTTAACAAGACAAATGGCGTTACTCCTCGTCGCTGGATCTTGTTAAGTAATCCCAGATTAGCCAAGCTAGTCACCGAAAAGACTCAAAGTGACTCCTGGTTGAAAAACCTTGATGAGATGCGAGTGTTGGAAAAATTTGTCGATGATGCTGAATTCTGCCAACAGTGGAGGGAAATCAAGCGTCAAAACAAAATCACCTTGGCGATGCAGATCAAAAAAATCAAGAACGTTGAGGTCAATGTTGATTCCATCTTTGATGTCTTAGTAAAGCGGATTCACGAATACAAGCGTCAGCACTTAATGGTGTTACACATCATTACCCTTTACAACCGTATCAAGAAAAACCCTAATGTTGATATTGTGCCACGCACCTTCATCTTTGGCGGCAAGGCTGCCCCTGGTTATTTTATGGCAAAATTAATTATCAAATTTGCCAATGCGGTGGGTGAAGTAGTTAATAAAGATCCTGATGTTAAAGGGCGCTTGAAAGTTGTATTTTTGCCCAACTTTAACGTTTCCCTGGGTCAAAAAATCTATCCTGCAGCAGATTTGTCGGAACAGGTTTCCACCGCAGGGAAAGAAGCTTCAGGAACAGGTAATATGAAGTTTGCCATGAACGGAGCCTTAACCATTGGCACTCTGGATGGAGCAAACATTGAAATTCGTGAAGAAGCTGGTGCGGAAAACTTTTTCTTGTTTGGCTTAACTGCGGAAGAGGTCTATCAGATGAAGGCAGACGGTTACGATGCCATGTCTTACTACAACGACAATGAGGAACTGAAAGCAGTCATTGATCGCGTAGCTCATGGAGACTTTAGCCACGGTGACACGAAGTTATTCAAGCCCATTGTTGACTCCTTACTCTATGACGATCCCTATATGCTGCTGGCAGATTATCAGGCATATATTGACTGTCAAGAGCGAGTTTCCCAAACTTATAAAGATCAAGACAAGTGGACAAAAATGTCAATCTTGAACTCCGCACGGATGGGCAAATTTTCCAGCGATCGCACAATCCGCGAATACTGCGAACAAATCTGGGACATTCAACCAGTGGAAATTAATTTAGATGCCTTCAATCAATAGGCTACATAAGTTATTCGAGGTTAGTAAGTACTGCTAACCATGAATCTGAATAGACCATGAAAGATGTCTTTTATCGGGCATCTTTTTTTATAGGATGCTGTTATTGTTTCTCCACAGGAATACATCTTTCATCAAACTTCAAGCTTTATTGTGTTTATTTCGATTATTGCGTTTATTTCGTTTGTGTTTTATCATGAGTATACAAAGGCAACTAAAGAGTCAGCTTCTCAGAGCGATCAATTTCTAAAATATTATAGGTTTTGACTATGGTAACTACTCAATTAAATAAACCTCATATTCCTTCTGAAGCCGAAGCGACTTTATCCCAAAAGAGTAGTCGCATTCTAGCTTCTCGTTTACAATGCGGTAGCCCAACTCAGAAACTTGGAGTCTTGGAAGCAGATGGCAGCGAAGAAATATTAGAAATTCCTTCCAGTGCTTATCAACTTTTAATTGATATTCTTTCCCAAATGGCTCAAGGAAATGCCGTTACTTTAATTCCCGTTCATGCTGAGTTAACTACTCAAGAAGCAGCAGATTTACTTAATGTATCTCGTCCATATTTAGTTAAATTACTCGAATCACAGCAAATACCTTTTCATAAAGTAGGTCGTCATCGGCGCATTCGCTTTGAGGATTTAATGAATTATAAGAACCAAATTGATCACGATAGAATGCAAGCATTAGAAGAGCTTGCAGCACAAGCACAAGAATTAGATATGGGTTATGAGTAGTTAATGGGTTCAACCTTTACGGCAGTTTATGATGCCTGCGTCTTGTATCCAGCCCCTTTACGAGATCTGTTAATGCAACTAGCTTTGAGCGATTTGTATCGAGCGCGTTGGACAGAGAAAATACATGAAGAATGGATGCGTAATGTTCTTGCTAGTGCGCGTTCCCTTGCGTCTTACGCCGACGCGGGGTCGCACTAAAAAATCGTCCTGACTTAAGCAAAGAACAGCTTGAGCGAACCAAAAATTTAATGAATCGTAGCGTTCGCGATTGTTTGATTAAAGGTTATGAATTTATAATTCCATCTCTAGAATTACCCGATTCCGATGATAGACATATTTTAGCAGCAGCGATCAAAGGACAGATGGACATTATCGTAACTATGAATTTGAAAGACTTTCCTAAGTCTATTCTGAGCAAATATGAAATTGAAGCTCAACATCCCGATATTTTTATTGCCGATCTTATGGACATTGATCCGATGAAGGTTGCTACTGCTGCGGAATCTTGTCGGAGACGGCTGAGAAATCCGCCTAAGTCTGTTGATGAATATCTAGAAATTCTTTTAAGACAAGGACTTACGGTTACAACTTCTCTTTTGAGACAATTTTGTTATGAAGTTTGATATTTGCGAAAAGTCTTTGACAGCAAAATTTTAAGCAACTGATCTTTTTGAATAAATTCTTTTTGCGCTTGATTGACTGTATATTTTTTGATGCTAAACCCACTAATATTAAAGCCTCTTCAAGTAATTTAGGGTCTATTGATAAATTACTTGCCATATTTGTATTAATGTTTCAACATTTCTCACACATACTAACGCCAAAAAACTGATCGAGTCTGAGTATTATGGCGATCGCGA
>JBCDEP010000240.1:0-6224 GCA_039179675.1 Cyanobacteria bacterium P01_G01_bin.67
ATTAACTAATAAAGGTAAAGCTTGGTTTAGTAAATTAGAAGATAGCATTTAAAGTAAATCCAATCGAGCATTGAAAATGTAAAAATCATTGGTTGCCGATTGTTTTGGCTAGAAGAAATCTGTTGATATTAATAATGTTTTTTCTTGACTTAAAATACTAGCTTTTTATTCAAAGGACTAGCAGAGAAATTAAGATCCAACAATTGAAAATGATTATACCGATAAAGTTAGGAATGATCCTAATTTTTCTTAATCGAAATAACCAAATGTACCCAAAATGAAGAGACGTAACCTTTTTAAATTAGCGGGCTGTGGGGGAGCAGGTGTTGTAATAGCACTACAAGAAAATAACTCGATTGCCACTGTTGCTGATGATGAACTGTCAAATTTACCTAGTTTTGATTTTGCAACGATTAAAGTAAATCACGCAGGGAAAGAAGAACAGCGTACCTACCATCAAGCTCGTCTTTATCGAGAAAATTTAGGCAACTTCCAAACTTTGTCCTTGGTTGCCATTCCTGCTGGAAAATTTATCATGGGTGCATCAGCTCAAGAAAAAGATAGTAGCGATCGCGAACGTCCTTTACATCAAGTCAAAATAAACCAATTTTTGCTCGGGGCATATCCCATAACTCAAGTACAGTGGCGTCAGGTAGCAAAATTTCCTCAAGTCAAACGAGAACTGAAGCTTGATCCTGCTCACTTCCAGGGAGATTATCGTCCCGTAGAAAGTGTTTCTTGGTTAGAAGCAATCGAGTTTTGCGATCGCCTATCCGCATATACAGGTAAGCTATATCGGTTACCTAGTGAGGCGGAGTGGGAATATGCCTGTCGGGGAAATGCCCAAACAGCCTTTGCTTATGGCGAGACCTTAACTAACGAACTGGCTGACTATTCCAGTACCTATGCCTACGCCTCGGAAATAGGTTCTGCCTACCGTAAGGAAACCACAAATGTCGGTAGTTTTATGCCCAACGCCTTTGGTTTATATGACGTCCACGGCAACGTTAGAGAATGGTGCGCCGATCCCTGGCACGAAAACTATCATGGCGCACCCAGTAATAGTAAAATCTGGAGTAAGGGAGGCAAACAAGCATGGCGCACTCTCCGAGGTGGTTCTTGGGCGAATAAACCTTCCCACTGCCGTTCCGCTCACCGTTCGGGCTATCCAGAAGATTTATTAAATAGGGCGATCGGCTTTCGCGTGGCAATGAGTTTATAACCAATCAACAATCAACAACCATCAGTCAATAGATGAAAATACAGCATAACATAGCAGGTATTGAAAACTTAGGGGAAATAGATTTCCAAAAGCGAGTATTTGTCGTTCCTTGGGAAGAGCGGATTTTTGGAATTCATGTGGCGATGATGGCATTGAGCAATCATTTAGATCAAGATTCTGTCCCCGACTATTCGATAAGTACAGTCCCCACTACATTTAATAGCTTCTGGAGTTGGGGGCATCTCCGTCAGGGAGCAGAAGCGATGAACCCCTTTGACTACTTTAAATTTCGCTATTACGAAAAATGGTTAGGCGGGATTTCTGGCTTTTTTATGGATGAAGGCTATATTACCGAAGCTGAACTCGATGCCAAGACAGCTCTATATTTAGAGGATGGTAATTTAGATAACGCACCTTTACCTAATAAACTCGAACCAGCGATCGATGAACAAGTAATTAAGTATCTGAGAGAAGGAGATTCTCCCGAACGAAAGGTGGAGGTTACGCCCAAATTTGTGGTAGGGGATAAGATTCGCGTTAAAAGCATTCCCCCGACAGAACATACTCGCTTACCAAGCAATCTCCAAGGAAAAATCGGCACCATTGATGTGGCTTATCCTGCACCCTATACCTACTTTTTTGCCACTACAGACGGTTTAGGTAAGCCTATGCCTGTATATAACGTCAAATTTGAAGCTACTGAACTATGGGGGGAGATGGCAGAACCGAATAACGTTTACTACAACGACTTATTTGAAACCTATCTTGAAGCTGCATAACTACTAATCACTGTATGGGTGAACGGTCGTTCGCCCCTAGCAACTTATGACCAAATACGACGGTTTTAATTACGATCGCGATCGCGAAATTTACAGTGCGGCACGAGTTCGTGCCTTAGAATCTTTATTAATTGAAAAAGAGATTATCTCCAGCGAGACGGTTAACAAGGTACTTAACTATTTTGAAACGGAAATGGGTCCTTTCAATGGAGCAAAAATTGTGGCAAAAGCTTGGACTGATCCTGAGTTCAAAGCCAGTCTGTTGGAAGATTGTAATGCTGCGGTATCCAATATCGGTTTACCAGTGGGGATGTCGGGAGCAGAAGGGGAACACATGAAGGTGGTAGAAAATACTCCCGAAGTTCACAACATCGTGATTTGCACACTTTGTTCCTGCTACCCTTGGCCTACCTTAGGTTTGCCTCCCTATTGGTTCAAGGATCCAACATTTCGTGCCAGAGCCGCTAGAGAACCCAGGGCAGTATTAACTGAATTCGGAGTGGAATTACCTGAAGAGACAGAAATCCGTCTTTGGGATAGTAGCGCGCAGATTCGCTGGTTTGTCCTACCTCAGCAACCTGCGGGCACAGAAGGAATGAGTGAAGCTGAATTGGCTGCTCTTGTCACTCCAGAGGCGATGATGGGGGTTGCTCTCGTTGAAGCCGCGTCAGCTTAAGCCAATCAAGAGCAAGTAACCAAACAACTAAGAACTAAGAACTAAGAACTAAAGGCTAAACAAATGCAATTGAGATTTGAACATTTTGCTGCTACTAGCCTCATGGGTAGCGAAGAATCTCCACCAAGGAGTAATGGCGAATTAAAATTCGCTCGTGATTGGGAGGGATTAGCTTTTGGAATGGCTTTGGCTTTGGCAAAAAAAGGTCATTATGAATGGGAAGACTTTCGCCAAGAGTTAATTGCCTCCATTGCTGACTGGGAAGCAGAGCATTCTTTAGAAGATGCCAGTTGGGATTATTATCAACGCTGGTCGATCGCTTTAGAGCGTCTGGCTATTGAATCGGAACTGATTGATGAAGCCGAATTAGAACGGCGCACTGCCGAATTGATTAACTGTAAGCACGATGAGAAGTAAACGACTGGCAAAAATACCCGTAACTGTCTTAACTGGATATTTAGGAGCGGGCAAAACCACCCTGCTCAACCAGATTTTAACTCAGGAACACGGCAAAAGAATAGCGTTAATTGTCAATGAATTTGGCGAAATTGGGATTGATAACCAACTGGTGGTAGATTCTGATGAAGAAATTCTGGAAATGAACAACGGCTGTATTTGCTGTACCGTGCGAGGAGATTTGATTCGTATTATCGGTAAATTACTGGATCGCCGAGATAGTTTTGATCATCTAATTATTGAAACTACAGGGCTTGCTGACCCCGCACCTGTGATTCAATCCTTTTTTGTTGATGAAATTTTATATCAACAAATGCAGCTAGATGCTATTGTTACGGTTGTTGACGCTAAATATATTCAAGACCACTGGTCCAGCAGCGAAGCACAGGAGCAGATAGCATTTGCTGATGTCATTTTAGTCAATAAAACCGATCTGGTTAGCACCGAGGAACTAAACTCTTTGCATCAACAAATTCGCGGTTTGAATGCGATCGCCAACATCCACTCCACCCAAAATTGTCAGATCGACATCGATTGTATTTTGGGCATAGGAGCCTTCGATCTCAAAAATGCCTTGACTATCGACCCTCAATTTCTAGAAGAATCTGCCCATGAACATGACCAGTCGGTTGCGACCGTAGCGATCGCCAATCAGGGAATTGTTAATGGCGACAAGCTTAATCGCTGGCTCAATCAATTGGTTCAAGCGATCGGACAAGACCTTTTTCGGATGAAAGGTATTCTCAATGTTGATGATGAAGACCGCAGATTCGTTTTTCAGGGAGTCCACATGACCCTAGATGGTAGACCAGGAAAACCCTGGAAACCCAAGGAAACTAAAACCAACGAATTGATCTTTATCGGTCGCAATCTCAATGAATCTGAGCTTCGAGAAGGCTTTTTTACTTGTTTAATTTAACGTTTAATTTTAAGGGTGTAATCGAGGAAATACCAACATGAAATTATTAAAGCAGAAATCTTATTTACGTAATTTAGTCATAGCCACAGCGATTGTGACGACTGAACTCTTAATTTCCGCCCCAGCCTGGGCGCATCATCCTCTTGGTGGTAGGCTTCCTGCTAACTTTGTTGAAGGCATCATGTCGGGTTTGGGACATCCTGTCATTGGTTTCGATCATCTAGCTTTTGTCATCGCTAGCGGTTTAATTGCACTGAAAATTACAGGAGGAATCTTAATTCCCCTTGGCTTTGTGATTGCTACAGGAATCGGTGCAGGAATTCATTTAGCGGCGATTGATTTACCGCTTCCCGAAATAATCATTGCCGCTTCGGTGGCGTTGTTTGGCATTTTGTTGGTAATTAAAGGTAAAAAACAAAAAAATATCAATTATGGACTTAAAATTACAGCCTTAGCAGCACTAGCAGGTATATTTCATGGTTTTGCCTATGGAGAAGGGATTTTTGGTGCTGAACCAACTCCAATGGTGGCATATCTAATCGGATTTACCCTAATTCAACTAGTAATTTCATTAGGCACATATGTAGTTGCAGGGAAAGCAATTAAACTGATGCCTGCTAAATACCTGACTCGATTTGCGGGGGGAGCGATCGCTGCGATGGGAATGGTCTTTTTATCTTCCGCCATCCTGGGGTAAATCATTAAACATTAACGGTGGGGGATGCTTCTGGTTAAGAAGCATATCCAACCACCGTCGCGAGCATTAAACATTGAGTAAAGCTAAGGTGGACAAGATTATCAATTCCGTTTCTTGCCAATAGCTAGCGGTTATTGCCCACCAAGATTAGAGTTAATTGACTTCCGTTGACCTAACCCAGTGTCTACAAAACCTATTCAGAGAAAGCAATTTCAACTAAGCGATCGCTACCAATTTGCAGAATACATTACAGGTTTAACTTGGTCGTCTGCTGGTACTTTAGCAGTAATTACGGCTGCTGGAGAATTGGCTATCTGGCAAGAGAACAATCTTAATCTGCTAACATCTCCCCTTAACTACTCCCTCAATTGCCTTGGCTTTTCTGGTGAGGGAAAATATTTAGCTGTAGCGGGACAAAAGGGTGAAGTGCAGATCTGGCAAGTTGTTGAAAACTTAGATCCAGAATTAGTTACTACGATCACTGATGAAAAGGTCTGGATTGATTCCTTAGCTTGGCATCCAACTGCAAGGGTTTTAGCTTTTACCGTCAATCGTCAAATAAAGATTTGGGATTTAGATAGTCAAAAAATTATTACTACCTTAGATTTTGCTGATTCTTCTGTCTTTAACTTAGCTTGGCATCCTCAAGGAAAGCTGTTAGCTGCCAGCGGACATGGAGGAGTGAAAGTATGGCAGAGTGACAACTGGATTAGACAGCCATATCGCTTACAAGTACCTGGTGCCAGTCTAGATTGTGCTTGGTCGGTTGACGGTCAATATCTAGGATCGGGAAATTTGGATCGTACTCTCACTCTTCTTCACTGGGATCATCCGCCATCCTGGTTAATGCAGGGATTTCCAGGTAAGGTTAGTCAGGTAACCTGGTCGCCCAATCAAAATCAGCCCTTATTAGCGGCAGCTTGTCAGGAAGGTATTACCCTCTGGCAATATGCTCAGAATCAATGGCAGAGTCATATTTTACAGCATGAGCAAACAATTAAAGCGATCGCTTTTGCTCCCCATTCTTCAATTCTGGCTACTGCTGGAGACGATAACTATCTGCAACTTTGGCAGGGAAAGAAATTAATCCAATCTCTTACAGAAGTAGCTAATGGATATTCCTGTCTTGCTTGGCATCCTAGAGGCAAGTATTTAGCAGCGGGAGGACAAAATGGAGAATTAATTATTTGGCAACAGTCTCTTGCTGGCAAAGGATTTGGCTAAACATTATTTACCATTAGTTTGAGTTAGCAGCTAGCAAAGTCTAACTGTAAGAATTCAGGTATCAAATTGAGGAATCAAAGAAGGGCAATCGATAAAACCAGCACTAGCCATCAAAGCTTGAGTAAAGAAATTCATTACTGAGCGATGTCGAAAACGGCAAGTTTGAATAACACTCAGCAAATTAGCAGTGTCTTGAAATCGCATCATGCTTCGAGAACCACCACTAATTTTGCGCTTGGT
This sequence comes from Cyanobacteria bacterium P01_G01_bin.67, assembly GCA_039179675.1. Taxonomy (GTDB): domain Bacteria; phylum Cyanobacteriota; class Cyanobacteriia; order Cyanobacteriales; family Xenococcaceae; genus Waterburya. The sequence continues at coordinate 6,214 of JBCDEP010000240.1, forward strand.
GACTGCCAGTC
>JBCDEP010000083.1:0-25985 GCA_039179675.1 Cyanobacteria bacterium P01_G01_bin.67
AACAACTCTGTGATTGCCTGTCTAGTTGCCATTAAATATCATTCATATTTCAATACTTCTGTTATCTGAGTCTCAATTAAACTTGCCTGTAATAGTCACTTTTCTGCACTACTACACCCAAAAAAAAGCTATACTCCAATCGGATTTAATAAAGTCACTAATATTAAAGAAGTAAAAGCATGGTAGCCGTAGCAATCTTAGCAGCAGGAAAAGGCACTCGGATGAAGTCCGATTTACCCAAGGTTTTACATACCTTAGCAGGGCGATCGCTGGTAGAAAGAGTACTAGATAGTTGTAGCTTACTAGATCTTGATCGGCAGATTGTGATTATTGGCTATCAAGGAGAAAAAGTAAAGCAGGCTTTAAGCCACCGTCAGGAAGTAGCATTTGTTGAACAAACTAAGCAACTAGGTACTGGTCATGCGGTGCAGCAGCTCATGACTTGTTTAGGAGGATATGAAGGAGATCTCTTAGTCTTAAATGGCGATGCGCCCTTACTACGTCCAGAAACTTTGCAAGAATTAGTCAACACTCATCAGACTAAGCAAAATGCAGCAACTCTTCTAACAGCAAACCTACCCAATCCTCAAGGATATGGCAGAGTGTTTTGTAATGGCGATAATATAGTTAGTCACATTATTGAAGACCGTGACTGTAATATTGCTCAAAAGCAAAATCGGCGGGTAAATGCAGGAATCTATTGCTTCAATTGGCAAAAGCTAGCTGAAGCATTACCTAAACTATCAACGGATAATGATCAACAAGAATACTATCTAACCGAAGTTGTTGATTATCTCTCTCCTGTGATGGCGTATGATGCCGAAGATTATCGGGAAACCAATGGCATCAATGACCGCCGACAGTTATCAGCAGCCTATGACATTTTACAAGCCAGGATCAAGGATGAATGGATGAAAGCTGGCGTGACCATGATTGATCCTAGCAGTATTACCATTGATGAAAATGTTCAACTAGAGCCTGATGTCATTATCGAGCCTCAAACCCATTTGAGAGGCAACACAATTATCGCTACAGGTAGTCGGATTGGTCCGGGAAGCCTGATTGATAGTAGTAAGATTGGAACTAATGTCACAGTTTTATATTCGGTAGTTTCAGAGTCGGAAGTAGCTGCAAATACGAAAATTGGTCCATATTCCCATTTACGGGGTAACGCTAAATTGGGAGAAAGCTGTCGTGTAGGGAATTTTGTTGAGATAAAAAAAACTACCGTAGGGGCAAATACTAACATGGCACATTTGTCATATTTAGGTGATGCGACTTTAGGAGAAAAGGTCAATATTGGTGCAGGTACAATTACCGCCAATTATGATGGGAAACAAAAGCACCCGACAACCATCAAGAACGGGACTAAAACTGGTTCTAATAGTGTACTAGTAGCACCTGTTACCTTAGGTGAGAACGTTACCGTTGCGGCGGGTTCTGTGGTCACTCAAGACGTCAATGATAATGCTTTAGTAGTAGCGCGATCGCGCCAAAAAGAAATTCCTGACTGGGATAGTCAAGAATAAAGAAATTAATTTATTAAAAGTCTAAATCAAGTTGGGGAAGTCAGACAAAGGGAATCTCATGATATTTACCCTTATGTGGTGAGAACTTCCCTCACCCTTAATTACACATAATATATAAACATTGCTATTTAATTCTATTTTTGTTTGCAGACTCACCATCTTATTCCATAGCTGAGGATTTTAACTTCTTCCCCAGACTTAATAGATTTCCGTCAAATAAAGTTCTATCTAACCGCTTGATCATACCTTTAAGATCTCGTTCGTAATATCTATCAATGATTTGTTCAATACCTTCAACTAAATCATGACGACCAATTTTTTCTAATGGTTCAATTAGTTCTCGGTAGCAATTTACCTCATAGGAATCGCTAAGATAACAGGTATCTACTAATTTTTCTTTACTAACGTTCGTTTCTTTAAAAGTGGCAATTTGCTCTAACATCCCTAAAGCGAGAAACGCCGTCATAGTTCTAACGCACTTTTCACAGTTGCCACAGTTATAGTTTCCTGCTTGATAGCTAGCTTTTTCATTACACACTCGGAGTTGCTTCAGAGCCACGTCCCATTCTCCCACTAACTTCGTTTTTTCGAGGCGAGACAAAGCAGCATTTTCATGACGAACCTGAAGACTAGTAGTACTATACAAAGGATCTAGCAGGGGATGAGAACCCCAAGGTTCTAGATTGGCAAAATCATAAGTCGAGGCAATGGAGACAACGCTTAATCTAGGAGCAAAAGCATGAGCGATCGCCGCGAGAAAAGAACCATGATACTCAAATCGCCAAAAGCTGAAATCGGCATCTAGATCACGGAAATGAGCATAGGCATTGGTATAAAGCTGAATCAAGTTTAGTCCAGCATCTTCTGCCATCGCGGTGACAGCATTAACTACATTTTGGAAACTAGGATCTTGTTCGTTTTCCCCCTCTAATACTCCGTAAACTAAAATGCCATCCTGAATGCGGCGAGGATGATCGGAGGCAAAATTGAGATGATTGTCCCGCACCATCGCTAAGGCGTCAATCCCTCCAGAAAATAATGCTCCTGCTCTAGGAGACTTATTGGGAAATAGAACTTCTGTCTGTATGGGAGCTTCAATCTCAATGACTTGACGCTCACCACCATGCCAATCTATTAGACATTTCATGGCATTAATCAAACCATCTTTGACTTCAGGAGAAATTGGCGCATCGATGACAATTCTCTTTTCTCCGTAGCGCATTGCCGCCAAAGCAGAACATAGCAGCCAGGAATTGGGGTTAACGTGTAAATCAGCGGCGAATTCTTTGGTTGTCTCAAAATATACTTCTTGAGCAGGTCGATCGCAGTTTTCCCAAATCAAGGTTGCCGATACTCTGGATCTCTCGGCAGTTATGGTTTTGTTAAAATTTTCTATCTTCACAAGTCAATTTTCTAGTTAGGGTTACGCACGCTATTAAAATTACGAACCAAGATCCGAAACTATGCGACTTTTAAGAAAATACCGTATCGATTAACACCAAATCAAGAAAGGAATTGTAAAGTTTTCGTAAATCTTTGTTGAACTTGTTTCAATTTAGGTGTATTGGTGAATCTTTTTGACGTTAAAAAAGATTATATTCGGGGAATATTATATTTTCCAGAGTTATTTTTAGCCGAGCTTTAAGTCTGACTTTTTATTTCAATAATCAATCAAGGTGGTAAAAAATATTGCAGCAAATGTCCTAGATTCGTTGCAGAATGCTAAGTCCATGAGAATCTGTACCGCAAGTACTATCGAGATGATATTTTTCCGCTAATGCCGCTACTTTTTCGGTCTTACCAGGAGTGGGGCACCATACTTTGGGATTATTGTAGCCATAATAAGTTTCAACACCGTCAATTCCTAATTCGGCGGCGTGGGGGATCAACTGTTCTGCTGAACGACGATAGCGTTCTGGATGGGCGAGAACCACTAAGCCACCTGCTTGATGAATACTATCAATTACCTGTTTTGCTGCGGCATTTTTGCCCTGAGGTTTGTCTCCTTGAAGATATAAGCTCAGAGCGGGATGTTCGGGATCAAATCCGTATCCTAAGATATGCACTTCAACATCTTGAAGTCTGGAGGTAATCTCTACCCCCGTCCATAGATGAGGTAATCTGACCTGTTTATTTTCAGAGCTAATTGCACTCAGAAACTGCTCGGCTTGTCGATATCCAGCAACGGAATGGTGATCAGTAATGGCAAAGCCTCTAAGACCGATGGAGATCGCCTGCTGTACTAAAGCAGATGGTTTCAATTTACCGTCGGAAGCAATAGTATGTAAATGAAAGTTGTACAAACGAGGACAACTAGCAGAGTTAATAGTTTCCCAAATACTTTTTAAGTAAATAGTGTCTTGTGCTATTGGTTTAAGAGAATATGTAGCAACCATAGGCATCAAAGGGATAGGGAGAATTGTTTCTAATTGTTACAAACACCATAACAAAATAAAACCCCTTCTGGGGAACAACAACGGGGGCAAGAATCATAAAGAAATCATTAAATTCCTTGACAGATATAAGCTTTAGAGCATTTGAAGCTATTTTTTAAGTCCCAAAAAACAGATAAAAATATTCAATCAATCCTATATGACGACCTTAATCCCCGCCGTTTTACCTGTAGGCTTGATTATCTTAATTGGCTTTATTGTGGGTCGTACTTTACCTTTACAGGGTTCTACTTTATCTCAGTTAGTCTTATACGTCTTGTCACCAGCATTGGTAGTGGATAGTTTCTATCGTACTGAGCTATCTCTTAATAGTTCGAGCAGATTATTAATGGGATTGGCTTTAACTTCGCTGACGATCTATATCTTAGTTGAAGTTGTCCAACGGCTCTTAAAGGTGCCTTATTCTTTCAGCAGGGCAATCACCGCCATTGTGATGTTTCCTAATAATGGCAATATGGGCTTACCTGTAGCAACTTTTGCTTTGGGAACAGCAGGGCTAGATCGAGCAATTGTATATATGCTTGGCTCCAGTTTTCTCATGTTTTGTTTAGGTCCAGCAATGATTCGCGGACAGGGAATTATTCAAGGGTTGAGGCTAACTTTACGATTACCGTTGCTGTGGGCAATTTTATTTGGCTTAGGCTTGCGGGTATCTCAGTTCACAATTCCTGGGAAATTAGATCAAGGAGTTCAGCAATTGGGAGCAGCAGCAATTCCTGTAGCTTTAATTTTGTTGGGAATTCAATTATCGGAAACCTCTTTTCAACCAGGGATCAACGAGATCGGTTTGGCGATCGCTCGATTGTTAATCGCGCCGATGATTGCTTTCGCCATCGGGAGACTACTACAATTAGATCTGCTTAATTTACAGATTTTAGTTCTCCAGAGTGCGATGCCTACGGCAGTCAATTCTTTTGTGATTGTGAGTGAATTTGGCGGCGATCGCGATCTAGTAGCCAGAGCAATTGTGACTTCGACTTTGTTGAGCTTTGTTACCTTACCCCTAGTTTTGTCTTACATACTGGCTTTAAATCCTAAATTTTAGGCTCATTGATCGGGAATAGAAATAATCTCTAAGGGAATAACCTTAACTTTGAGTTCTACTGGTTGTTCTAACTTCTGAGCTAGTTGATTTTTGATTGTGTTTAGACGATCGCGATTCATGGAATCAGGTGTAGCCAGGACTTCTAATTCCACTAAAATCTGATTTTGTGGGGAAGTAACCTTTACCGAGCGAATCTCGCTATTGAGATCAGCATTAATCTCCTGGCGGACAATTTCATTTACGTTGTAGCGCACGTTATTCTGGAGAATTAGACCTCTTAACGACCAACCCAAAGGTAACCCCAAGATAATTAGCATGGTCATAGAGAAAATTAATCCTTGTTTTGCTCGTTGAATACTACCGTAAGATTGCAGCAGCAGAATAATTACTCCGCTAAAAATAATTCCTGTGAGGTTAGTAATAAATAACACTAATGCCCCGAAAGCCAGGGAGCCATTACTCAAGGCGAATCCAATGCCGACTACGCTCAGGGGAGGAACGAGAGCAACGGCGATCGCTACTCCTGGTAAAGCATCGGCAATTCGCCGTCTGGTGTTAGCAAATGCCCCTGCGGCTCCTGCGGCTAAGGCAATTACTAGATCAATTAAAGTAGGATTGGTACGAGCTAAAATTTCAGGAGTTACTGATTTTAAACCTACCAGTAACGCCATCAGAAAAGAAATAAAGACAGTGAACAGAACTCCTGTGATCAAAGTCAAAAATGAACGGCGTAATAGTCTGCGATTAGCGACAGTGGTAGCATAAGCAATACCTGTTATTGGTCCAATTAAAGGAGCAATAATCATCGCCCCGATAATAATGGCGACGCTGTTGGCTAATAATCCTAAAGTAGCAATTACTCCCGATAAACCCAATAAAAAATAAAAGCTGAGAGAAGGGACTGAAGCTCGCCATAGGTTGCGGTTGAGACTAGCGATGGGAATTGGTTTTTCTTTTAGCCAATGCCAGTCACCACTTTGACTATTCCAAAATTCTTCCAGATTTTTGGTTTTGACGGGGTATTTTTGCCGAAAATATGATTTTAAGCGAGCGTACCAACCAACAGTCGGATTCAGTAGGATCATGACAGAATTTTATTATGTGGAAATAATAAACAGCTCTCAGCAAATAACAATATATTTATTTTGATTTAAATTGAATCATTACTCTTCAGCACTTTATCATCAAGGTCGCTTTTGGCGGTTAGCCTTAGTCAATATCCTGGCTAATCTGATGGTGCCTTTGGCAAGCTTGGTCGATGTAGCATTTTTAGGACATTTAGCAGAAATTCGTTATTTAGCAGGGGTAGCGATCGCCACTGTGCTATTTAACTACATTTATTGGACTTTTGGTTTTCTGCGAATGGGAACTACGGGCATTACTGCTCAAGCAAGCGGCAGAGGGGAAACGGAGACAGTAATTCTGACTTTATTGCGGAATAGCGCGATCGCTTTAGTTATTGGGGTTTTGATTCTATTGTGGCAACAGCCTTTAAGAGAAATTGGCTTCAAATTACTCCAAGCCGAACCAGAAGTCTTACAGGCAGGAAAAGCCTACTACAATGCTCTAATTTGGGGTGCGCCAGCTACACTACTTAATTTTGTCTTGCTAGGTTGGTTTCTGGGTAGAGAGCAAGGTAAGCAGGTACTCCTCTTGTCCGTGACTAATAAAGGGGCAAATATTCTCCTGGACTATTTATTAATTGTTCGCTGGGAACAATCAAGTGCGGGGGCTGGTGCGGCAACAGCAATCAGTCAGTTAATTACTTTAATTTTAGGGCTGATATTAGTAGCTTCAGAACTCAGAACAAAGCCTTGGGCAGTAGATCTCTCTAAGGTTTTTGAACTATCTGCTCTTAAAGCTATTTTTGCTCTCAATCAAGAAATCTTAATTCGTACTTTAGCCTTAGTTTCTACTTTTGCTCTATTTACTAACCTCAGTGCCACGATGGGAACAGATATTTTAGCAGGCAATACTTTACTGTTACAGGTAGTTACCCTCGCAGCATATTTTATTGATGGAATGGCATTTGCCACCGAAAGCATCGCAGGTAATATTCAGGGACAAGGAGCCAAAGAGCAACTGTTACCATTATTAAAATTAGCTGGTGGCGTTAGTCTTTTAGCTGGCTTGGGTTTTGCTACAGTCTTTGTCCTATTTCCCCAGCCTTTATTTAGTTTACTGACCAGTCACTCAGTAGTAATTGACTTGATTAATCAGTATGTCTGGTGGCTGTTTCCTGTGCTGGGTTTCGGTTCCCTGGCATATATGTTAGACGGCTATTTCTTAGGTTTAACCGCAGGTAAAATTCTTCGTCAATCAACTTTATTAGCAACAATGTTCGGTTTTGCCCCGATGGCGATCGCAGCTTGGCATTGGCAAGTAAATCACTTGCTCTGGCTGGCATTAGCTTTATTCATGACTACTCGAAGCGTCACTTTAGGTCATAAATCATTACAAGGAGATTTTTGAACCATCAATAATTAAGTTAAATCAAATTAACTATTCTCACCATAACGTTAGAAAATTTAAAATACATATTTAATCAATTTCAGACCTAAAAAGACCTGCAAGCATATTTTCCTCTCCTGAAGTATCAAATCCAGATTGTAAAATGTTTAAACATGCCAATTACCTAATCTCCAAGCTGAAATATTTGGTGACCACTATCATAATTGCGATCGTGATAGTCGTTATTAATACCCATCCCCTGAGATCTCAGATTTTATTGTCTTCCCCACCACTTCCCGCAGACAAAGAAGAACTAGTCGATCTGGTACAGTTTTCCGACACCATTGACAGGTTAGAGTCGAAATGGGAAAACGATTACGAAAGATACTTTCAACGCAATTTTTCTAACCAATCCCGCTCTGCCAGACAAATTGCTAATCGCCTCAAAAGGATTAGGTCCCAAACAGAGATTAATCCCGCAGTCATTTGGGCTGTTCCAAAAGAGGATTTTTTACAGTTAATTTTGGTCACTCCCGAAAGACAGTTTGTGATCAAAAAAATTCCTGGGGCAAACCGTGACAGGCTAGAAAGCAGAGTTAAGGAATTGGACATGGCGATTAAAGATCGTCAGTCCCTTAAATATCTAACTCCAGCCAGAATAATCTATAGCTGGCTCTTTCGACCTTTAGAACCTTACCTTGAAGCTGAAAATATTGATACCTTACTGCTCTGTACGGGCACTAAATTGCGCTCTCTGCCGTTTGCAGTATTACATGATGGAGAGCAGTTTGTGATTGAAAAATATAACTTAGCCCGTATTCCTGCTTTTAATCTGACTGACACTAGCTATGAACAAAAGTCAGAGCGGCAGGTGTTAGCGATGGGTGCCTCAGAATTTGAAAAACTGCCATCATTGCCAGGTGTCAAAACCGAGTTAGATACTATTGTGCCTACACTATGGCCTGGACGTAAAATATACAATCAAAACTTTACGGTAGAGAACTTAATTAGTGCCCATCAGTTAGGCAATTTTGACATTGTTCATATCGCTTCTCATTCAGATTTTAATTCTGGTTCCCCAGAGAATTCCTATATTCAGTTTAGCGATCGCAAATTAAGTTTGGATCAGCTAGCCGAATTAAATTTAGATTTGCCTCAGGTAGATATGTTGGTTCTGAGTGCTTGCCAAACCGCTGTCGGCAATGAAGATGCGGAATTTGGGTTTGCAGGATTAGCAATGCAGGCAGGAGTAAAATCTGCATTAGCAAGTTTATGGTCAATCGATGATGCAGGGACAGTTCTGTTGATGAGCAATTTCTATGAGGAATTGAAGTCAACTCCCATTAAATCAGCAGCATTGAGACAAGCCCAAATGAATTTGCTCTCACAACAGGTGTTCGTTGAGGGAAATCAAGTTAGAGGGATGGACGTAAAAGTTCAGTTACCTTTCTCCGCTACTAAGGATGAGAATTACTCCCATCCTTTTTACTGGGCAGGATTCACTATTATCGGTAATCCCTGGTAAGCATTCTGTAGTTTAGAACTATTTCTCAAATCAAGCTGATGGGTTGGAAGCTTAGCTATTAGCTGTTGCAGGAGCTAATAGCTCTTTAACGGCTGAGGTTGGCATCCTCGCACCTAGAGTTGTAACTATTTGAGAGGATGCTAAAGAAGCTAAACGTCCCGCCTCGGCATAACTCATTCCCGTGGTCAGTCCATAAAGAAAACCTCCTGCGTACATATCTCCCGCACCAACCGTATCGAGCGCCTGTACAGGAAATGGCTCAATTGTAATTAGCTGTTCGCCATCAAAAACCACTGAACCTGCTGCACCACGAGTTACCGCAAATCCTTGGGCTAATGTTTTTAAATAGTCAATCGCTACTTCAAAATTATCTGTCTCCGCCATTAATAAGGCTTCGCTCTCATTAGCAAACAGAAAATCAACTCCATCACCAATAATCTCTAATAATCCTGGTTTAAAAAATTTCACCATATTAAAATCAGCCAAGGTAAATGCGACTTTGTTACCTGCTGATTGAGCTATTTCTCTGGCTTTGATTGCCGCTTGTTTGCTAGTTTCTCCACTAACTAAATAACCCTCAATATATGTATAGGTGGCGTTTTCAATGGCTTCTGGAACTAATTCCTGGTGGCTTAACTCTCCCGAAATACCCAAAAAAGTATTCATCGTGCGATCGGCATCGGGTGTTACAAATACTAAGCATTTACCTGTAACTCCTGATTCTGGAGCATGACTGGTTAAATTAGTCACCACACCACAATCGACTAAATCCTGAGTATAAAATTGCCCAGGCTCATCATCAGCTACTTTACAGGAATAAAATACTTTACCGCCAAACTGACTGATGGCAATTACAGTATTTGCGGCTGAACCACCACAGGAGCGTTTGGGGTCTTTTTGAGCTAAATTACTGACAATTTTAGCTTGGCTTTCCTGATCTAACAGGGTCATCACCCCCTTCTCAATGCCTAGCTGCTGTAATATTGCTGGTGATACCTCAAACTCGATATCTAAGAGAGCATTCCCTAGAGCATATACATCATATTTGGTCATGAATTTCCTCGGACATTTTGGAACGTTAATTAATGTGGCTAATCTTAAACTATGATTAACTTTAAGCAAGATACCATCATTAGCCCCCTGGGGTCAGTAGCGATCACAGCCAAGATTAAATAGTTAGTGCCCAAAATTATAAAAGTAGCGCACAGCAGGACTTATGCTATTTTTAACAGAATTAAAAACCTGAGACTATTGCAGAAAGATATAATTAGCTCAAGCAATTTAGTAATTTATCCCCTTAAGAATAAGCATTTAATCTTCTTCTATGTCATCATCTAACCTCAAAACCCCTGTTGAAGAGCAACAACGAGAAGATTATCTCAACGAACTCCCTGGAGAAGTAGAGATGTCCCTCTTCGATCATCTCGAAGAGTTGCGGCTACGTATTTTTTACGCTCTTATTGCAGTGGCGATCGCCGCAATTGGCTGTTTTATATTCGTCAGACCGTTAGTTCGGCTCCTAGAAGTACCCGCTCAAGGAGTACAATTCCTCCAATTAGCACCTGGAGAATTCTTCTTTGTCTCAATTAAGGTAGCTGGCTACAGCGGGATGGTGTTGGCAAGTCCCTTTATTTTGTATCAAATTGTTCAATTTGTTTTGCCAGGACTAACTAGAAAAGAAAGACGGCTACTTGCTCCTGTTATTTTTGGCTCAAGTATTTTGTTTTTTGTGGGATTGTTCTTTGCTTATATTGCGCTGATTCCTGCTGCACTTAATTTCTTTATCAATTACGGTAGTGACGTTGTCGAGCAGTCATGGTCGATTGATAAGTATTTTGAGTTTGTCTTGCTATTATTATTTAGCACGGGATTAGCGTTTCAGATTCCTATTGTGCAGCTTATTTTAGGATTCTTAGGTATTGTTTCTTCACAGCAGATGTTTGCTGGTTGGCGATATGTCGTCCTAGGTGCGGTGGTTTTGGGAGCAGTTTTAACTCCTTCAACAGATCCTCTAACTCAGTCTTTATTAGCTGGCGCAGTGCTGGGTTTATATTTTGGTGGGATCGGAGCAGTGAAACTATTAGGAAAGTAATCGGCAAGAATAAGCTGTAATTTAGCTTATGTCGCGTCTATCTCTCCAAGCTTAACTAGTGAAAAACGATTATGCAGACAGAAATAAAACGATTCCGACAAAAAAACTACTCAAGATAGCCAAAATACAAAGTTGCTGATAGATTTTAGACTGTTTAAGGAGCTTCTCTACACGATTATTGATATAGTAGAGCTGCTTCTCTAAAGTTGCACATCTATTTTCAAGAGACATCCTGTTCCTGGCTTTGCTATTTCGAGAAGTATTATTCCCATTGCCAGAAGACTGATTGCTTGCTCCATTGTTTAAATTATCGAGGAGTTTTGACTGTTGAAGAATCACAGACTTCAATTGTTCTATCTCTTGAGAGTTAGATTGAGATGTAGCAGCACTATAAAGGTATCTTTCAAGTAACCCAGGACCCAGTTGAAAATACCCTTTAAAAGCCGAATAAATAGCGTTAATCAACTCCTTCTCAGGGGTGTTCTTTTTTAAATATCCTTTTGCACCAACCTGCAAAGCCGAGTTCAAATATGTATCTTCATTATGAACCGTAATAATTAGCACATTAGTTTTAACAAACTGTTCGGAAATAATTTGTGTAGCTTCCAATCCATCCATAATTGGCATCTCAATATCCATTAACACGATATGGGGTTGGTCTACTTTAATTATTTCGATCGCTTCTTGCCCATTATCAGCACAACCAATAAATTCTAGACCAGGATCGGCTTCAATATAACTTTTTAGAATTTCTTGAACGGTTTTCTGATCGTCTACTATTAAGACTTTGATCATTGGATCAACATAATCTTTTTACTAAAGTTAACTTTTAGTATTAATCTACTAAATGTGTACTTTTTTTAAGTGTAAATAAATATACCAGATGACAAGCGTAAAGTCACTAAATTATTGATAGATTTTGCACTTTAGCTTCTGATGCGACTTTATTTTGATTACTTAACTTGAGAATATAATGAAATTAACTTATTCAGATATTTTTGTAGCAATTTCTACCGATAAAATCGAAGTCTTAGTAGATTTTTATAGCCAGCTTTTGCAGCAACAGCCTACCGTTTATCGCCCATTAACCTATGGAGAATTTCAGTTGAAAAAGCTACGGATTGGCATTTTTCAACCAAAACCAGAACATCAAGCTGAATTCAATCATAATGGCAAGAGTAGTATTAGCTTTTGCTTGGAAGTAGCATCTTTAGAAGAGGCAATCTCTTGTGTATCCAATCTAGGATATCCTCCACCTGGAAAAATCATTGAAGCTTCTCATGGACAGGAAATTTATGCTTATGATCCCACTGGTAACCGCATAATTTTGCATCAGTCTCGAACTCCAGAATAATTACAATTATAAAAACAAAGAACCAGAGATCAATTATTGTATCTCTGGTAATCAGTTTAAAAGTTTTTTGCTAAAACTTTGGCGGCTAAATAACTTAGTAGCTAGCTCTAAATTATTAGTTACTGAATTATTCTGCTACAGCCTCTGTTGCTGCTGCTGGTTCTGTTTCTTCTGCTTCCAGTGGTTTCGCTGGTAATACAACAGAAATCGCGGTACGTTCAGAGTCGTCTAAAGCGGAAACCCCCTCGGGTAGAACAATTTCTCCCACGTGTAAAATACTACCAATCTCAAAATTACTGACGTCAATTTCAATCGATTCAGGAATATTATCGGCAGAACAACTAATATTGAGTTCGGTCATAATTTGCTCGACAATACCACCTTGTTTACTCCCAGCAGCTTTTCCAACTATTACTACGGGAACAACAATTTCCACCTTCTGATCCGCTGATACAGTAAAGAAACTCAAGTGATTAAGAGTACGTTTCCAGGGGTGTGCCTGTACTTCTCTGATCAAGGCTTTTCCTTGCCATGATATGTCAGGAATCTTGAGGTCGATTAGAGTATTATTAACCGCAGCATCTCTCAATAACATCTGTGCTTCCTTTGCGGGAATAGTTAGAGAGAGTGAATTTGCTCCATCATGTCCATATAGAGCGGCAGGAATAAGACCTTCACGGCGCAAGGCACGCGGTTTACTACCTTCTGGTCTAGATTTACATTCTACTGAAATGTTCATAATTTCTAATTGGTTTGGTAAAAATTAATATGGTCAAAAATTTCAACTAACTGAGACAATAAATTGCAATTTGGCTTTCAATGACTTTGTCCTTTAAAGCCAAGGTTTATTCTACGGGAGTTCCATCAGCATCCAGTAATGCTCTTTTAGGTCCGTGGATCGGATCTTCAACAATGATTGTCTGATCGCGACTTGGTCCGACAGAAACTATGGCAATAGGAACTTTCATTAGCTCAGCCAGATACTTAAGATAATTCAAAGCTTTCTGGGGTAAATCCGCTAAAGAGCGGGAGTCTGAAGTCGTTTGCTGCCAGCCAGGGAGAGTTTTATATACTGGCTTACAATTAGCAAATTGGCTAGCGTTAGTCGGAAAGTGGTTACAAATTTCACCATCAATTTCATAAGCCACACAGACTTTAATTTCTGCTAACTCATCTAGAACGTCTAATTTCGTGACTGCCAAGCAATCTAAACCATTAATCCGTACTGCATAGCGACCAATCACGGCATCGAACCAGCCACAACGACGGCGACGACCTGTAGTCGTCCCAAATTCTGCTCCCAAGTCCCCTAATAACTGACCAACATCATCGTTAAGCTCAGTGGGAAAAGGACCCTCCCCAACACGAGTAGTATAAGCTTTGGCTACTCCAATTACTCGGTCTATAGTGGTAGGACCAACTCCTGCGCCAACGCAAGCTCCCCCTGCAATTGGATTGGAAGAAGTAACATAGGGATAGGTACCATGATCTAGATCCAGTAGAGTTCCTTGCGCCCCCTCAAACAGAATATTTTTTTTCTTTCTTACAGCTTCATAAATTTCTAGAGAACTGTCGATTACAAAGGGTTTTAAGAACTCGGCGTATTTTAGATACTCTTCAATTACTTTTTTGGAGTCTAAAGGCGGTAAATTATACAGCTTTTCTAAAATTACGTTTTTATAATTAATTGTCCAACCAAGCTGCTTCTGCAACTGATCTGGATTCATTAGATCTAAAACCCGAATACCAGTTCGCTCAGATTTGTCGGCATAGGTAGGACCGATCCCCCTGCCCGTAGTACCAATTTTATATTCTCCTCTACTTTCTTCCGCTGCCTGATCGATCTTGCGATGATAAGGCATAGTAATATGAGCTGTTTGAGATATATGTAGATTATCTACTGTCACCCCTAAAGCTTTGAGCTGCTCTATTTCTTCGATCAACACTTGAGGATCAATTACTGTTCCAGAACCAATAATACATTCCGTATTGGGATATAAAATCCCTGAAGGAATCAAGTGTAATTTGAAAGTTTGTCCAGATACAACAACCGTATGCCCTGCATTAACTCCACCTTGAGAGCGTACGACGACATCCGCCGAGCGACTAAGTAGATCGGTTATTTTTCCTTTTCCTTCGTCACCCCATTGGGCTCCGATCACGATAACATTAGCCAAGAGTTTATTTGAAAGCTAAAGTTTACACAAACTATTATTATGATTATTTGCAGTACACAATGTCAACAGGTATTAGCCAAGAAAATTTAAAGAGAATGGAACTGCTGCAACAAGTAAGAATTATTGACCCAGTGCAAGAATTGGATCAGCTTGCTGATGTCTTGATTATCGATGGCAGAATTGACGCGATCGCCGATAAAATCACCGATTATCCTGCACAAGCCAAAATTTTTAATCAATCAGGCTTAATTTTAGGCACGGGGTTGGTAGATCTTTACAGTCACAGTAGCGACCCAGGAAATGAGACTAGAGAAACTTTGGGCGAACTATCTCAGGCGGCGGCAGCAGGAGGTTTTACTCAAGTAGGAATTTTACCTGATACTGTTCCTGCAATTGATAATGCGGAAGTGCTGGCTGCTATTCGGCACAAAAGTAAATTCTTAAATTTGGACAGCAATATTAATTTGCCGCAGCTACATTTTTGGGGTTCGGCTTATCATTCTTCACAGCAGCAGATGACTGAATTGGGGGAGATCGAATCAGAAGTTGCTGGCTTTGCTAGTCATCACAATTTAGCCAGTCTTAATGATTTGAGACAAATCTTAGAATATATCCAGACTTGGCAAAAGACGCTGGCGATCGCTCTCAATCAAAACGAATTGGCAGCAGGAGGAGTCGTTCGCGAAGGAGAGATTGCTCTCCGCTATGGAATGTCAGGGAATCCTGATTTCTCTGAGGCAGCTATCATTGCTGCGGTCATAGAGCTGGTGGCAGAAATTGCCACGCCAGTTCATATTATGCGGGTTTCTACTACTAGAGGTGTGGAGTTAATTGCCGATGCCAAAACTAGAGGAGTTCCCATAACTGCCAGTACAACTTGGATGCATTTACTCTGGAATAGTAGCAGCGTCAGTAGCTATGATCCTGATTTGCGTCTTGAACCACCCCTAGGAGATCAGCTAGCCCAGACGGCTTTGATTGATGGTGTTAGACAAGGAATTATTGACGCGATCGCCATCGATCATCAAGCCTATACTTACGAAGAAAAAACCATGGCATTTGCTTTAGCCCCTCCTGGAGTTGTGGGTTTAGAGTTAGCTTTGCCGCTGTTATGGCAAAATCTGGTGGTTAGTGGCAGATGCTCACCATTGCAATTGTGGCGGGCTCTCAGTAGCCGCCCTCGCCAATGCATACAGCAGCCATTGAGAGCGATCGCTCCTGGACAAGCCGCCGATCTGGTCTTATTTGATCCAGAGCAGAAATGGATTGCCAATCGAGATAGTCTCAAATCCCCTGCTGCTAATACACCTTGGTATAACCAGAAGATTACGGGCAAAGTAATTAAAACTTGGGTTGATTATTAAAGAGCAATAATCAGCAAACAATGATCGGGAACTTGCCAATGTTACTCTTAATAAGAATTTGGGCACTATAAGAAAGTAATTTCCGCAACTATAGCCAATTTTGAATGTCTGAGCAGGAAATGTCAGGAATTTTGCAACAGCAGAATTCTCTCTTAAACCGAGTCGAAGAAGTTCTCACCGAAAATCAGAGATTAAGAACAGAATTTAAGGAATTAACCGAGAGGGAAGAGCGCTTTCGGCAAATCGCGGAAAATGTTCGAGAAGTATTTTTTGTAATTTCAGCCAAAACAGACGAAATACTCTATATCAGCCCCACCTACGAAAAGGTCTGGGGACGCAGTTGCCAAAGTTTATATGAAGATCCTCAGTCTTGGCTATTTGCTATCCATCCAGAAGATTCCTTCAAAGCGATCGCTACGATTGAGACTCAATTCAGAACAGGAGACGATTTTGAAGAAGAGTATCGCATTTTACGCCCAGACCAATCTATCTGTTGGGTACGAGTAAGAGCCTTTCCTGTCAGGGATGTGATGGGAAAGGTTAACCGCTTTGTGGGAATTGCTGAGGATATTACTAAGCGCCGAGAAGC
Source organism: Cyanobacteria bacterium P01_G01_bin.67 (assembly GCA_039179675.1). GTDB lineage: Bacteria > Cyanobacteriota > Cyanobacteriia > Cyanobacteriales > Xenococcaceae > Waterburya. The sequence continues at coordinate 16,580 of JBCDEP010000083.1, forward strand.
AGAAGAAGCCCTAAGAAAAAGCGAAGAGCAGTTTCGTCTTACTTTTGAGATGGCTCCCATAGGGATGGCGATTAGCACTTTAAAAGGTAAATTTACCAGAGTAAATTATGCCTTATGCAATGCTTTAGGCTATTCACAAGCAGAATTACTAGAGCTATCGTTTACTGAAATTAGTCATCCTGACGACTGGGAAACTCATCACAATTTGGAGCAAATATTGATCAATAGTGAAGAGTCAAATTTTCAAATTGAGAAACGCTTCATTGCCAAAAATGGTCGCACCGTAGATACCTTACTCAAAGTTGTAGTGGTGCGTGACACTACAAATAAGCCACTGCATTTTAACAATCAAATTGTTGATATTACTGAACGAAAACACATGGAGCAGCAGTTGCTTCACGACGCCCTTCATGATTCCCTGACAGGATTGCCAAATCGAGCCTTATTTATGGATCGTTTGGAACAACAGCTCAAAAGAAATCAACGGCAAGATGGCTATTTGTTTGCCGTCTTATTTTTAGATTTAGATCGTTTTAAAGTCGTCAACGATAGTGTCGGTCATTTAATTGGCGATAAATTACTCATTGAAATAGCACGTCGTTTAGAAAACTCGATCGCGCCGACTGATACCGTAGCTCGTCTGGGTGGAGATGAATTTACAATTTTGTTGGAAGATATTTCTAGCAAGTCTCAAGCTATTTTGGTTGCTGAAAGTATTTATCAAACTTTGACATTTCCCTTTAATATTCAAGGTTATGAGTTATTTACCACAGCTAGCATTGGTATTGCTCTCTCTTCTCAGGGATACGAAAAGCCAGAAGATATTCTCAGGGATGCAGACCTAACCATGTATAGTGCTAAAGAACATGGAAGAGCAAGATACGAAGTATTTGATTGTTCTCTGCGCGATCGCGCTGTGCAAAGACTAGAGTTAGAAACGGATCTACGTCGAGCATTAGAAAGAGAGGAATTTGAAGTTTATTATCAGCCAATTACCTCTCTACCTTTGGGTACTTTATCAGGGTTTGAGGCGTTGGCTCGCTGGAATCATCCGACTAAAGGTTCAATTGGTCCAGCAGAATTTATTCCTGTATGTGAAGAAACTGGTTTAATTGTCCCTTTGGGTAATTGGTTACTTAAAGAAGCTTGTAAAACGGCACGGAATTGGCAGTTAAAATATCCTGAGCATCCCGGGATTAAAATGAGCGTTAATCTTTCGGCTCAACAATTTCGCGAGCCACAGCTGATTGAAGAGATTGAGAGGGCATTGACAGAAACTAATTTAGCAGGAAAGTTTCTCAAACTAGAAATTACCGAAAGCGTCTTGATTGATAATTTGGAAACAGTTACAGAAATTATTCTTCACCTGAGAAAACAGGAAATTCAATTCAGTATTGATGACTTTGGCACAGGATATTCTTCTTTAAGCTATTTACATCGTTTTCCTGTGGATACAATCAAAATTGACCGTTCTTTTGTCAGCCAAATGCAGGCAGATGGAGAAAATTCAGCTATAGTTAAAGCAATTATTACCCTGGCACATATGTTAAATATGGACGTGATTGCCGAAGGTATTGAAACTACATCTCAACTAGCTCAACTCAAATTACTCCAATGCGAATATGGACAAGGCTTCTTTTTTGCTAAACCTTTATGCCGAAAAGAAGCAGAAGCTTTTATCGCTAAGTCTTCTAAATGGTAGCCGCTAATTATTTTATTTATTGCTCAATTTATGTCCCTCAATTGTCACTTCATGTTCTCTAAGACAGCGCAACCAACCGTGAAGACGACGAATAGCATCTCTGTTGACTAGCAGTCCTGACTTTTGTTCTTTTTTGGTTAAACGGACAAACTTTTTGTAGCTAGGATAATCAGGAGCAACCAAAGCATCTTTTTGATGTAGAATTAGCGGATTAGTCTCATCAGAGATGTCGTGATAGGTAACAGATAAATTGTGTAGATCCACTTCCATCGTTGCTTTCAAAGCTGGATGAGCCTGAGTATCGAATTCTGGATAGACTAAATAAGTTATTTTAGGCTTATTGTAGTAAAGCTTGATAATATTAGCGTTTTCCAAACGATAGAAATTGCGACTAGCACAGCCTTCGTAAAGTCGCAGCAGGGGAGGTAACTTTTCTAAGGCACTAACATGTACGGCGATCGCATTATTGAGCTGTTTGCCAATTTCGCTGGCTCGACAAAGATTAGCAATCTTGTCCATATCTCCTACATGAATCAGCAGCAGATCGGCAATCGTACAAGCTTGTTTATAGCTACCAAACAATTCCTTCACGTCGGCTTTAATTTCAGGAGCTAATTTTCTAATAGTGGGACGACCACTAAATTTACCTAAAGCTAGATAAACTAACAGATCTTGGCGACGTTTTTCGGCAATTGCATCCCATTCTTGACGATTTGTCGCCTGCAAAACCAATTTAAAAGCCCTTTGATAGCTTCTAAATTCGGCTTTAATAGCTGATTCAGAAGGTAACTCCCCTTTTACTGGCAATCTTCCTCTCTTAGTATAAAAATCCATGAGAGGAGTTAATAATTCTCGATAATCATCAAAATTTCTAACTTTAGCTTGTATTTTAGGTGTACTAAGATGAGAATATAGCCGAGAAGCTCGAAAAAACTCAGCCTCAGCTGCATCGCGAAAAATAATATAGATGCCTAAACCAGCAGGAATCGACTCGACATCTAAAACCTGATTAATATATAACTTTAATTCTTCTTGCTCATAGTATTTCTGAAATGTATTGCGATTAGTTACAATACCATCTCCATAAGCGACAAGACCACGGCGACGATCATCAACTAAAACCTGTGCTGAGACAATTAGAGTTTTACGCGTTAATTCCCAAGCTTTAATTAGAGCTTGTCTCCGCTCTGCTATATCTTCAATGACATTGATAATGTAGCCCAGATTAACGATATCCGCGGCTTCAAGGTTTGCCTGGGGGCAATAGTATGGGTCCCAGCCAGAGCTTTCATAACCGAGATTTTTAATCTGCCGAATATCTTCTCCGTAGCCACTACCGTAATCAAAAAAAGTGGTTCCTGGCTTAAATAAACCAGCCTCTAAGGCAATTTTGACAGGACGAGATAATTCAGTACGTTTTAAAGCCGCTTTATGTCTCTCAATCAAGATAGTTTTTTTGTCGGCAACTGGAGAATCAATAGGACAAGCAACATGATGACCGATTAGAGATATTCCCTGCTGTAATAATAAACGTGTCCACTCCTGTAAAGTACCAATATGACGAGAATTGTCTAATAAACCCAGAGCAACTTCTTCTTGAGTTAGTTCGGCAAAAACATCATATAGCGGATAATCTGTACTCACAAAAGTTTCTTTACGATGTAGAATCGGTGGGTTATGAGAATTGTGGTATTGCCTAACTGAAACTTGTGCTAAGGCTAGATCTACGACAATGCTTTGATGTAGTTGAGGGTGAGGATCTCGATCAAAATCAGGATAGTATAAATAGGAAATTTTTGGTTGATCTGTAGCAAACTTGACGATAGTAGCACGGTCAAGATTATCTACTAATTTTCTTGCCTGGTATTCATAGTCTCTCAGAATAGGATCTAAATGAGACAGAGCTTCGCTATGAACATACAAAGCATTTGGTAAATGTTTCCCCACAATGCTTTTTTTACAGTTAGTGACAATTTCGGAAAATTTCTCAAGAGTTACCATCGTAAAGTATCAGTCAATAATAATTGGCGATCAATGAATTGGTGCTAACCTGACGAGTGACCCCGCACTGCGGACAGGCGTTTACCCAGGTAAAGAATCTGGGCAAGCCCAGCTCCGTGTTCTGGGCAAGGGAATGCGCGAGTTTGACACATATTTTATAACCCTAATATTATTAAGCCCACAGCAGTATCTTAAAGATGAAACTTTACCATATTGGTTTTAGCCAGTCAGATCTTGGAGCTAATCTACCCCAAACAGTCCTATTATCTGGAGAGCCAGAGCGATCGCAATATATCGCTCAAACTTATTTACAAAATGTCATAACTTTGTCAGAATATCGGGGACTCAACAGCTATCTGGGCAATCTAGCAAACGGTAAACCTATATTAGTAGCTACTAGCGGCATGGGTGCATCTTCTTTAAGTATCGTAGTAAATGAACTGGTACAAGTTGGTATTAAACGGTTTATCAGGATTGGTACTTGTGGTTCAATTCAACCTTATATTCCAGTAGGAGAACTAGTTATATCTCAAGGAAGCTTATGTCGCCAAGGAGCAGCTTTAGATATTGCTCCAGTAGAATATCCGGCGATCGCTGATCCATTTTTGACAGTGGCTTTAGCTAAGACAGCTCGTAAATTAGAGATTCCTTTTCATTTAGGCATTACAGCTTCAGTCGATACGTTTTACGAAGGACAAGAAAGAACTAAATCATCGGCTAATTCCTATCTTCAATCCTGGTTAGTAGGAATTACGGAAACTTATCGTCAGCTAAATATTTTAAACTACGAAATGGAAGTCGGCACTTTATTTAAAATGGCTGGAGTATATGGTTTTACTGCTGCTTGTGTATGTGCCGTCGTGGCTCAACGCACTACAGCTGAGACTATAGTTATCAATAATAAAGATGCTACTGTTAAGAGTGCAATTGAAGTCGTGATTCAAACCATTTCTCACCCAGAAAATTTCTGAGCCAATAGCTTTAGCTTTAGGACTGAGTATCAGGTTTATCAATTGCTGTGCGAGTAGACAGTTTTTTCACCTGAGAATTTTCTCCTAATGAGCGTTTCGCCACTACCTCAACTTCGACTTTTAATCCAGGCTGAAGATATTCAGAGGGAATAGGTAGCTGACCTAATTTTAGAGTAAATAAATTGCCATCTTGAGCGATCGCTTCAGGAGGAATTGAGCCTTCATACTTAATCTTGTAATCAGTATTATTACCCAAACCTAAAAAACCCTTATCCTCTGCTGGTTCACCAACGCGATACTTAATCAAGAAGTCAGTAGCAATTAGATTAGACTTTTCTGCCTTATCTAATATATCTAGCTTTAAGTCTGAACCTTGACCAAACAAGCCATCTATTTTCAAATCGGCGACATCTTCAGTACGAACAGCATTAAACACAAACAACTCAGTAAGGTTGTCTCGTTTAACCTTTTTAGTTTCTAACCAGATGTCATCAGGTAAAAATATATTGGCATCATTTTTCCCTTTAAGGCTCAAGGTAATTTGTTGATCTTTAAAATTTTCTAGCGGTTGGGGAGCATCCCAAACTATCAGTACTGAATGCTCATAACGAGCAACCAGCTCTTTAAACTTATTAGCAATAATGGAGCCTGGGGCAAATAAAGCAGAGGCATTTTCACTATTCCGCCAGATATTTCTGGATAAAGTAAACCCTCTCCCTTTTAGCTCACTTATCGGAGCAGTAACTTCTGGGAAATCTGGAGACAAAGATTTATCCAAATTAATCAAGGTCAGAGTTCCCATTTTGCCATCCCTACCTTTTCTCCCTGAGCGACCTTTTTTTCCTGTATAACCATCGGCACACTGGAACTCTTCGGTAGTGCAGTTATAGTTAGAGCTACCAGGTTCACCAAAGCAAGTTTCTTCATTCCAGTAGGGGCGGTCGCATTCACAACCATTACCTCCTACTCCTGCCGTTCCAGGTACACCACCTTCTCCTCCAGCAGCAATAACATATATTTGTTTGAGATGTTCCTTATTAGTAGTGTAGACCGTCAATGAGCCACCATTTCCTCCATTTCCTCCATCTCCTCCATCCCCTCCATTTCCTCCATCTGCACCACGTAAATTTTTACCTACAGACTCTGTTGGTTGTTCACAGTTAGCGTCCTCTCCTTGCTTTCCCGTTTCTCCTACAGCACCATTGCCCCCAGTCAAATCTAGAGTCATGGGCGCGCCATCGGCAAATACCGTTAAATTATCACTATCACGTCCGTTACCGCCTTTATTTCCAGAATCACCACTCTCTCCACGCTCCCCCAGGGATTTGGTGTCGGCTGCTAATACAGATGAGCAAAGCCAAGATTGAGAAGTTGAAGTTGAGGTCACAAGCTGTGGTAACACTAACATGATTATAAATAATGACACCCTACTAAAAAATCGTACTTGCATAGTTTAGAAAACCATTTCGCTCTCATTTTCTTTATTTCTGTTGTTCGTATATCGCATACTTTCAATGTTTTGTCACTACATTCACGCTTTTTTTCCACAAAACTTAAATATAGCCAGAATCAATATAAGTCACTTGCTGAAATAACTTAAGCAATCAATTCTATTTTTTGATCGGTAATATACAAACCTTGTAACACCATCAACAAGTTGTGTATCACGCTACAGTTAATATATCTTAAATTATAAAGACCTAAAATAATTGAAACTATCTACAATGAACCGTTGGCTAATAAGCTTGTTGTTGTTCTGCTTGGTGCAAATATGGGGAGGAATACACCTTTTAGATCAGGCGCTCGCCGAAGAGCTTCCCGAATCAACCACATTAGAAATTGTTCAGGGAGAAAAAATTGCCAAAAAAGCATTTCGTGCCTCAGAGAGAGGTGATTTTGCCAAAGCAGAAACCTATTGGACAACCTTGGTCGAAAACTTCCCGAATAATCCAGCGGTTTGGAGCAATCGTGGGAATGTCCGTATTGGTCAATATAAGCTAGCAGAAGCAATTGCTGACTTTGATCGTTCCATTGAAATTGCTCCTGAATATCCTGACGCCTATCTAAATCGTGGCATTGCTTATGAAGGAAAAAAATTGTGGGATAAGGCGATCGCTGATTATAATCACGTTCTACAAATTAATCCTCAAGACCCAGTAGCCTTAAACAACCGAGGGAATGCGAAAGCAGGACAAAAAAAATGGATAGAAGCTTTAGAAGATTATCAACTAGCTGCTGATCTTGCTCCTACTTTTCCCCTGGCTAGAGGAAATGCTTCCCTGATCCAATATCAGATCGGCGATCGTTCTGAAGCCCTTCGTAACATGCGAAATTTAGTCCGAAAGTATCCCATGTATTCTGATATGCGCGCGGCACTGGCTGCTGTTCTCTGGGTTGAGGGAAAGCAGGGTGAGGCTGAAAGTAACTGGGTGGCAGCAATTGGTTTAGACAACCGCTATCAAGATCTCGATTGGCTCGAAAATATACGTCGATGGCCACCATCTATGACCGAAGCCTTGGAGCGGTTTTTAAGTCTTAACTAGTTAGGCAGCTATTAATAATAGTTTTCCGCTGGGTCGAATTATTTAAACAAAATCATGTTAGTTTACAGATTGAAGATAATTGAGCCACAAATCTTTATTTATCAGTTCTGCTCCTAGTAAATCCGTAAAGAAGATACCTATCCCAATCAAGGTAGCAGGTTTGAGATTTATTTACATTTCCTTTCCTTTATGTTAGTGAGCCTCAGCAACTCCAATACTTGTTGATAATAATTGTGTTATAAAATCAAATAAATATTTGAAGGCTAGAGTTAGTATAACTACTCTCCAGATTTCAATAACTCCGACAAATATAGCTAATCTTAATACAAGAATAAACTTTCCCAAAGCCTATTTCTCGATAATAAGATGTGATTATAATTTCTAGTAATAGTTAGCTTTTAATTAAATGAATATTCTAAATAATCAACTCAATTTCAAATAATATTCAACTTGCATAATAAATTACTGCTTACTACTGCAAATTTACTTATTTTATAATTTATGACTAACCAGCCTGAAGCAGAATCATCACTATTTACGCATGCTATTTCAGCTACAGAAATTTTAATAAAGAAAATAAATGCTGATGAATTAACTGAAGATGAAATTAAACAAGCGGTTTCATCTTTGTTAAACACGAAAAGCAGAGCTAGAGGTTTTTTTGCTACGTACTTAACTAGCGATCTATTTATAGCAGATAATCCGTCACAAGGAATAATTGATGGATTAAACATTTCTATTAACCTATCGAGCAAACTTCTAGTCCAAAATTTTGCTATGTCACTAGCAATGGTAGTACATCACACTCGTAGTAATAATTTAAACAATGCTGAGAATTCTAAAAGAGTTGTTCGACGCACCAGAGATTTAATTCAAAAGGTAAATTCTAGCCAACTTCAACAAGAGCTAGAAAAACTTCGTAACACTATTAATAGAGGAAATGGAAAATACCAAGCCTTCTTGGAGCGCTGGGGTTATGATGCTGAACAAAAAAAAGCAATAAAAGCAGCAGTATCCAATATTATAAAATAACAACTTCGAAATTAAGCAATATTTTTTATTGATAAACTTTAGTTCTTAATTAGTTTGTTTCAGCAATTGCGTCAACTTCAAATTTATATCCAACGCCTCTTACAGTTTGAATAAAACACGGTTCGGCGGAATCAATCTCTATTTTTTTCCGAATTTGACCAATGTGAACATCTACCACTCTTTGATCTCCAACATAGTCATAATCCCAAACATTTTGAATTAACTCATCTCTTCGCCAAACTCTTCCTGGACGGGTAGCAAGAAAATGTAATAAATCAAATTCCAGAGCTGTCAGCAAAATTAGCTTATCATTGATTTTTACTTCTCGGCGAACAGGATCTATGAGCATGTTGCTGAATATCAGAGGTTGCTTCTCTGATGTTGTAACTATTCTCTGCCGTTTCAAAATCGCTTTTACTCTGTATTCTAATTCTTGAAGATCGAATGGCTTGGTTAGATAGTCATCCGCTCCCTTCATAAAACCTTCTTTCTTATCCGCAGCATCAGATCTGCTCGTCAACATAAGGATGAATACATCAGTATGCTGCTGCATTTCCTCACATAGATTATAACCTAACGCATCTGGCAGGTTAACATCCAGTATTACTAGGTCAGGATTAAATTGCTCAAAAGCCTTTAGTGCACTTTGTCCATCAACAGCAGATTCAAGCATATAATTTTTTTGGCTGAGAAACCGAAATATTAAATTACGAATTGCTGGATCATCATCCACGACAAGGATTTTAGCTAAAGCAGTGTGCATAATTTCAATTAGTGAACCTAGAATATCTAGACAAAAAATAGCTTAGAGAGACAATTAAAGTTTGTGTTCTTAAATTTAGCCTTCAAGATAATTATCGGTGCATAAACGAATAATGCCAAGGATAAATATTATTTTTACGGTTGATGTAGATCAAACTTAAGGCGATGGAGCCCATTTATAAAAAAAACCCACCCTTTAATCAAAGATGAGGATGAGATTTTTTCCACGTAAAGGGGAATGTTTATAAATTACAAAAAAAGGAACCTGGCACTGAGCTATTTTCCCGGGGGGCAACCCCCCAAGTATCTTCGCCGCCACAGCGTTTCACAATCGAGTTCGGGATGGAGTCGAAGTGGGTCCACTGCGCTAAAAGCACCAGGAAGACTGGTGGACG
>JBCDEP010000105.1:0-22998 GCA_039179675.1 Cyanobacteria bacterium P01_G01_bin.67
CAGCGCCCCATACCATCCCTTCAAAACGAGTGTTGGCACAAACAATTCCTGCTAGATTTACCTTCTCTGTTTGACCTCGCTCAAATGGAGCATCATCAAATCCAATCACCCTAATCTGCTTTTGCTGACGAATTAGAGTTTCTAACTCCATAATTCACTCAATTTTATTTAATGAACAACATGTAATTTTTTTTGTTCTTATCACCCCGTCGTAATCAAATTAATATACAGACTATACTTTGTTGACTGTTGACTGTTGACTGTTGACTGTTGACTGTTCCATGGGTAGAGATCCCTAAATTTTTGAGCAGAGGGCAAATGGTAGAATTATTACAAGTTATTAAATATTGCTGTCTAACTAGACAATCAAAGATTAGAAAGCAAGTATCAGATCAATTAAGAAATTGGATTATTCATAAAAATTACTATGCTGAAAAGATTGTTGGGCGACCCCAATGCACGTAAATTAAAAAAATTTCAACCTTTGGTAGCAGAAATCAACCTGATTGAAGAAGACATTAAAGATTTATCTGATGATGAGCTTAAAGCAAAAACGGCAGAATTTCGCGAACAGCTTGCTCAAGCCAAAAATGATGAGGAAATTAAAGAAATCCTCGATGATATTCTGCCTGAAGCTTTCGCTGTAGTTAGAGAAGCAGCAATTCGTGTATTGGGAATGCGTCACTATGACGTACAGCTACTTGGAGGCATAGTATTACATAAAGGGCAAATTGCGGAGATGAAGACTGGGGAAGGAAAAACCCTAGTTTGTACTCTTCCTGCATATCTCAATGGTTTAACAGGAAAAGGCGTTCATGTCGTTACGGTCAACGATTACCTGGCAAGGCGAGATGCTGAATGGATGGGACAGGTTCATCGCTTCTTAGGTTTGAGTGTGGGACTAATTCAGTCGGGAATGAGTCCTGGAGAAAGAAGGAAAAATTATGCCTGTGACATTACTTATACCACCAACAGCGAATTAGGCTTTGACTATCTAAGAGACAATATGGCTGTCTCGATGGAAGAAGTAGTACAGCGTCCCTTTAGCTACTGCGTAATCGACGAAGTTGACTCAGTACTGATTGATGAAGCCAGAACTCCGCTAATTATTTCAGGACAGGTAGAGCGTCCGACTGAAAAGTATCTTCAGGCGGCACAAATAGCAGCGCAGCTAGTTAAGCAAGAAGAAGATTATGACGAAGATGTAAATGGCGAAGAGGGAGTTGGCGATTACGAAGTTGATGAGAAAGCCCGCAATGTCCTCATGACCGATGAAGGTTATGCCCATGCAGAAGAGATTCTGGGAGTAACGGATTTATTCGACTCTGAAAATCCTTGGGCACACTACATTTCCAATGCGATCAAAGCAAAAGAGCTATTTACCAAAGATGTTAACTATATGGTGCGTAACGACGAGATTGTGATCGTCGATGAATTTACGGGAAGGGTTTTAGCAGGAAGACGCTGGAGTGATGGTTTGCACCAGGCGATTGAGGCGAAAGAGGGGGTACCAATTCAGAAAGAAACCCAAACTCTGGCTAGTATTACTTATCAAAACTTCTTTTTACTTTATCCCACTTTGGCAGGGATGACGGGAACAGCAAAAACCGAAGAAACTGAGTTTGAGAAAGTTTATAACCTACAGGTAACAATCATTCCTACTAATCTTCCTCCGAAACGGGCAGACTTAGCTGATGTGGTATATAAGAAAGAGATTGGTAAATGGCAAGCAGTAGCTGAAGACACTGCTAACATGCATGAAAGAGGTCGTCCTGTGCTAGTTGGTACTACTAGTGTGGAAAAATCTGAGTTGATTTCTCAGCTGCTACAGCAAAAAGGGATTGAACATAATCTGCTTAATGCTAAACCTGAAAATGTAGAGCGGGAATCAGAAATCGTAGCACAGGCTGGTCGGAAAACTGCGGTAACTATTGCCACTAATATGGCTGGTCGAGGTACCGATATCATCCTGGGCGGGAATGCTGACTATATGTCGAGGTTGAAGGTTAGAGAATACTTGATGCCGAAGATAGTTATTCCTGAAGATGATAGCCTGATGGCAAATGTTCCAGGAATCAAGATGGGCAAGGATGCGTCTAAAGGATTTGCGGCTAATGGCAATGGTAGCAAAAAAGTTAAAACCTGGAAAGCATCTCCTCAAATCTTTCCCACTGAATTATCTGCCGAAGCAGAGAATTTACTCAAGGAAACAGTTAAGTTTGCAGTACAGCAGTATGGAGAACAAAGTCTACCCGAACTAGAAGCAGAAGAAAAAATTGCGGTGGCTGCTGAAAATGCTCCTGTAGACGATCCTGTGCTGCAAAAACTACGGGAAGCCTACAAAGTAGTGCGTAAAGAGTACGAGAAATTTACCGAAGCAGAGCATGATGAGGTAATTAATAATGGTGGTCTGCATGTCATTGGGACTGAGCGTCATGAGTCTCGTCGTGTTGACAACCAACTGAGAGGTCGTGCAGGAAGACAGGGTGACCCTGGTTCAACTAGATTTTTCCTTAGTTTGCAGGATAATCTCTTGCGAATCTTTGGCGGCGATCGCGTTGAAAAATTAATGAATATGATGCGCGTCGAAGACGATATGCCCATCGAATCGAAGATGCTTACTAACTCTCTAGAAGGGGCGCAAAAGAAAGTTGAGACTTTCTACTACGATACCCGTAAGCAGGTATTTGAGTATGACGAGGTAATGAACAACCAGCGTCGGGCTATTTATGCTGAACGTCGTCGCGTACTAGAAGGGTTAGACCTCAAGGAACAGGTGATTCAGTATGCTGAGAAAACAATGGGAGAAATCGTTGATGCCTACGTTAATCCTGAATTACCTCCTGAAGAGTGGAAGCTAGACAAAATGGTGGATAAAGCAAAAGAGTTTATCTATCTCTTGGAGGATGTGGAACCCGAGCATCTTGAAGACATGACAGTCAATGAGATGAAAAACTTTCTCTGTGAAGAAGTGCGGAAAGCATACGACATTAAAGAACATCAGATTGATAGTATGCAGCCTGGATTAATGCGCCAAGCAGAAAGATTCTTTATTTTGCAGCAGATTGATACCCTCTGGCGGGAACACCTCCAGGCAATGGACGCTCTACGAGAGTCGATTGGGTTACGGGGATACGGACAAAAAGATCCTTTAATTGAATATAAACAAGAAGGATACGAAATGTTCTTGGAAATGATGATTGATATTCGCCGCAATGTCGTTTATTCTCTCTTCCAGTTCAAACCCCAACCTCAACCTCAACCTCAAGCTGTGTAATTTAGTCGAGAGTTCATTAGCTATAAATTGAACGATAATCGCCAGCAAACAAATCTGCTGGCTTTTTTTGGTTTTTTTTACTCATGAGATTTCGGAAAAATTTATCTTAATAAGAAATTTCAGTGGGATTAGTCGTAGGCAATCATTTCGCGATCGCGCCACAGTTTTCCACTTTCTTCAAGGCGATCTATTTTGTCCTGTAACTCAGCAAATGATTTGTTAATACTTTCATCTGTAGCAATATCAAGTTCTACCGCACTAACTAAAGGTGAATTGAGTTTTTCAACTGCTGCTTGCCCTTTTTCGAGAGTTCTAGAACCAATAATCACCCGAAAGTTTGAGTTTAATAGTCCTTGGGCGATCGCATAACCAATTCCGCGATTTCCACCCGTAACTAATGCTATTTTATTTTTTTGGTTGTTCATTTTTTTATCTTCGAGGTATCCAAGAATTGAATCAGAAATTTAAAAAAATTCTAGTGGTTGGTGCTAGTCGCGGAGTGGGTGCTGCTGTTAGCGAACACATCATGCCTCATACTAAGGAGCTAATTACCGTTTCTCGTTCTCCTGCTAATTTTGGTAATTGGGTCGCAGCTGATATCAGTACTCATCTAGGCATCGAAGTCGTAAGTCAGGCGGTTGGTAATTCTGCTTTGGATGCACTGTTGTACATGGGAGGTACTTGGGAAACTAATGCCTTTACCAAAGAGTATTCGTTCCTAAAATATCTCTTGCCATATGTCCAAAATAAGTATCGTCAGGAACGAGGTCTAATGGTCCGAGAATCAATCTGTAGCCGAGTATTTCTTGATACCAAGCGATCGCTTTATCTAAATCTGTTACAGTTAAGCCAATATGGTTAATGGTTCTAGGATAGGGATTCATAATCATGTCTCATTCTAAAATATTGATGCGATCGTTTTTCTCTTCGATAGTTATGATTGTCATTCGCTATCCTTGTTCTCCAGGCGTCTAATTTCTTTTTGCTAGATAGTGTTTAGTAAGCTAATTGTTCGCGATAATTAATCGCAAAATCTTTCCAGGTATTGGGCTTACGTCCTACTATTGCCTCAAAATTATCAAAAGTGTGATCGGCTTCGGGAATTTTGTCGGCAACGTTTAACTCAAGCTGAGTATAAATACAGTTCATATAGGCATTTGAGTTAATAGCATCTACTCCTTCTTGTAGAGCATTATTCAAAAACTCTTTGGTCGAATGAACTTCTGTTTTAAAAGGCTGTTCGACAATTTCTGTAAGTATTTGCGCCACTTCATCCATTGTCTTCGCATCGTAGCCTAGCGGTATGGTTTGACCTGCATATTTCTCAGGATGCAATAAAGTTTGCACCACCACCGCAGCCAAATCAGAACAATCAATCCAACTCCATCGAGCGTTGCCAATAAAATTGGTAATTACGCCATCATTAAGCCAGCCAAAGCTAAACAAGTTTTGCATAAAAGCTTCGGGGCGTAAATGAGTATAGCTAAAATCTAGCTTTTCAATATATGCCTCAATGAATTGATGCCAACCCCAATGCGCTACTTCATTGGTGGGTGCGGTAGATGCGCCAATGTGAACGATATGTTTTACTCCTGTCTGTTTGGCAGTATCGAGAAACCGCTTACTCTGTCTAAGCATATCAACGGTATAGCCAGTTAATAGTAATGCTCTGTCTATATTTTCAAGCGCAGGTGTGATCGTATCGGGCTTATCTAAATCTAAAATTACGCTATCAATGCCTTTATGTTTGAAAGCCTGGGCTTTATCAGTAGAGCGAGTAGCAGCAATTATGTTGATATCTTGATTATCTACAAGCTGATTTACTACTTCCCCACCAACTTTCCCCGTAGCACCAAGAACTAAAATATTTGGTTTGCTAGTCATGATTATTTCCTCAATTATTTTAAATACTTAACGTTGCGTTATTATTTGAGCTAAAAAAATGCTTTAGATCGCTCTACCTATTTCAATTCTTCTTCCCGATAGCACTACTTTCGCCCCTGCGTTAGCTAAAGCGATCGCACTAGCTTTAACAATTCCCGAAGTCGCGCCCGTTACTACTGCTACTTTTCCCTGTAATGAAGTCATAATTTATTCTCCTTATGTTGTTAGTAATTTCTAATAAGAAATTTCAGTGCGATCGCGCCAGAACTTACCAGTTTTATTGTGAGAAGCTTCTGTTGCTAACCAAACTACGGTATCTGCTCCTTGTTCGGGAGTTCTGGGTGCTGATGTGCCACCCATATCGGTTTGTACCCAACCAGGACACATGGAATTGACAGCAATTCCTCTAGAACTTAAAGACTGTGCCAACATGAGGGTCGCGCCATTTAATGCTAGTTTCGAGAGACAGTAACTGGGTGCGGTAGTCGTCAAGCCATGTAATGCACCCATACCGCTAGAAATATTAATTACTCTGGCATCTTCAGACTTTTCCAGTAGTGCTAAAAACGTCTGTACCATTTTAATCGTGCCAAAGGTATTGGTATTTAATCCTGAATTTAAAACTTCGCGCTCGACGGTAAGAATATTAACTTTACTATCGGGATAGATACCAGCATTATTAATTAATACATCCAAGCGATCCATACTTTGTTTTAGGACTGCTACTGCGGATTCGATAGAAATGTCATTACTTATATCTAATTCAACTGGAATAACATTTTTCCCTAGTTTCTGAGCAGCTTGTTGAGCTTTTTCTAAGGAACGTGCGGTAATAATTACTCGATATCCTTTAGCTAATAAACCTTGAGCGATCGCATATCCAATTCCACGATTACTGCCCGTAACTAATGCTGTTTTGTTGTTCATGATGATTTACCTCTTTCGATCTTGTTTTCAAAGTCCTGATTAGTACGTTAATTCTTCGCGGTGTTTAATAATAAATTCTCGCCAGGTCATTGGTTTTCTGCCTGTAATCGCTTCAAAGTTATCAAATGCTTTACCAGCATCAGGAATTTTACCTTCAACGTTTAGTTGGAACTGGTTGTAGACACAATTCATATAAGCAGGGTCAGCACCAGCCTTAAGGGCATTATCCAGAAACTCTTCTCTTGGACGATCTTCAACATAGAAAGGCTTGCCAATAACTTCGGTTAAAGTTTGAGCAATTTCAGCAAAAGTTTTGCCGTCATATCCTAATTGAATCGTTTGACCAGCATACTTTTGGGCTTCTCTTAATGTTGTTGCTACTACTAATGCCAGATCGTTACAATCAATCCAACTCCAAGGATCGCTACCTGCATAGTTGAGAATTTTGTTTCCCTCCAACCAGCGATATCCTGGTCCAGTAATATTCTGCATAAAGGCTTCGGGTCGTAAATGAGTAAAGCTGAATCCCAATGCTTCGATATATTTTTCAATAAATTGATGCCAATTCCAATGAGCGACTTCGTTGGTTGGTGCCCCAGATGCGCCGATATGGACGATGTGTTGTACCCCTGTTTCTTTGGCTGTATCGAGAAAAGCTTTACTCTGTTTGAGCATATCAACGGTATAACCAGTTAAAAGTAAAGCGCGGTCTATTCCTTCTAAAGCAGGTTGGAGAGTTTCTTGTTTATCTAAATCTAGATGGCGAACTTCAACTCCTTGTTCTGTAAGATACTGGGCTTTTTCAGGCGAACGAACTCCCGCAATTACTTTCACATCTCCAGATTCAGCCAGTAATTGTACTACTGTTCCGCCGACTTTACCTGTTGCACCGAGAACTAAGATTTTGGGCTGTTGAATATTCATAACTGATGTTCCTACGATTAATTTGCAATTTATTTAGTTAACGTTACGCTACGTAATTATTTTATATAAAAAAAACTCTCTCTGTCAAGGGTGAGGGAAAAAAATTCTAGTTCAAGGACATCATTTCAATTTTCTTTTTTGTTGTTTTAATTCTCTATGACACGGGAGATGTTTAGAATGCCGATCTATAACTTCTTTGTCGAGCTGATGAAGATATTTCCGAAATAAAGCTTCTACTTGAATGGGATAATTCTTTGACATATCAGCCAACACCCACCCAATTCCTGTTTGGATAAAACGCTTGTCTTCTTTAACCAGATCGCTAATAATTGTTTCAATCAAGGGATGGTAATCTTGATTTATACTGGCATGCCTAAATGAGACAATAGAAGCTCGGCGTTGCCAAAAATTTGATGAATATCTCCATTTTGCTACAGTTTCAGCAGCATTTATGCCATTGTTGGTAATAATAGGATCTAAGACCCTAATACAAAACCAATCTGTTGTTGACCAATCAAAGAAACAACCTTGTTTGAAGAGTGAATTAAATTTACTTAATAAGATTTGGTAGTCAATTTCAGCGATCAAAAATTTCTGAAGATAAATTATTCCTGCAAATTTATCTTCTGCAAAAGAGCTAGCGATTAAATCAGAACAAAGTATGAGTTGTTGCTGGGGAGTATAAATATCAAGCTTATTTGCTAAACGCCACTCTTTTAAGAGTCTTGCAACTTTTGGGGTTTTTACACCTCGGTATTTGATCGCTCCTTTAAGATAATTGTCAAACCATTGCTTGGTTTTTAAATCAGAGCATTGTTGAAGTTGTTTAATCAATAATTCAATCAATCTTTGTCGTTCATTTTTGGCGATTGTTGGGGATTTTAGGGGCATCAGAATTTCAGTGTGATTGATTCGCTTTTTAAAATACTGTAAATCCAGCTATTTCCACATCTTTTATACTGATTCAAAAAACGTAGTTAGATATTGTAGCAACTCGTCTGGACGTTCCTCTGGAATCCAGTGACCACAATTTTTTACCAACACACCTTGAACGGATTCTGCTGCAACACTCATTACTTTGTACGCCCAATCTCCTAATGTTTGTTCTCCACCAATGGTTAAAATAGGCATAGTTAGCTTGGTTTTAACGAACTCAGAATTATCCTCTATATCTTGGGGAAAAGCTCGGTAATGGGCTAACCAACTAGCGATCGCTCCAGGCTGGTTATAAGTTCTGACATATTCATCCAGATCTGCTTCGCTAATAGTTAACGGCTTTGGCGTGCCGTGCATCCAACCATCACCATAGAACCATTCTAAATAGGTGCGAATTTTTCCTGCTAAAAGAGCTTCTGGTAGGTTTGGGGTCATGTGAAATTGCATATGCCAGAGATTGGGAGCCCATTCTGGGGAACCAATCCCCAACGGTGGTACATCTAAAAATACTAGCTTTTCAACTTCATGAGGATAGAGACTAGCGTAAGCATAGGCTACTGTAGAACCAATATCATGACCAACGAGATAAATACTCGAAAATCCTAACTGCTGTACTAATTGATGAATATCCTCGGCAACTGTTTTTTTGTCGTATCCTGATGTTGGTTTATCAGAATCCCCAAAACCCCTTAAGTCTGGAGCTATTACAGTATATTTTTGAGCCAATGTAGGTATGATGAGCCGCCATTCATACCAAGTTTTGGGCGAACCGTGTAGTAAAACGATCGCTTGTTCTCCTGTCCCTGCTCGAACATAATGAAGTTTGATCTGATTAGCGATCGCAGTGTTATGGGTTAATTCGATCTTAGTCATAATTACTACTTTAGTTATATTTTTTCTACAGATAATTACTTAATAGTTCCTGACTGGGCTAGAACCATGTTCGTGAACAATTAACCAACCGTCTTCTGTCTGTTCCCAAATAAGGGTGACACGACCAGGAAATTCAACCTTCTGTCCGTCTTTCATCCCGCCCTTGCCGTAGAGTGATGCCGTTGTCCAAGCAAAATTGTTGCGTAGTTCAACTCGGATTTCATTGGTAAGAGTTAATGTCCAGCTTTCTGTCAATCCCATAAATTGGGTATAGGTTGCGACGAATTGTTGCCATCCCAAGACTCCTTCAGTCGTACCGCCAAAATCATAGGAAGATAAGCGATCATCATGCTTATATAAGTGAGAAACTGGATCGATAGTAAATGGTTGAGATGAGGATGTTTTCCAACCTTCGATCCACTGCCTGGTTAAATTTTTGAGGATTTTTTGCTCTTTCTGTCGTTCTTGTTCCACGATTATTTATTACCTTTATTATCGAATTGATTTGAGTTAGTAAGGCTAACTGAAATCGTGCACCCTACAAAATTTCGGTTTAACCCCCAATCGCACCGACAACTACACCTTCATAAGCAGTATTTAGGGCAATTTCTCTGACTGTATCAACATCTTTCTTGACTGACTCTAACTTAGTTTCAATTGCACTTATGGCATCCGCACCTAGAGGCAAACGTAGAGAAGAGTTATCTGCTTCTACACTCCGAATCATTACTTCCGCAGCTTTGAGAGGATTTCCTGGTTGTTTGCCATCTACATCTTTTACCCATTCGCGAAAACCACCAATTGCTTCATCATAATCATCAATCAGATTATCTGTAGTTACAAGCGATCTCCCGTTGAAATCTGTCCGAAATGCGCCAGGTTCAACTAACTTTACTCTAATTCCCAATGGTGCGACTTCTTTCGCCATTGCTTCGCTTAGGGCTTCTAAAGCAAATTTGGTACTACAGTAAATTCCTGCACCAGGGAAAGATACAACGCCACCAACAGAGGATAAATTGAGAATGTGTCCGCTACGTTGTTGTCTCATATGGGGCAATATCGCTCGCATTACATCTAATGCACCAAAAACATTGGTTTCGTATTGCTGGCGAACTTCAGCATCTGTAACTTCTTCAACTGCCCCCATCATGCCGTATCCTGCATTGTTAATCAAAACATCAATGCGTCCAAAAGTTTTAATCGCTTTATTTACAGCTTCTCTGACCTCTTGAGGTTTAGTAACATCTAATCGAACAGCTAAAACTCGATCTGGGTAAGTTGTCACTAGATCTTCTAATTGTTCTGGTTTCCTTGCAGTCGCTACAACTGTTTCACCTCTTGACAAAAGCTGTTGAGTCAGGATGCGACCAAAGCCTGTGGAACTGCCAGTAATAAACCAAACTTTTGTATTTTGTAAGTTCATAATTTTTGTTGTTCTCCTGATGGTGTTAATGATTTTCCGTACTTAATTTTCAAAATCGGTGTTTGCTGCTATTTCCTCCCAAGCGTCTAATTCTGCTGTTAAAGACTCTAATTTTTTACGAAACTTACTATAAGCGTATTTGCCCAAAACAAGTCTTAAAGGTGGATTTTCAGAGTTAACAACCTTAATAATTGCCTCCGCAGCTTTTTGCGGATCGCCGGGTTGTTTCCCTTCAATATTGTTGAGAAAATTGAGAAACTTACCCACAGAGTCTTGATAAGCATCCATTTGTTCGCTGGCGCGATCAAGAGAGCGTCCAATAAAATCAGTACGGAAAGGTCCAGGCTCAACGATAGTTACTTTGATGCCTAAAGGAGCAACTTCTCCTTGTAGGGCTTCCGATACTCCTTCCAGGGCAAATTTAGCACCGCCATAAATCGAAAAACCCAGTTCGTTACTAAATCCTGCGATCGCCGACATATTAATGATGTGTCCGCTTTGTTGCGATCGCATTATTGGTAATACGGCTCTCATAACATTGATCGCACCGAATAGATTGGTATTAAAATTACGTTGAATTTGTGTGTCGCTGACTTCTTCTAAAGCACCGATTAAGCCATAACCAGCATTATTTACCAAGACATCAATCCGTCCAAATTTTGCGATCGCCTGTTCTATTGCTGTTTGAATTTCTGCTTTATTGGTAACATCTAAACTCACTGCGAAAGCTGTTTCGGGATATTGAGTAATTAAATCGGCTAGTTGTTCTGGTTTTCTGGCGGTAGCAATGACGCGATCGCCTTTTTTCAAAACTGTTTCGGCTAAAATGCGTCCAAATCCTGTAGAACTACCAGTAATCAACCAAACTTTACCGTCTTGTCTTGTATTCATTGTGTTTTTTTTTATAGATGTTTTATTGAAACTTTATTCATGCAGCAGTTAAATGTTCCCCTACCAATTTCCATTCACCATCAAGGCGTTTCCAAGTATGAGTACCATACTGTCTAGCTTGTACTTCTTGTCCGTCTGGGGTTTTTCCGCCACCAATCCAGGAAAAGGTAGTTACTGCTAAATTTCCATCTATTAAGATGTTTAAGTTATCTTCAAGCTGAATTTTCCAATAGCTGAAGTTCTGCATTATAGGAATCCAAGTATCGAGATATTCTTGGAGGCTATGCAAGACAACTACGCCGTTATTGAAATTGTCGAATACTAAGATTTCGTTGTCTCCCGTAGCAAAGATGTTTTCTAAGCCTTTGCCTGTAAACGCTTCATCTTGAGGACTCCAGACATCGATCCATTGTGCGGTTAGTTGTTGAATTGTAGATTTATCTATTTCTGATTGAGATTGTGTTGCTGTATTCATTTTTCTTTAATAAATACGAATTGTATGATTGATGGCTATTTATTTCCTTTGAGACTTTCTGCAAACTCGATAATGTTGCCGTTATTGTCTTTAACAAAACCAACTCTACTGAATAGTTTCATCGTAATTCGGCACGCAAATCATTTAATGGTCGATACTCATATAATCAAAGGCATTATTCATATTTTTCTCCTTTTAAAATTATTAGTAGTTACTCAATCTTTGATTTAAAGAATTCATTTCCGCTTCAGTTAGCTGTATCGAACTAGCAGCAATGTTTTCCTCTAAATGAGGGATGGTAGTTGTACCAGGAATCAAAATAATGTTTGGTGCGTAGTGTAATAACCAAGCTAAAGCGATTTGGTTGGGTTTAACGCTCTTTTTCCGAGCAATATCGCCTAAGATTCCCGCATCATTGGCTAATGGTGCGCCTTGTCTTAAAGGATGTGCGCCTAAAGAACCATAGGGGATAAATGCAATATTATGACGGGTACAGTAATCTAAAATATCTTGATTTGTACGATCGCTGAAACTAAATCTGTTTTGTACTGAGACAATTGGTACTATCTGGCGGGCTTCCTCAATTTGTTCTAGGGTGACGTTAGAAATTCCCAGATGGCGTATCTTACCTTCATCTCGCAATTCTTTTAAGGTACCTATCGACTCAGCGAAGGGAACTTTGGGATCGGGACGATGTAATTGATAGAGGTTGATTTGTTCTAGTTTTAGCCTTTGTAAACTCCCTTCTAAGCCTTTTCTCAGAAATTCTGGGGAAGCATCGGCTAGTATTTTGTCTGGTGCTGGTTTGTTGATGCCTCCTTTAGTAGTAATTATCAAATCCTGGGAATAGGGATGTAAAGCATCCGCAATTAGTTCTTCGTTAAATCCCGCACCATAGGCTTCGGCAGTATCGACAAAGTTAACTCCTAGTTCTACAGCGCGTTGTAAAAGCTGTTTTCCACCTGACCAGTCGGGATATGGACCGAAGTTGCCTGGTTGTCCTGAAAGACGCATGGCACCATAACCCAGACGGTTGACTACTAAATCTTGTGCGATCGCAAATGTTGGAGAAAATGTTTTTGTTGTGTTCATGATTTTAAGTGTTTTATATGTTTTACGTTACGATTAGTAAATTATTTGAGTAAAAAAAGCTAGCTATATTTCAATGGATTGGGATAATTTAATTAAGTTACCGTTGTTGTCTTTAACCCAAGCCGCTTTTTTACCTATAGTAGGCTGATTGGCAGCTTTAATCGAGGCGGTGACGCCTTGTTTTTTTAAGTCATTGATTACCGCATTGAGATTGTTAACTTGTAAAGTGATCGCTTTATTCAAGCCCGTAGTGGTTATCTGATATTTACCAAAATCATTGACCTGAGAGTGGTTGGTTGACAACTTGACATTACTTAGAACCTTGACTCGAAATCCATAAACATTGAGATATGCAAGCTTAGCATCAGGATTGCTGGGTACGCTCCATTCCCCTTCCACGGTGGCATTCAAATTTTCTCGATACCACTGCATTGTCTCTTCATAATTATCAACTCTGATCGCAAAAGATTTTACTTCATTAGCTTGTCCTGAAGAGTTAACAACAGCTGGATTGACTTTAGCTGAACCAAAATCAGAATGTTGAATACCTAGTACCAATAATGCAGAAAGTGCTGCTGTAGTAAATGTTGGTTTAGAGTTTTTCATGGGACAAAGTTCCTCCTAGGATCTTTTTATTTTTCTTGTGTTTGCTTTATTTAAGCCACGGACGAAATAATTTGATTAACATCGGCATTACCCAGTAAGTCATGAGATAAACTAAAACTCCTGTTAAAACTAATGTGCGAATCATTAGAGGCAATAAACTTAAATATTTGCCGAAAAAATAGAGAATAATCGTAATTAGCGGGTAAATTGCCAGCCAAGTTAGTAAAAACAACTTATGTCGAGGGGGACATTTATTTGCTGAAGGTGATTTATTGAAAATTTGCCTTTGACGATAGGTAGTCATGTGACATAATGAAGATTAGATTTTTTATTAACGTTACGCTACGTAATTAATATATCAGAAGCAAAATCAAAATGTCAATATCTAAAACCAAAAAAAGTTCGAGCAATGGGAGGGGAAGACCAAGATCGCCTGAAACAAGAGCCAAAATACTCAAGGCTGCCTATGAAATGTTGATTGAAGTAGGGTTTATGGATTTAACAATCGAAGGAGTTGCGGCAAAGGCGGAAGTAGGCAAGCCAACAATTTATCGACGTTGGAAGACTAAAGCAGCATTAGCGATGGATGCTTTTTTAGAAGGTGTTAATCCAGAGATTACTTTTCCCGATCAGGGATCGGTAAGAGAAGACTTTAGAAAACAGATCCGCAAAGTCGTCAAGCTGATGAATAGTCCTAGGGGAGAAGTTTTAGCTAGTGTAATTGGCTGCGGACAAGCAAATGAAGAGTTAATCGCGGCATTTCGAGAAAATTGGTTACTTCCCAGAAGAGAAGATGCAAAACGTATTTTTCAGAGGGGGTTAGAGCGAGGAGAATTACAAGAAGGCTTGGATGTAGAAGTTGCGATCGATGCTTTGTATAGTCCACTCTTTTATCGTTTACTACTAAAACATCAGCCACTAACTGACCAATTTGTCGATCAGTTGCTTGATGTTGTTTTTAAAGGTTTAGAGAAATAGTTTTTTATTATGATAGTTGACTGTCGTGGTTTGTATTAAAAATATCGACCTATTTCTTGGCTTTAAAATAGGTTTCCATGACCTGTCTTACCAAAGGAGCGGCAACAGAGCCTCCGCCACCACCAGAATGTTCCGCAAAGGCTACCACCACAATTTCTGGCTGTTCGTAGGGTGCATATGCCCCAAACCAGGTGTGGGACTCTCCTGGAGGAGCTTCTGCTGTACCGCTTTTCCCTGCGCCTGAAGGAATATCAGGAGAATTTAACCTTCCTCCCGTACCGCCATTAACTACCGCTCTTAACCCCTGTTGAATGGTGGAGATAGTAGTCGGCTTGAGATTCAAGCTCACTTTTTTATTTGCGGCATCATCGCTTTTTACCAAATGAGGTTGTATCCGATAACCATCATTAGCGATCGCGCTAAACATAACTGCTATTTGTAATGGAGTTGCGCTAGTAAAACCTTGACCAATAGACATATTTACCGTATCACCTGTAGTCCAACCCCAGTTACGAAAATTGCGACGTTTCCAGTCATCATCGGCAATTAACCCGCCGATTTCTCCCTGTAATTTAATGCCTGTTGGCTTGCCAAAACCATATAATCTTGCCCATTTAATTAGCTCTGATCCCCCAACTCCACGACCAATTTGACCAAAGAAAGTATTGCTACTCCAAGCCATAGCTGAGACATAACCCATTCTGCCAAAGCCTCTTTTGTTCCATTCACCAAATCTAGTGCCACCTACCGATAGATAAGGATATGTGCCTAATACCGTATTGGGGGGATACTTGCTAGATTCTAATCCTGCTGTGGCAGTAACAATTTTGAAAGTTGAAGCTGGAGGAAACGCTCTCAAAGCCAGATTAAGAAAAGGATTGCCGTGGGATTGAAGTTCTTGCCATACCTGAGGTGTAATCTGAGAGGAAAAAATATTAGGGTCAAAGCTAGGATAACTAGCCATAGCCAACACTTCACCATTACTAGGATCTAAAGCGACGATGGCGCCTCTGCTGCTACCCAAGGCTGTTTCCGCTGCTTGCTGTAGCTCAGCATCAATAGTTAAGGTCAGGTTATTTCCCATTGCCGCTGGCTCTTCACCCAAGAGGCTAATAATACTGCCAGCGCCGTTAACCCCTAGCTTTAAGCCTCCCCATTCTCCCCTTAGTTGAGCTTCATAAGCAGATTCGATACCCATTTTGCCCATCACATCACCAAGTCGATAGCCTTGATTTTTTTTGTGCGCTAATTCCTGGGGATTTAATTCTCCTGTGTAACCCAAAATATGAGCAGCTAGTTGACCTTGAGGATAGTATCTTACTTTGCCAATATCAATTTCGATTCCTTCTAGTTGAGCCTGATACTCCTCTAAAGCCGTAATTTGTTCGGGGGTCAAGTTACGGGCGATCGGAATTAAACTAGGGTAGTTGTAGCCTGCTTCTTCAACCTTTTTTTGCAAACTTTCTGGAGTTATTTCTAGTATTTTGGCGATCATATTCCGATTTTTTTGCCAATTTACCTCTTTTTGGCTCTTAGGCCAGAGATAAGCCGAATAAGACTGTCGGTTACTAGCTAATAGTCTTCCGTGGCGATCAAAAACGTTGCCTCTTACTGGAGGTTTGGGGACAATCCGAATCCGATTATTGGCTGCTTTTTGCTGATTAATTTCCCCCTGAACTAATTGGAGATGGCTCAAACGCCAACCAATTCCCCCCATGAGAATCAGACTAATTACAGACGCGATCGGAATTGCCTGAAATTGCCTACCTACAGTGCGATTAATTGGTTCTGAAGATTTATTTTTTGAAATATAATCCATAAGTCTTCGGGGGGGGGGTGGAGATGAGGGACGAAAAATTGTGTAGTGCAAATTCAACAAGTCAACAAATTCATGACTAATTCTGGATACTTGCAATATTGCTATTGTTCCCCCTAGCAATAGAATCTACATCATCAACTAAACAACTAGAGGATATTCCCGTGCTACAAACTATAATTTAATTTAACCGCTTTGGCTAACGGAGAGACGGCGAGGAGACTGTTTTCTTACTAACTCAATAATGTGTAATTTAAATACACATTAGCTTATCAATTAGTATCAAGCTTGTTTAAACAGTTATATTTGATGGCTCACTTGGAGATTAAGATAGTAGGGGCTGGAGGGATAGTTTTTCTAAGTCGTTAAACGAACTGATGATTCTCTTCAAGAACAAAATTTTTGCAGAAAAGACTGGTAAGGTTTTCTTAATTGAGAGAAAAAGTTTTTTGAGAGAAACTAGCCAATTCTTGTCTTTGATTTTTTCTCATTCACGTTGACAGTAGTTGAGTAAAATATATGACACATTTTGGCATTATCTGTCCTGCTGAATCAGGACACCTCAATACTTTTTTTCCGTTAGCGCAAGAATTAAAGCAACGGGGTCATCGTCTTAGCTTCATTACGATTATCGATGGTCAACAAAAAATCTTAGCAGCAGGGTTTGAAGCTCAAGTAATTGGAGCAGATCTATTTCCTTTAGGAAAACTCAAAGAACGTTTTATTGAACTGGGGCAACTCAATGGTTTAGCGGCATTAAAATTCACTATAAATTTAATCAAAGATACGGCAACTATTCTTTTGAGAGATGCTCCCCAAATCATTCGAGATCAGGGCATAGAAGCACTATTAGTTGACCAAACTCTGAGAGAAGGAGGATCGGTAGCAGAGTTTATGGGCATTCCCTTTATCACTATCTGTAGTGCTGTCGTACTCAATAGAGATCCTGAAGTTCCTCCTTTCAACACTGCCTGGGAATATAGTTCAACATGGCAAAGTCGTTTGCGTAATAAATTGGGTTACAAGTTACTTAGTCGCGTCACTAAACCTATTAGCGAAACAATTGGGGAGTATCGTCAAGCAAGAAATTTACCTTTGCACTCTACCGTGAATGATGCCTATTCAGCACTAGCACAAATTACTCATCAACCCCAAGAATTTGAATTTCCGCGCCAAAATCTACCACCATATTTTCATTTCACTAGCCCCTTTCATTCTGAAGCTAATCGTGAACCCGTTGCTTTTCCTTGGGAAAAATTAACTGGGCAACCGCTGATTTATGCCTCAATGGGAACTTTGCAAAATCGTCTAACGGAAATATTTACTACAATTACTTCAGCTTGTGCAGAATTGGATGCTCAACTAGTAATTACTATGGGAGGTGCCGATATTCCCGAGTCTTTGCAAAACCTCCCTGGAAATCCTCTGATCGTAAGTTATGCTCCTCAACTACAATTATTGCCCCAAGTGGCTTTAACTATTACTCATGGTGGGATGAATACTACTTTGGAATGCTTAACTTATGGTGTGCCGATGGTCGCCATTCCCATTGCTAACGATCAACCAGGAATAGCTTCTCGGATTGCTTGGTCAGGAGTAGGCGAGATGATTCCACTCAAGAAATTGAATACTGAAAATTTACAGCAAGCGATTAAACAGGTGTTAACTGAAGATGGTTACAAAAAAAATGCCTTAAGGCTACAAGAAGCGATTAAGCAAGGAGGTGGCGCGAGTCGAGCTGCCGATATTATCGAACAAGCAGTAGCTACAGGTAAACCAGTTTTGGCTTAAACAGCCTAACAAAAAATATAGGCATAGTTTTCATAAAGAAATATTTTATAAATTTACTATTGTCTAAATTGATTAGTCAGTCTGTTATCAAGTCGACACAATTTTTTTGGCGGTAGGGAACTATCTAATGAGTATAAAGTATATTTTTTGTATTAATTCTGGACGTAGCGGCTCAGACTATTTGACAGAGTTGCTATCTAAGGCAGAAAACACTGTTAGCATCCACGAAGGAGTTCCCATAATGAATGGTTCCCCAATGCGAAAATATAATAATGGGGATGAAGGTGAGTTACAGAAATTAATGCCCTTAAAAATAAGAGAGATCAACAAGAAAAGTAAGAACGGCAGTAAAATTTACTGTGAAACAAATCATTCCTTTATCAAAGGTTGGGGATATTTACTTCCTGATGCCTATATTAGCCAGTCAGAAATTGGAGTAATTATTCTGAAAAGAGACATTGATAAGACTGCGTACAGTTTAATTCGTGTTCGTGATGTTCCAGGTATTTCTGAGTGGACTAGAACTTGGCTCCTAAGTCCAAATTCCCGACGTAATCTGAGTCAGCCTGATCATGATGCGAGTCCTTGGGATCTTTGCCAATGGTATGTAAAAGAGACTTATCTTCGTGGCGAAGAGTACAAAAAGATGTTTCCTCAAATTAAATATGTGGAATGCGACCTGGAACAGCTTAATAATTATGAATTTGTCAAGGACATGTTCGCAACTTTTGGTCTTATTCCCACTTCTTTGCTACAAAATGCAATTGGAAAAGTAGTCAATGTTAGAAATGAGTGGTCTAAATTATCATTAGAGGAATTATTGGCAACTTCAAATTATCCCAGTGCTGATAGTTTAGAAGATAAAGAAAGAGATGAATTAATCTCTCAGATGTTGAACCACCTACAAACAAAGAAAGCTGATGCCATTGCTCAAGCGCAACCAGACTATGCAATGGGTGGTAGCTTTGCTATGGAAGCCAACAAAATTGTCGCTGATGCAGAACGAGAATTAGAAGAGGTGTTTCAATATTCATTAATGTTCACGGAAACTGAGGGAATTTTGATTTGGGAGTTACTAAATACAATAAACCCTAAGGATCTTCTCTTAATATGCTGCGAACGTTCTTCTCCACCTGGAATTCGTTACACTTACGAGTTCAATCAAACTTTAAGCATAGTAACTATGATCCAAAAATTAGGTTTATCTCAGGTAATTTCGATGATGATCAAAGGTATATGGAACAAAGATTATACTCATCGCAAACCTGTATCTTGAGTCTTTTGTCATTAGTTGTCGCAAGTTTTTTGCTTTAGAGCAAAATAGTAAAAGCGTTGATCCGTTTTTCCTTTGAAGAGTAATAATTTTTTCTCGCTCAAAAGCTTAAGATCTCTTTGCAGGGTTCTTCGGGAAACATCAGGAAACATCGCCTCACAGTTTTTGATAGTAATTTCTGAGTAGTTAGAGATGTATTCTAAAATTAGACTTTGACGATGATTAAGCTGATATTTTTGAGTTATTGATTGAGCTGAAGAACCCGATTTATGATTAACTATTTCGTCACCCAGATCTGGTTTTAAATAGGCTTTTAAGAGAACTTCAATTTCGGCAAAAATTTCTTGACTATGGGCTTCATCACTGCGTAAAGCTAATAAAATCAAGGTATTGATGCCATGTGTACAAATTTCTCCTAGTAATTGACAGCGTTGATCTGTTAAAGCTGGATTGCGTTTTTGTAATAGCTTTGTCTTCAATGTAATCATTTCCTGGGTAAAGCCATGATCAATATTTTTAAAAATAGTTGGCGCAGTAAAAAACTGGATGAAAATAATGCGTGAAGTAGGCTGTTCAAATAGTTTTTTAAATTGAATTATGATGGTGTGAATAAAATCATCAAATGGCATGCGAACAATTTCAGGGCGAAATAACTGCTCCCAAATATCATATACACGCTCAACATGACGTAATTCTAAAGCATTAAATATTGCTAGCTTATCGGGAAAAAATTGATAGAGCGAACCCACTGCTGTATTTGCTCTCGAAGCGATCGCATGAGTAGTAGCAGCCTCAAAACCAACTTCATTAAAGACGATGGCTGCGGCATCCAATATTTGTTCGACTCTAGCCTGACCCCGTTTTTGTTGAGGTTGACGACGTAGTGGACTATTTTGGGATTTCATGTTGATGAGCGACCTACATGTACGCGCTAATTTGACAAATGCGAATAAAAGGTCATATATTTAAAAATATCAAAGCTGGTATCGCGCCAGAAATTTATTTCTAATCGTAATAAATATAAACTTGCGACATTTCATATCTTACCTGTCGCAGCAGATTCTTGTACCCAAAAATTGATTGATTGAGGAATTTTAAGATGTCAATGTTAGAAGGTGCGCCCTGGTTATTGGCACACAAATCAATGCTCAAAGTAAATCAGCCCCAACAAATCTCGCTTTACGGCAAAGATTATGTCATTTGGAAAGATCGAGTGGGAAAGGTGCATGGCTTATCCAATATTTGTCCTCACATGGGTGCCATGTTATCAGAAGGTTGGTGCCAGACTGAAGAAGATGGTTCGAGTAAGATAGTTTGTCCGTTTCATGCTTTAGAGTTTGATGCAGCAGGCTGCACTGTTTTACCTGGTACAGACCGCAAGACATTACCTCAATTAGAATCACTCCAGTTGATAATTAAAGATGATTTCATCTGGTCTTATGGTGAGTTTGAACCCAAGATACCAATTCCTGATGTCTTAGAGAAAATTGCCCAAGACTATGAGTTTATTGGTGCCACTGCTGATACGACTGTAGAGACAGATCTGCGATCAATGCTCTTGATCATGCACGATTACAATCATCAAAATGGAACCCATCGCGACTTATTTGAAATTACCGAGGTCAGGTTTGAACAGTTTATTGATAATGGCTATCATTCCGAGGCATTTTTTAATACCCCAACCGCGCCAAAATCATTCTGGCAAAAACTCAGGCAACCGAATCAGTTTTTACTTCCTGAAGTAATTAAAGCTCACTTAGAAAATTATTTTCCCTCTCTGGTTATTTTTCATGGTGCTAGTCCTTTTGGTCAGATAGCCCAGTGTCATCTTTTTGTTCCCGAGTCCGCCACTAAAACTCGCACCTATATTTTGCTGTTTGGAGAAGCTAGTAATCCCTTCGCAAAACTTTTAAAAAATCAATTTTTAGGGTTAAGTAAAGTTGTTGTAGAACAAGATGCTGATATCTTGACGAAGATTTATCCTGATGCACCCCAAAAAATTAAGCTAAACAATGAGGTGGGAATGGACTGGGTGAAACGTAATTTGGTTACTTGGGAAGAATCAAAAAATACCTGAGAAGCTAGTACGACAGCAAGTTGAGAGCGATCGCCAAAAAAACATACGCTACCGTATTGACAGTCAATTATTTTTTATCTAAACTAAAAACATACGCTAACGTATGGTGAAAACATTGGCTTTAACAAAAACAGATTGGATCGATGCGGGGTGGGTGCTGATGGCAAATAAAGGTGTTGCTGCCGTAAAAGTAGAAGTATTAGCTCGTCAACTGGAGGTGAGTAAAGGTAGCTTTTATTGGCATTTCAAAAATCGCCAGGAGTTGTTAGAGGGAATTTTACAGCGTTGGGAAAATGAAACCCTATGGCTGATTGAAGAATCACAAAAAGCAGCTGCTCCCAAAGAACGGATCGTTAAACTATTTGCTTTGGCAGGGGAATTATGTAATCAGCCCGATCCCGAAACAGCAATCTTTATTTGGGCAAACCAAGAGCCAGCAGTTCAAGAAAGAGTACGTATTATTGAAACCAAACGGGTTAACTGTCTCAATCAACTGCTGCAAGACTATGGCTTTGATGAGGCTGAAGCAAGACATAAAGCAGAGATCGGCTACTTCGCTTTTATGGGTTTTTGGGAACGCAAAGAACGAGATCAAAAATTCGATCTCAGCATGAAAGAGTTTGGTGATTTCTTAATCGGCATGCTGTTATCGCCATTAAAGAAAAGCAATAAAGAAGGTTGTGTAAATAGTTTGGAGCAAGAATTATGGATAGACTGCAAAAGTTACCTTTAAATCATAAGTTGATACTTGCTTTATGTATGACTGGGTTGGCATTTCTCGGCGTGACGACTGTCTATAGCTTTAATCAAACTGCTACTAATGAAGAAACTGAAATTCAGCCTCAACCAATTAGAGCAGTGACGGCATTGGGGAGAATTGAACCTCAAGGAAGATTAATTCAGCTTGCTCCATCCCCAGACTTGGGAGGTGCGAAAGTGGCTCAGTTATTAGTGAAAGAAGGCGATCGCGTTAAAGCTGGAGAGACAATTGCTCTATTAGATAATCATCAGCGTGCCAATGCAGCCGTAGAACTAGCTCGTCAGGAGATAAAGGTGGCACAAGCCGATCTAGCTATTATTAAAGCGGGAGCGAAACAAGGAGACATCAACGCTCAAGCAGCTAACCTGAAACGAGTTAAAGCCGAACTAGAAGGCGAACTAGCAGCAGATAAGGCAGAAATTGCCCGATTATCAGCGCAATTACGTACCGAAACCTTAGAAAAACAGGCTACAAGCGATCGCCTCAAGGCAGAATTAGCCAATGCCGAGAGTGAATTCCAACGTCATCAAGATTTATTCCAAGAAGGGGTAATTACAGAATCAGAATTTGATTCCCGTGGTTTAGCAGTAGCTACCGCTAAAAAAGCTGTTATAGAAGCTCAGGCTAGTTATAATCGCACTCTCGATACTTTACGACAAGAAATAGATCGGGCAAAAGCGATCGCCCGACAAAGTAACAACACTCTTCAAGAACAAATTGTAGAGGCAGAAGCTACTTTAGATAGTATTGGTGAAGTCAGAGAAGTAGATGTTATCAAAGCACAGTCAGAAGTGGATCGCGCGATCGCTAGCTTACGCCAAGCAAAAGAAGATTTAGAACTTACTATCCTCAAAGCACCCAAGGATGGACAGATCGTCAAAATCACTACTTATCCAGGAGAAATAGTCGGTGAAGACGGGGTTGTGGAATTTGCTCAAACTAGCAAGATGATGGTAGTTGCGGAAATATACGAAAGCGACATTGCCAAAGTCAAA
>JBCDEP010000242.1:0-6091 GCA_039179675.1 Cyanobacteria bacterium P01_G01_bin.67
AAATATTGATCGGGTTTCCCTGGTTAGCTTTGGTGCAGTGACTCACTCTTTTGATATGGGACAACGTTTTCTCGAACTAGACTTTACTCAGTCTGGAGATCAACTGACGATTGAAACTCCTGAGTCAGCCAACATTGCTCCCCCAGGATACTATATGCTGTTTGCGATCGACGAGCAGGGTGTTCCTAGTGAAGCCAAAATTGTGCATATTGCTCCTGAATGTTTAGATTGCTAAAAATTAGTTGTTAGTTGCTTATAATCAGGATTAAAAAGCGATCGCCTTAAATAAACTTGATCAATCTTCAAGGCGATCGCTACACTATTAATTTTCAAATACTACCGTTTACTTCTACCTAATAACTTGTCCCGCAGTTTTAAAATGCGATCGCGATATTTTGCCGCTTCTTCAAACTCTAAATCTTTAGCTGCGTCTTTCATTTTGGCTTCTAATTGTTCAATTAATTCGGGAATTTTTTCAAGGGGTAACTCATCAGATTTTTCATAGACTTCTTCCAGCTGTTCCGAATTTAAACGACGAGAGATATCTAAATAAGCCAGGATCGAATTCTCTTCGTTTTTGATAATTGGTTTAGGGGTAATATTATGGCGTTTGTTATAAGCAACCTGTATGTTACGCCGTCTTTCGGTTTCTTCAATTGCCCTTGCCATACTCTTAGTCATGTTGTCGGCATATAAAATTGCCTGTCCTTGCACATGTCGAGCCGCTCGACCAATGGTTTGAATGATAGAACTTTCCGAGCGCAAAAAGCCCTCCTTGTCTGCATCCAAAATTGCCACCAAGGATACTTCAGGTAAATCTAAGCCTTCCCGCAGTAAATTAACCCCAATCAAGACATCAACTTCCCCTCGGCGTAATGACTGTAAAATTTCAATCCGTTCAATCGATTTAATTTCTGAATGCAAATACTGCACCTTAAGATCTCGTTCGGCAAAATATTCGCTGAGATCTTCGGACATCTTCTTAGTTAATGTCGTCACCAGAACCCTTTCTCCTTTAGCAATGCGATCATGGATTTCCCCATAAAGATCGTCAACCTGTCCTTCTGTGGGACGAACTAAGATTTCAGGATCGATAACCCCAGTAGGACGAATAATCTGTTCGGCTACCCGATCTTCTGATTGTTCTAATTCCCACTTGGCAGGGGTGGCAGAAACAAAGACACACTGATTTACTTTCTGCCAAAACTCATCGGCTTTCAAGGGGCGGTTATCTGCTGCAGAAGGTAATCTAAAACCATGTTCAATCAAGACTTTCTTCCGCGCCTGGTCGCCATTGTACATTCCCCGCAGTTGGGGTACAGTAACGTGAGACTCATCAATCACCAACAACCAATCATCAGGAAAATAGTCCACTAAACATTCTGGTGGTGCCCCTGGCTGTCTGCCTGCTAAATGCCGTGAATAGTTTTCAACCCCATTACAATAACCGACTTCCTGTAATAGTTCTAAATCGTAACGACAACGTTGTTCTAATCGCTGTGCCTCCAATAGCTTGTTATCGGTTTCTAGTTGAATCAGACGGGCTTCCAATTCATCTTTAATCTCCCGACAGGCAATCTCTAATCTTTCTTGAGGCGTAACAAAGTGGCGGGCAGGATAAATATTAATCCCGTTCATACTCTGCAAAATCTCTCCCGTCACAGGATCGACATAGCGCAAAGCCTCAATCTCATCCCCAAAAAACTCAATCCGAATTACCCGATCTTCATATGCTGGGACAATTTCCAACACGTCTCCCTTAACCCGAAAGCGCCCTCGTCCCAATTCAATATCATTGCGGGAATACTGCACAGTTACCAAATCCCTTAACAATTCCCGCTGATCGACTTCCATGCCTAACTTTAAAGGTACTGCCGCATTCAAATATTCTTTAGGCATCCCCAAACCATAAATACAGCTAATAGAAGCCACTACAATTACATCTTTACGTTCAAATAGCGATCGCGTGGCAGAGTGACGCAACATATCAATCTCATCGTTAATCGAAGCTGTCTTCTCAATATAAGTATCGCTAACGGGAATATAAGCCTCTGGCTGATAATAATCGTAATAACTGACAAAATACTCCACCGCATTGTCAGGAAAAAATAACCGCAGCTCATTACATAACTGCGCCGCCAAGGTCTTATTGTGCGCCAAAACTAAAGTTGGCTTCTGCACATTAGTAATCAGGTTTGCTACCGAAAAAGTCTTACCCGTACCTGTGGCACCTAATAAAGTTTGAAACCGATTCCCTTGCTGTAGTGACTCCGTCAATTGTGCGATCGCTTCAGGCTGATCTCCCCCTGGTTCAAAGGGTGCTTGCAGGTTAAATAAGCTCATTTAAAGTAAGTATATTTATCTTGTCAATCTTTAAAATAGCGCAAATATCACTATTAGTTCATTTGTTTTTAATCTCCTAGCTATTAGCTCTAAGCTCTGGGCTTTAAGCCTTAAAAGAGTAACATCACACAGTTTTAATAACTCGACAGGGATTACCTACGGCAATCACATTATCAGGAATATCTTTAGTCACCACACTACCCGCGCCGATAGTCACATTGGAGCCAATATTTACCTCAGGACAAACAATTACACCGCCACCCAGCCAAACATTATCCCCAATAGTTACAGATGCCGCAAATTCCTTCCCAGAGAGTCTCAATTCGGGATTTGTCGGATGATACGCCGTATATATTTGCACTTTTGGCGCTAACAAAACATTATTGCCTAACTGAACTCGATTGCAGTCAAGAATAGTACAGTCGTAATTAATATATAAATTATCTCCAGCAGAAATATGACAGCCATAGTCGCAATAAAATGGTGGTCTAATAGTGAAATTGCTACCAATTGCACCAAACAAGCTCATAATAATCTTTTTCTGCTCATTCAAGCGATCAGGAGGATAAGAATTGAAGAGATGAAGCAACTTTTGTGCTTTTAACTGCATGGTTGCCAACTCCCGATCCGTTGCCAAATACAGTTCATTATTCAGCATCTTTTCCCGTTCAGTTTTTTCGTTCATTGAAGATAAATTGCTCGATAAATTCACAATGAATTGTACAAACCAGTCAGGATAATCATTGATAATTAAGATCTAAGCCGCTTATTACTATCTATGACCATGCAATGGCATAACGAACCTCCCAACTGGTCAGAACAAGATAACTTTCTGCAAATGACTTCTGGTTTCAAGACAGACTTCTGGCGCAAAACCCACTATGGATTTATTCGAGATACGGGACATTTTCGCTATCAAACCATAACAGGTAATTTTATGGCAAAAGTCAAAATCACAGGACAATATCACGCGCTTTACGATCAAGCAGGATTAATGATTCGGGAAGATGAAACCACCTGGCTTAAGTGTAGTGTTGAATTTGTCGATGGGACACAATATGCCAGTACAGTTGTCACCCGAGATTATTCCGATTGGTCAATTGTTCAATTACCTAGTAATCCTGAATCCCTCTGGTTAAAGTTAGAGCGCCAAGATGAGACCATAAAAACAGCCTGTTCTCTAGATGGTGAACAATATAATATGATGCGCTTGGCTTATTTAACCATCACTGAAACTGTACAGGTAGGATTAATGTGTGCATCCCCGAGAGAGAAGGCTTTCAGGTTATTTTTACTGATTGGCAAATTCAATAAGATTGTATTTTTTTCTTAGGGCGATCACTTCTGTCTTAAGCAGATTTTTCAACTCAACCACAGTCACTTCATCAATAAAATTTTCAATCGAGCTGATTTCTTGAAGATCATCCTGTTGTGCAATCTTTCCTGGAGATACTTTATAAGATACAGTCAATTGAATATCCCGATCAACAATACCTGTAGAGATTTCACGATCTAAATGCACGATACCATCAGATTCGGTATGAGGTTTAATGTATATTTTTTGTTCAAGCATAGGCATCTAAAATACCTAACGTTGGCGAAAGACAAATCAAAGTCCCCCAATTTTGGGGGATATAGGGGGCATTTTTTCAACTGATCTCATTTTCCCTCAGTCAAACCTAACTCGATCAATTGCGATCGCCGATACAACTACGCTCTAACCTGAGAATTTGCTGAGAATTTTGCAACCTGTTATTTATTTCTAGTTCAAGAAGACTTTGCATTTCTCTCCGAAGATGATTATCAAATCAAAATTGTTCGAGAAAAAATTATGAATAACAACACTATCGCTAAAAACACTTTTTTTCAACACTCTATCAATTTATCAGCACACCAGCAAAACCTTCTAGCTAGTGAAGCACAAGCTCTCAAAATCCTAAAGTATCGTGGTAAAACTTATCTGGCATCAGATTTGAAATACAAAGCAAAATTTAGTACATCTTTATACACGCACAAATATAGAGGTGTTAGTTATTCTAGCTGTATCTTCAATCTAGCTTCATCCCCATATTCCAATCAAGCGAAATCTAGTACGCTTTTATACACAGGCAAATATCGAGGTGTTAATTATTCTAGCTGTATCTTCAATCTAGCTTCTCCCTCATCTTCCGATAATGATTGCTGAGTAGATTAATTCCGACAGTATTCAATACGATACTGTTCAACTTGAGTTGCTTCCCCTTCTATATACCGATCGCATCTAACTTCAGTCAAACCCAAATCGATAAATTGCTCTAACTCAGCATCAGATAACGTCCAGGGAGGACCTTCGGGAACAGTGTTATCCTCACGATGACGAGTAACAACTAGGAGTGTGCCGTTTTTGGCTACCAAAGGAGCGATCGCGCTAATTACTTGCGATCACACTGCAACAGGTAACGCCTGAATATTGCGACATTCAAAGACAAAATCAAATTTGTGCTGCCAATTAGGATCGAGGTTAAATAGATCTGCTACAAGATAGTTAACGCTGGATTCAGGAAATCTTTTTTCACACCAAGCGATCGCTGTGGCAGAAATATCAAAAGCTGTGACTTGATAACCTAAGCTTGCTAAAAGTTCGGCATCATCTCCTAAGCCACAACCAATTACTAAAGCAGATTTACCTGCTGTTTGTGGGGAATAGGCTTGTAACCACTGCTGTAAATAGGGATGAGCCTGATTTTTTACCCAAGGTACTTGCGCTGTATCCCCTTGCGCCTCAGCATATAAAGGCTCAAACCAACCAGAGGGATTTTGCTGAGCGATCGCATCGGTAGCGAAGGATTTGATCTTTTGCTGTAATGCCTTAGGTTGTTCTTCAAACATTAACTTAGGACGTTGATTATTTAACCTCTAGAATTGATCGTAATGCTTTTTTTAGTCTTTAGTTTTTAGTAACAATAATCATGACTTTAATCATTCGAGAAATGTTACTCAAGTGTTTGATAGCCAGTTTTACTGTAGGGCTTGTTTTGAGCATTATCTATTATGCTTTTGCCGTATATGGTTTCTCTGAAAGCAGCATGTAACCAATTCAAATTATTGTTTTGTTTACTTTTTATTTCGGTATAGCCAATCCTCTACTAGGTGTAGCACTAAAATTGCTTTATTCTAAGCTATTGGCTAAAAATGACCTTTAATTATCTACGGCGAATATATTTGAATGATACAGATGGGGCAGGAGTAGTTTATTTTGCCAAGGGATTGGAAATCTGCCATGAAGCCTATGAAGAATCTTTAGCCAAAGCGGAAATTAGCTTAAAGCAAATAATAGCAGAGGGGAAAACGGCATTACCGATTGTTCATGCTGAGATTGACTTTTTACGTCCTCTCTTTTGTGGAGATCGCATCCAGGTTAACTTAAATGTTAGTTTGATTAACAATAGTGAATTTGCGATCGCTTATCAAATATCTCCCTTTGATAATTTAGAGCGGATTTTAGTCACAGCTCAAACTCGACACGTTTGTATAAATCCCCAGCTTAGAAGGAGAATAGACTTAACAGCAGAAATGCTTGAGTGGTTAAATCTTTTTCAGTAACAGAGAATCATCTATAAAACAAATATCAATAGTTCGGACAAAATTAAGCGGCAATAGCTCCGTAGTCATAAAGACTTGAGTAGTTAGGATGTGATTTAATCAAAGTTGGCTCAAGATCTAACTTACTAATAAATCTTTCGAGCAGATGAGAGTTGAACCCACGGCG
>JBCDEP010000085.1:0-25820 GCA_039179675.1 Cyanobacteria bacterium P01_G01_bin.67
AGTTTATAAAGATTAAATTATAATCATTGTTTGGAATTTTAATTAATTGCTTGCATCACTTATATCTCTGGTTTTCTACTAAAAAATATTTATTAAAAGTTAATCACTAAGCATATTTTACTATGCCTAATAAATTTAAAACTACAAGAATTTTATGAATGTAGTCTATTTTAAGTTTTGTCAAATCTAATGTTATTTTGAGGTTTCTTTTGGGAACTATTTAACTAAGAGTACTATTATTTTTGTTTCGGAGAACACCTAAATTATGAGTAAAGTCTTAGTGGTCGATGACAGCCTAACTGATCGCAGAGTTACGACTACCTATCTTGAACAAGCAGGCTTAAATGTTCTAGATGTTGAAAGCGCGGAAGAAGCTCTTGAAAAACTAGGTCAATATCAGCCTAACTTAATTGTCTTGGATGTAGTGATGGGAGGTAAAAGCGGGTTTGAATTATGCCGCACTCTAAAAGCAGATATGACAACTAAAACCATTCCCGTAATCCTGTGTTCTTCCAAGTCTACTGAAGCTGACAAAATGTGGGGAGATGTGGTTGGTGCAGATGCTTATCTTGCTAAACCCGTAAACCGCGATGAATTAATTGATAAAGTACAGCAACTAATTGCAAGTTAAAATTATTTCAATAACATAATGTTAAGTACATCTGCTAATTCTTTGTCCCTGAGTGTTGGAAGTAACCCTGACGTTCGATCTAGCTCCAAACAAGTTCGTAAATTTTTGCAGTTTCAGCTAGGCAAGTCTGAAAAGACCCATAAATCAGCTGTGCAAGGTGATATTGCGTTGCTAGATGCAGAAATTGTGACTGAAGTGATAACTATTTCTCCCCAAGATATTTTGCCAGTTCCACAGATGTTTTACTGCGTATTAGGAATTTATGGTTGGCGAAGTGAAATGTTATGGATTGTAGACCTAGAAAATTTACTAGGATACCCTCCTCCACTTGATGAAAAAAACCCTAATCAGGAATTACTAGTTATGGTAGTTCAAGTTCAGGGACAATCAATAGGATTAGTTGTTTCAGGAATTGATAATTTAATAGAGCATGATTTATCCAAGTTTAAATCATCATCATCAGAGATTTTTTCGGAAGATATTCTTCCGTTTTTACATGGATATTTTACAGGTTCAGATAATGACATCATTATGCTGATTGATGCAGAAGAAATATTTAATTTCTTTTCGCTAAAGACTGAGTTTAATTACTCTCAGTAAGAAGTAATTTTATAGTTAATTTTGTAGTTTTCAATTAATTATTCGTACCAAATAATCGAGAAATCAAGTAACTATTATGGATTCAACAAGCACCTATCAAGAGCAAATATCTTCTAGCATGGCAACAGATGGCAACAGTCCAAAGTCAGATTTAGTGCAAAAGATCAAGAAAAGTTTATATAAACAGGAACGAGATCGCCTCTGGAAGATGATTCAGCAGGTTCGTAAATCTAAAGATTTAAATAGCTTTCATAATAATCTAGTAAAAGTTGTGCAACATGAATTAAAAGCAGATCGCGCTTTAATTTATCGTTTTGACAGCGGAAATAATGGCAAGGTAATTGCAGAAGCATTGGTTCCAGGATGGACTCCAACTCTCTATGAAGCCTTCTCTTGTAATTGCTTTGGCGGTCAGCAAGCTACGGATTTTCTGGCATCAGGCTTAATTGCAGTTGACAGTTCTCATGACACTCAAGTTACTCCTTATCAAAAACAGCTATTTAACAAATTTCAGATCCAGGCTTCTTTAGCATTACCGATCTTACTTGATTCGAGCTTATCTTCAGATAGTGCTTATGCACTCGATCAAGTTTGGGGATTGCTTGTAGTTCAACAATGTGATGAAGCTCGACAGTGGCAGGAAGATGAAATCAACTTGCTTTATCAGCTGACAATGGAATTGACTCGTGTTCTGCAATCTCCTCTATCTATATTAGGGTCGGTTGGGCAATCAGATATCACGACACAAATTGGACATTCAATTCAGCAAACCTTACAGGAAATACGTCAAAATTTTAATGCAGACCGAGCTTGGGTTTATGCCTTTAATCCTGATGGAAGTGGTGAGGTAATTAGCGAATCAGTTGGCGACCAATTTGAGCAAGCAAACTCAGTCTTTGATTATGATGGGGCCTTAAATATCGACAATTGTCAGCCTCAATATGTAGTTAACGATATTTATACTCAAGGTTTTCCTCGTTGTTTGCTTGCTTCATTTGAATCAATTAATGTCAAGTCATACATTGCTATTCCGATCAAGACTGACGATCGCTTATTTGGGATCTTGGCCGTTTTTCATCACTCTGTTCACAATTGGCAAGAGTCTGAAATTGAATTGATGCACAAATACAGTGCTAAAGTTAACTATCCCATACAGCAAGCCAGCCTAATCCGCGACGCACAATTCAAAACGCAACAAACAGAAAAATTTGCTCAAAAAGATTTATTAGCTGCCATTAGTTCCCAAGCTAAATATTTGATGGAGCAAAAATTAGGACAAATTCGAGCTTTTTTAGATGCAGATCGTGTTTTGGTCTATGGATTTAATCCTGATAGTAGTGGCGAAATTATTGCTGAGTCAGTAGACTCTATGTGGAAAAAAGCCTCTAACTCTTTTGATAACGATTGTTTTATTACTCCAGATAATTGTCAAGCTAGATACGTTGCTAATGATATTTACAACAAAAATATAGCGCCGTGTTTTATTGAACAAATTGAATCACTAGAGGCTAAAGCCTATATCATAGTCCCCATCAAGACTGGCGATCGCCTTTTAGGAATGCTGGGAGTATATCAAAATTCTGGTACCCGTAATTGGGAAGAATCTGAGATTGAGCTTGTAATGGAGTACGCACCTAAATTTGTTCTTCCTTTAGAACAAACTAGCAATCTTCGTCAGCTGAAGTTTAAAGCTAAACAAGCTGAACTTATTTCGGAACAGGATTTTTTGACTTCTATCAGCCAAAATGCCGAACAGATGATGCAAAGCTGGCTCGATAAGATTCGCGCTTCCATGAAGATTGATCGAGCAATGGTTTTTGGATTTAATCCAGATTGGAGTGGGAAAGTTTTAGTAGAATCTATGGGAGCAAAGTGGAAACCCGCAGGTTCAGTGTTAGATTACGACTTTCACTTTAAGGGTGGAGAATTCGAGTCTTACTATGTAGCCAACGATGTTCAGACCAAAGGATTAGCCCTTGCAGTCTTAGAAAAATTTGAAGAGATAGAGGCAAAAGCTTATATTATTGTGCCAATCCATAGCAACAACCAGCTTATGGGACTCTTGGCAGTTTATCAAAACTCAGCACCCCGTAACTGGCAAGAATCTGATGTTGGACAGTTACAAGAATACGCAGCTCGTTTTGTTAAGCCTTTACAACAAACTTCTTATCTACGTAATGCAGAGTTCCAAAGTCAACGGATGGAGCAAGCATTTAAGAGAGAAAAAAGTCTTTCCAAAGTGTTAGAAAAAGTACGCTTATCTAAAGACGAAAAAGCAGTTTGGCAAATTGCTACCGATGAAGGTCGTAAAATCTTAGATGTTGATCGCGTATCTATTTATCGCTTTAATCCAGACTGGAGTGGCAACTTCGTTGCAGATTCTGCTGCCCCTGGGTGGTCTGATTTGACCCAAATTATACCCTTTATTGAAGATACTTTTCTGCAAAATACTAAAGGTGGTCGTTACAAAAATGGCGAAACTTTTGCGGTGGAAGACATCTATTTACAAGGTCATAAACAGTGTCATATTGAACTGTTAGAGCAGATGGAAGCTAGAGCTTACGCCCTGGCACCCATATTTATTGCTGATAGCGATATGTTTGGCAGCAAAAAACTTTGGGGCATCATTGGCTGCTATCAAAATACTGGGGCCAGAGTTTGGCAAGACTTTGAAGTAGATACTTTAAGACAACTTGGTCTTCAAGTTGGCGTTGCGATGCAACAGATCAACTATATGACTACGTTG
This sequence comes from Cyanobacteria bacterium P01_G01_bin.67, assembly GCA_039179675.1. GTDB lineage: Bacteria > Cyanobacteriota > Cyanobacteriia > Cyanobacteriales > Xenococcaceae > Waterburya. The sequence continues at coordinate 3,978 of JBCDEP010000085.1, forward strand.
AAAAAGCAAGCAGAATTAGAAAAAACTAATAGTAAAATTGGTGAACAAATACGCAAAGCAAAAAATATTGACGAAGTATTTAAAGTTACGACCCAAGAAGTACGTCAAGCCTTAGAAGTTGACCGCACGGTCGTCTATCAATTCAATCCTGATTGGAGTGGTCAAGTAGTAGCCGAGTCTGTAGCTAGTGGCTGGGTTTCCTTATTAGTGGAACAAACAGAGGATGAGGTTCTTAGTGGCGATCGCACTCAAAATAATCGCTGTATCCTCCGTAAGTGGTCAACTGATGACATTACTGAAACGGACACCTACCTGGAGAAAACCAGAGGCGGTAAATATATTAGTGAAGGCAAAAAATATACCGTAGTTGATGATATCTATACCCAGAAGTTTCCTGAGTGTTACATCAAATCATTAGAAAAGTATCAAGCCAGAGCTTACATAATTGCTCCTATTTTCCAAGATGATAAGCTATGGGGTCTGTTAGGAGTTTATCAAAATTCAGGTACCCGAAACTGGCAGATAATGGAAGCCGATCAAATGGCACAGTTAGCAAACCAATTAGGAATTGCTATTCAACAAACTGACTATTATGAGCAACTCCGTATTCAGTCAGAAAGTCTTACTCAAACTGTTGCAAGAGAGAAAGCTGCTAGAGAAGAATTACAAAAACAGGCTCTAGATATCTTAAAAACCGTTAGACCTGCATTTAGCGGAGATTTGACTGTTAGAGCGAAGGTAACGGAAACTGAAATCGGAACAGTTGCAGGGGCTTACAATACTACTCTTGATTCCCTAAAAGGTATCGTCGAACAAGTTCAAGCAGCAGCGTTACAAGTTACGGAAACCACTGGCTCTAGTAGTTCGGCAATTAAAGGTCTGTCATTACAGTCGGAAAAACAATTGTTGGAGTTACAGGAAGCCCTAGATCGGGTTCAATCAATGATTGATGCTTCCACAGTAACTACCGAAAACGCCCAAAAAGTAGAAATTGCGATTGAACAAGCCAATCAAACCGTGCAGGCTGGAGATCAGGCAATGAATAATACTGTAGACAGTATCGCTAGCATTCGTGAAACCGTAGCTGATGCAGGAAAACGGGTTAAACGCCTGAGCGATTCTTCCCAAAAAATCTCGAAAGTAGTCAGTCTCATTAGTAGTTTTGCTACCCAAACAAACTTGCTGGCATTAAACGCCGCCTTAGAAGCAACTCGTGCTGGAGAATATGGGAAAGGATTCGCCGTAGTAGCCGACGAAGTTCGTAATTTATCCTTACAGTCAACCGAGGCAACTACTGAAATTGAAAAACTGGTTCGAGAAATTCAGGAAGAGACTCAGGAAGTTGCAGCAGCGATGGAAGCAGGTGTTGTTCAGGTAGCAGAAGGAACTAACTTGGTTAGCGAAACTCGTGACAGTTTGAATGAGATCGTGGCTGCTACTGCGGAAATCAAGGACTTAGTTCAAGGTATTACTAGTGCTGCAAATGCTCAAACTCAGGAAGCTGCATCGGTGACGCAGGTAATGGGTCAAGTAGCGGAAATTGCCAACGAAACCTCACAAGATTCAGGTAAGATTTCTGTTTCATTCGAGCAGTTAGAGCAATTAGCGCAAAATTTACAGGCTAGTGTGTCTCAGTTCAAAGTCAAGTAAGACTCGGAAATTCTGAACCTAATGAATTCTGGAGTAGTGACATTCTATTTCAGAATTCGGATTTTTTTATTACTTAACTATTTATATTTAAGAGAATTATTAGACGATGATTACCGACCCCAGTATTCGCGACCAAGCCTATCAATATTTTTTAGAAGAAGCTCCTGAACTGCTAGAAACTATCGAGCAGGAATTATTTGCAATTAACGATGGTGATATTGAGTTAAGCGATCGCCCTCTGAGAGTAAATAAACTGATGCGTGCTACTCATACCCTCAAAGGTGGTGCAGCAAATGTGGGGTTGGAAACCATCAAAACCGTCGCCCATTCAATGGAAGATGTATTTAAAGCTCTTTACAATCCTGAATTAGAAATCGATCTTCAAACCAAAAAATTGCTTTACGCTAGTTATGACTGCCTCAGAATTCCTCTGACGGCAGAATTTAGCAAAGCTCCTATTGATCGAGAAGAAATTCTCAATCGTGCTGCGGGAATTTTTGCGGAATTGACGGAAATTTTTGGTGATTATCTAAGCGATCAGGATGCGTTTCCGACATCAGAAGAATTAGGGGTGGATGTGGTTCAATCTTTCTTTGAATCTGTTGTTCCTGAAAGAATTCAAGAACTTTCTGTTTCCCTATCTGAAGGGGATTCTGAGATGATGATGGAAGTCTTACAGTCTCAAGCAGAGATTTTCCTCGGTTTATCAGAATCACTTAATTTATCTGGACTAGGAGATATTGCTCAGACAATTCTGACTGCGTTAGAAGTTAATCCCGACCAGGTAACAGAAATCATGGCGGCGGCGATCTCCAATCTGCAACAGGCTCAGCAGCAGGTAATGGATGGCGATCGCCATCGCGGTGGAGAGCCTTCGTCAGAGCTACAAAAGTTTGCGGGGGTGGTCGATACAGGTGAAAATCATCAGGAGCAATTGGATTCAGATGTGACTGTTGATGCCCAATCAATGTTTGCAGATGCAATAGTCCCAGAGAGTGAAGAAGATGCTCAAGATATTTTTGGTTCTGAATCTTTGGGAGATGACTTTACCCACGCTATCAATGATGTAGAAGAAGAAGATGTCCAAGATATCTTTGGTTCTGAATCTCTGGAAGATAGTTTTACTAACGTTACTAATGATATCCACGAGGAAGATGCCGAAGACATTTTTGGTTCGGAATCTATAGGAGATAATTTCACAGAGGGAGTAGCATCTAGTTCTGTAAACGAAGTCAACTCATTTTTTGAAGAGGAAGAAAGCTCTGAGGAGTTAATGACTCAAATCTGGGGTGCTGATTCAGCTCCTGATCAGACAGAAAAACAACCAACTGCCGATCTAGCATCAGCAGAAATTAACGGAGGAGAAACATCTCTAATTCCGACCCCAGCAACATCATTTAAACAAAAAGCTGCTCCACCACAGGAAATATCGACCAGAGATGTCAGAAAGTCTCGATTTGGTTCATATATCAAAAAAGATAACAAAAAAACTAGCGCAAACAGTAAAAATAATAAAACTGTCAGAGTTAACTTAGAATCTCTGGAAAAATTAAACGATTTAGTCGGAGAACTCTTAATTAACCAGAATAGAAATATTCTTAAAGATGAGCAGATTGGTCAATTTGTAGAGCAACTGCTACAAAAGATTAGTTACAGTGAGCAAATAGTTAATGAATTAATTGAAGTTATTGATGAAGTTTATCTCTCACCTGAACAACAGCAGCTTTTACAAGAACTACCAGCGAAATTAAATAACATTACTCAGGGTCAAGGTAAAAATCATCAGTCAGTTTTACCTGCTTCTACCCTAGAAAACTCCGAAGCCAGACTGAATCAACTTTTAGAATTAACGACAACTAGTAACTCTGAGCTAGTTAGTATTGCCGAAAGAATCAAAAATTACAATAAGCAGACTCAAAGAGATACTCAGAAACAACAGAGAATGTTGTTAAACATGAGAGACGAGCTGATCGAAACTAGAATGTCTCCTATTGGCAGACTGTTCAATCGTTTCCCTCGCCTACTCAAGCAGCTTTCGGTAACTCATGATAAAAATGCCGAACTCAACATCACAGGTAGCCATATTCTGATTGATAAGACTATTGAAGAAAAACTTTACGACCCTCTACTGCACCTAGTTCGTAATTCCTTCGATCATGGTTTAGAAAAACCAGAAGAAAGAGCGCGGACAGATAAACCAGAAACAGGAACAGTTTTTCTCAGAGCATATTATCAAGGTAGCCAAACTGTAATTGAAGTTGGCGATGATGGAAAAGGAATCAATATCGAGAAAATTAAACAAACTGGCATCGATAAAGGATTGATTTCTGCTGAACAAGCTGCAATTATGCCACCTTCTCAACTTCTGGAATTGCTTTTTGAACCAGGATTTTCTACTGCTGATAAGCTGAGCGATCTGTCAGGTAGAGGTGTGGGAATGGACGTAGTGCGATCGCAAATTGAAGAGATGAACGGCACCATTTCGATTGAGTCTACCCCTGGAAAAGGGACAACCTTCTCGCTCCAGATTCCTCTAACTTTGACCATCGCCAAGTTGATGCTAACTCAGGCAGCTGGAATGACCTATGCTTTGCTCATTGATGCGATCGAAAGAATTATTCTACCAACTTCTAAAGAGGTTCAGATTTTTGAGGGGCAAAAAATCCTCCATTGGCCAACAAAAGATGATGTAGAAATGGTTCCTGTTCGCCAACTATCCAGCATGATTGAATATCCCCGTACGATTCAGCAAATGCAGGAGTCAGAATCCAGTTTAAATAATCCTATTTTATTGTTGCGTCGTCAGAATGGGTTTATTGGCTTAGAAGTAGACCAAGTATTGGGAGAACAAGAATTAGTAATTAGACCCCTAGGAAGTGCCATTATTCCTCCACGATATGTTTATGGCTGTAGCGTCCTCAAAGATAGCAGTTTTACTCTGGTAATTGATGGTGCCATGTTACTTAAAGATTCGCAGTATCGTAGCAACACTATGAGCCAAAGAGCCTTTTTAGGGGGTACAAGTTTACAAGCTTTACCCAGTAAAACTAACACTCAGCAATTGCCTCCTAGTAGTACGATGGAATCTCAGTCATCGATACCTCAAACTATTTTGGTGATTGATGATTCCAATAGTCTGCGTCGAACTATTGCGATGTCATTAGAAAAGGTCTGTAAGCAAGTACTTCAAGCTGATAATGGCATCAATGCCTTGACAGAGCTGAAAAAATCTGGAGAAGTAGAGTTTATCGTCTGCGATCTGGAAATGCCTCTGATGAATGGCTTTCAATTCTTAAAAGCTGTTAAAAATAATTCAGAATATCGGAATATCCCGATCATTATTCTTACTTCCCGAGATAGTGATAAACATCGCCAATTGGCTATGGAATTGGGTGCATCTGCTTACTTAGTTAAACCTTGTCCCGAACAAGAATTAATTGGCACCATCTCTCAAATTATGCAGTCAAAATCACCTTAAGTACTCCATCGTTAATGTAACTATGAAGTTATTAAAATAATGATTACAACTAGAAATTGGCTGGGGAAACTTATTTAGAATGACCATAAGACATTTTGCTCAGTGCTTTTGGTTCACAAGAGATATTCTCTAGAAGACATTCGGCTCTTGTTCTTCAGGAAAATGTTTGCGTCTCTATACTGAAGTCAACACCACTGCTACTATCAACGGCAAACTAACAACTCTGGCTTTTATACTCACATTTTGGGTATTAGCTAATTGATTTGACTAGTTTGAAGATGTCTTTTTAAATTTGGCTGCAATCAATCCCTAAGATCAATGAAAATAAAGAAAGCTGTATTTCTAGCTGTCAGCATTGTTTTCATAGTTGTTACGAGCAATTATTTAATCAACAATCTCTATTTAGCCTATTCAGCATTTAATCACTGGTATGCAGTCAAAGCTGAAACCGTATCTTCTCCAGCTATTGGCAGAAATGGGGTTGTGGTTTCGACTCAAAAAGAGGCAACAAAGGTTGGGTTAGAAGTATTAAAAGATGGTGGAAATGCCGTCGATGCTGCGGTAGCAGTAGGCTATGCTTTGGCAGTGACTGATCCTTGCTGCGGCAATATTGGTGGAGGTGGTTTTATGTTGGTTCACTTGGCGGATGGCACCGAAACATTTATTGATTTTCGGGAGACTGCACCACAACAAGCTAGCTCTGATATGTATCTCGATGATCGCGGTAATTTAGTTAAAGACTTAAGTACTGATGGTTATCTTGCGGTGGGTGTTCCAGGTACAGTTAAGGGACTGAATTATGCCCTAGATAAATATGGCACAATGGAGCGATCTCTAGTAATTGATCCTGCCATTAAGTTAGCTGATGATGGTTTCGTACTGCAACAGGGTGATGTCGATATTTATCGTGCAGGCAAAAAGCGTTTATTGGAGCCTGAAGCAGCAAAAATATTTTTACAAAATGAGAATCAGATTTATCAAGCTGGAGATACTTTAATTCAGCCAGATTTAGCGCGAACACTGGATTTAATTGCCAGCGAAGAGGATGCTTTTTATCAGGGCGAGATTGCCCAAAAAGTAGTAGCGGCTAGTCAAGAAAACAATGGCATTCTTAGTGTGTCAGACTTTGCTAACTATCAGGTTCGAGAATCTGTCCCTGTCAGCTGCAACTATCGCGGATATCAAGTTGCTTCTTCTGCTCCCCCTGGTGGGGGGACTACTGTTTGTCAGATGTTGAATATTTTATCAGGCTACGATCTAGCAGAATTAGGTAATCGAACCCCTCAAAGTCTTCATCATTATTTTTCGGCGATGTTATTGGCTTTTAGCGATCGCAATCGTTATTTGGGCGATCCTGATTTTGTTGATAACCCCCTCGATAAACTTCTCTCCACCAAATACGCTGATTCTCTGCGAACGAAAATTGCCTTTGAGGCGATCAATCCTGAATCTGTTTACACGAGAGACGTACAGAAGGAAGGTACCAACACGACTCATTACTCGGTAGTAGATAAAAAAGGTAATGCCGTGGCTGTTACCTATACGATTAACTCCTACTTTGGTGCGGGAGTAGTGGCACCTGGAACGGGATTCTTGCTGAACAACGAAATGGATGATTTCACAGCTAAAATAGGCGAAGCTAATCAATTTGGGTTACGTCAGGGGGAAGCTAATATAATTGAACCAGGAAAACGCCCATTGAGTTCTATGTCTCCTACCATCGTGACCAAAGACGGACGAGTTGTTTTGGTTACAGGCAGTCCAGGAGGATCAACTATTCCCACCACAGTATTACAGGTAATTACTAACGTCATTGATTACGGCATGAATCTTCAGGATGCTGTTAATAATCCCCGTCTCCATTATCAGGGATTTCCCAATCGAGTTATCAGCGAACCACAAGCAATTTCTCCCGCAACTTTTAGAGGATTAAAACTTAGAGGATATGACATTATGCCGTTTAGGGAATGGGGAGCAGCAGAGTCGATTATGGTTCAACCTGATGGCACAATGGAGGGAGTCAACGACATTCGTAAGCCTGCGGGTCAAGCAGCAGCTTATTAATCAAAATTAATTGGTTACTAGTTACTTATAATTTGTTATTAGTAAGTCGTCTGTTAACTGAAAAATTCTTTGTAGGATGCTATCAACTGATAAATTGCTGTAAGTTGATAATGATGCAATTCGGAGCAAAACGCTAATGAAAATTGGGTTTTTAGGTACTGGCTTGATGGGACAGCCAATGGCTTTACGGTTATTGCAAGCAAACTATGAAGTAACTGCTTATAATCGTACCCACTCAAAGCTACAGCCACTAGCAGAAGCTGGGGCAAAAATTGCTGCTTCTGCGACCGAAGTTGTTAAGCAAGCAGACTGCGTGATTTTGATGTTAACTGATGCCGCAGTAATCCGAGACTTAATTTTGTCTGAAACAGCAAAAAGTAATTTGGTTAACCGTACCATAATCCAAATGGCGACGATCGCCCCCAAGGAAAGTCAATCAATTCGCAATGGAGTGGTGGCAGCAGGAGGAGAATATTTTGAAGCCCCTGTACTGGGCAGTATTCCTCAGGTAAAAGCTGGGGAGCTAATTGTAATGGTAGGGAGTACAAAAGCTCAGTTTGATAAATATAGTGAACTTCTCAAGCATTATAGCCCTGAACCAATGTACATTGGCGAGGTAGGCAAAGCCGCAGCGATTAAACTTGCGCTCAATCAGTTAATTCCTAGTTTGATTAGTACCTTTTCTCTCAGTCTCAGCTTAGTACAACATCTGGGAGTGGATGTTGAGCAGTTCATGGAGGTGTTACGCCAAAGTGCCATTTATGCTCCAACCTTTGATAAGAAACTGCCGCGGATGCGCGATCGCGATTTTACCAATCCGAACTTTCCCACCAAGCATCTATTGAAAGATACTAATTTAATTATTCAACAGGCGACAGAATTGGGCTTAAACACTAGGCATCTGCAAGGAGTAAAACAAGTTATTGAAACAGCACTCTCTATGGAATTAGATGATTTAGACTACTCAGCCATTTACAATGCAATTAATCCACCTCAACCCAATAGTAATTAGAAGTTATAAAGTAACAATCAAAAAAGAGGCATAAATTAAAGTACCTCCGTAGAGAAATATCAGGGGATATCTTTATTTTCCCTGATATTCTTGAATTTTGCTTGACTACGCTGCTAAATTCTGCTCTACAACCCGCACCAGCTTATCAGTCCAATAGCTAGTCAACTGGTGATCAGCAGCTTCAACCATGACACGGATTAACGGTTCAGTACCTGATGCCCGAACCAAAATTCGTCCTTGTTCTCCCATTGCCGTTTCAGCTTGGGAGATCGCCTGTTGTAAAGGTTCACATTCTTGCCATTTACTACGGCGTTCTCGATTTTCAACACGGACATTACGCAGAATCTGCGGATAAGTGATAAAACTATTGTCGATTAATTCTGTTAGAGAACTCTCTGATTGACGAACCAAAGAAGTTAGGTGGAGTGCGGTTTGAATCCCGTCTCCCGAAACTCCATGATGATGACAGAGAATATGTCCTGACTGTTCCCCCCCTAACATTGCCCCAGTGCGCCACATGGCTGCTTGGACATGGCGATCTCCTACTTTGGTCCGCTGCATTTTGCCGCCTTTAGCTTGCCAGGCTCTTTCAAAACCTAAATTTGCCATGACTGTCGCCACAATCAAATCTTCGGGCAACTGCTGTTTTTGTCTTAATAAGTCGCCCCAGAGGTACAAAATATAGTCACCATCAATTACTCTGCCTTTACTATCTACTGCCATCACTCGATCCGCATCGCCATCAAAGGCAAATCCCAAATCTGCTTGATATTCTTGAACTCCTTGTTTTAAGAGTTCGAGATGAGTTGAGCCACAATTAACATTAATGCGATCGCCATTGGCTAACTGATGTAAGCTAATAACCTCTGCCCCCAACTGCTGAAAAATCGCAGGGGCAACTCTAACAGCGGCACCCCAAGCTAAGTCCAAAACAATTCGCATGCCCTGGAAACCAGAATGTTGTGGTAGTGATTGCTTCAGAGATTTAACGTATTCTTTGACCAATTCTGGACGATGATAATGTTTTCCCCAAGCTTGATTCATCTCATCTTGGACATCGTTGTTGCGGAGACAAGTTTCGATCTTTTGAGTCAGAGAATCTGCTAACTTGGTTCCCTTGCTACCAAAAAACTTAATGCCATTATCTTGGGGTGGATTATGGCTAGCTGAAATCATAATGCCACCCACCGCGTTAGTAGCACTAGTTAAATTAGCAACACAGGGTGTCGGACATAAGCCCAAATGCCATACTTCTAGACCAGCAGAAGTCAATCCTGCGGCGATCGCGGCTGAGAGCATATCGCTCGAATTTCGTGAATCTTGCCCAATAATAATTGGTCCTCTATTATCTGCTGCCTGTTCTAAAACTTTGCCTGCCCAATAACCTAACTGAAGTGTAAAAGGTGCATTGAGAATATCTCCTGCTTTGCCTCTAATTCCATCTGTACCGAACAAGGGGGTTGTTGGTAATTGGCTGGTATCGAATATAGTTTTTGCTAAATTGCTCACACCAAATATACTCCTTAGCTTAATTTAATCGGATTTTTATAGTATTTTTGCCTAACAAAAAAATTTAATAATTAGCCAAAATTGTACTACTAAATCTGATATATGCTGCAAATTTTGCGATATCTACCTCACAAAATAAGCGATAAATTTTAAATTTGGGTAAACAAGTTAGTATTTGAGTATATTTGCTTAACTATATACTTCAAAAATAGTATTAATTTTATGTTCTACATTGAGCTGGTTAAAGATTCATTTCATCTAGGATGATTTCTATAGCTGCTAAACTAATCCCCGATTCAATATATTGAGGATTCTGTGGGTCATAAGGACTAGCAAGACGATCAAGGGAAGTGATCTGAGAGTCAGCTGCGATTACGGGAATGTCAGGATCAAAAGAGGTGGATTTCATTAATGAGCTAGAAAATCCACCATAGATCATCACTGTATCAGACTCACCCATAGCAGTTTTTAGATGAACCATCAATACTTCTTGTTTTCGTTTGAGAGTATATTTTTCTAGGCGCAGACCAATTACTTCAGACATATGTTTGTAGAGTTCCAAGATCTTTAGTTTAAGCTTGGCTGATTATCTTGTTTCAATCTCAACCCCAGTGGCTAAAATTCTGTTGATTGCAGATATTAATACTGCTTACTTTGAAAATTTAATTAAATCTATTGCTCCAATGCGGAGCGTCCTTGTTTACCCAAGCGAATCAATACAAAATACGCTAGATAGATCACATAAATTACTAGTCCGACTGACCCGACAAATCCCAGAAATCCTTCATTTCCTGGTTTGGTGTGCAGCAAATTGCGATAAGCCTGAGGAGCTTCAAACCAAACTTGGCAAAATGCAGTTTCAGCTGTGCTGCGGGATAAACCACAGGGAAGAAAAATTGATTTAGCGATCGCGCCTAAAACACAGTAAGCCGTTATCGCCCAACGCCAGGAAGTGAATACTAATTTGAGAAGACTTTGGGGTATATCTCGAATCTCTTCATTGAGATCTACCCAAAACCAGAGAGCAATGGCAATCAGAATGCGAGCGGCAAAACCACTGATAAATCCAATTTTCCAATCTGGGATCAAAAGATAAACGGTAATCATCAACAAACTGGCTACCCGCCAATATATGATCAGCAATTTTTGCATAGCTTCTTGTCTTTGGAACAAAGCCCAAATCAACAAAACCAAAGGGAGCGCTACCGCTAATAACAATCCTAAGCGATAATCCATCCATACCAAAGGTCTTAACCAAATATCCATCGTTTACTGTTTTGATTAGATTTTATCTCTTTCGTCAATCTGTGTTCACCATGAAACAGCTTCAGATTACTTTCTAAGAGTGCATTAACAATAGCTCAAAGTCAACGGTAAATTTTGCAGATTTAAAAGTTTCATTGACTAGATTTTCTATTCAAAAATAAAGGTGAGGACATATTGTCATCTCACCTGTGTTAATTAACAATTATTTTATTTTGCTGGTTAAACCTGTTAATTTGAAGGTCTAATCTTCATATACCCGGCACTCTAGAGCATCAGGGTTATCATCACAATATTGCTCTAAGGAGCTTTTCTGGGGAGAACTCTGCTTTTGGTGAGATGCTTCAGCAGATAACTCTTCTACTGTATCCCAAGCAGCAGCACATTCACCTGAAGTTGCACCTTCAGTACTACAAACTTCTCTTGCGCTTTCCCGTTCTTTTTGTATTTGTTCTTGTATATCGCTCATATTAGTCCTCTTATTTTTAATATCAGGGTTATGTTATACCATGCTATGTTAGTTGGCTACAGTAGCTGCTTACACTCCCTTCCTCTACAAGAAACCTGATTTTATGCTGACCAGCTTTTTTTTCGTCGACAATTTTAGATTTTTCGTGAGGTATTGGGCTTATATAAGCACTTATACTTCATAACCTAGCATCAACTTTACTGTATGCAGCCAACATCTATCCAAAGAGTTAAATATCTGCTGAACAGAGCAAAGCTTTTTCCTGACATAATTAGTTTTTAGTTTGGTGTGAATAAATTGTAGCGTTTGTGGTTTCGACTCTACAAATTACTAAAACCAAAAGCAGCCAAGGTTAGCCAGTAATAATCTTCTGCTCCTCCGCCAGAGAAAATCCTGAAAGATTTAATTATCTCAACTTGCTTTGATCTAGTTCATGTTCAACAAAACGTATAATTTACTTGTCGAACTAGTTGTTTAAATTTCCTGAATAACATTCTGCCATTTCATAATTTGAAATGAACGAAGCTAAAAGACGCCAGCAGTTAGACTTTAAAAATAAAGCAAAGAGGATTAATTAAGAGCTAGCAGCTGCCACTATTGTTGCTGTCAATTTCGGAAGTTCCACCATTAGCATCATCAATATTTATAGTTCTTCACTTCAATGAACGAGCAACAGCACCTAATTTTATGTCTTCTATACTCAATTTTAATTTCAAGGTTTGGATTTTAGCCGCAGGTAGATTGCTCTCGGAAATTGGAACTGGATTTACGTTATTTTATGCACCCATATTTTTTGTCAATCAAGTAGGGCTGTCTTCTACTCTAGTCGGGTTAGCCCTGGGTAGTGGTTCAATCTCAGGTGTGATAGGAAGATTCTTGGGGGGGCAGGGAGTAGATTCTCCTAAGTGGGGACGCAGAAAAATTTTGTTAGCTTCTGCGGCTATTTCCGTGATGGCGGATGTGGTTTTATCTCTGACCGCCAATTTTCCCACGTTGGTGTTAGGGAATCTATTGATGGGGCTAGGGATTGGTCTGTATTGGCCCGCGACTGAAGCCGCGATTATTGATTTAACTAAGCCAGAACAACGTAATGAAGCCTTTGCGATCACCAGATTGGCAGACAGCTTGGGTTTAAGTTTGGGAGTGGTTATGGGAGGTGCGTTAATTAGCAACTCTGGTAGTTATCGCACCTTATTTGTGATTGATGGAATTTCCTTTGCTGTTTTCTTTGCCGTTATCTATTTTGCGATCGCCGAGACTTATCAGTTTTCAGCAGCAGCAACAGTAACTCAAAATAATGGTTGGTCTCTAGCATTACGCGATCGCGCTTTGATGGTGTTTGTAACAGTCAATATTTTGTTTACGATTTATCTGGCTCAAGTTCAAAGTACGATGCCATTATATCTGAAGAATTTTGTGCAAGTTAATACAGGTATTGGTTTTTCGGAACAAGTTATCAGCGGTTTGTTTACTTGGCACATTGTTTTTGCTGCCCTCTGCCAACTCCCCGCAGCTTGGTTGCTCAACCGCTTTAGTCGGATTGCAGGATTAACTTTTTCGATGGCACTTTGGGGACTAGCGTTTATTTTGGTTTGGGTGACAGGAGTTATGTCTGAAGGCACTTTAGCTTGGGCAATTTTGACTTTGGGGGTGATGTCTTTGGGGATGGTGACTTATACCCCCATTGCTTCGGGTTTAGTAGCTGATTTGGCTCCTGAATCTTTACGAGGAGTGTACTTGTCAATTAATTCTCAATGTTGGGCAATTGGTTATTTTATTGGTCCTTCTTTAGGGGGATGGGCTTTAGATCATCCCCAATTTACTAATTATTTTTGGTTAACATGTGCCATTTCAATTATCCCTGGAATCATTATTTTGCGCTATCTAGGACAATTGATGAAAATACAAAAAGCAATGATTTAAACAATCAACAGTTATGCAGAAATATTTCTTGTCTTAAAAAAAGTGTCTAAGATTTGCCATAAAAAAGCCCCCAGGTACCAAACTGGGGGAAATTCATGTAACAGATAGTATCTGTTCCATAGCTCTATCTCTTCTCTAATATCTAATATCTTACAAAAGTAAATGATGATCTCAATCACAAATTATGGTGAGATTACTCAATTTTAAACATTGATTTGTAAATTGCTTTTATATCTACAGCGGTTTTTCACTAACCACAATTATGGTCGTTCTAATTAAGTTCCGTATCTCATAAGCCATATTTTTAGGGAACAGGAAAGGGAACAGGAAATAGTATCCATTTAGATGGTTTCTATTGGGAATAACTATAACTAAAACTGGTAAATCAAAAAATTATTAGTCGTTAAGAATCTGAGATAATTTTAAATCCAGATATTAATTAAACCTAAACAAAGATTATAAAATAAGAATTGAATCGTAATAATGCTAAAAATTCCTACTGCAACTAGGAGATAACCACGACTCCAACGAATCTGAAAATCTTTAACTACTAAACTAACAGTCAATATAGCCACCGCTGGCAGCATAAAACTGGTAACTATTCCCAAAAAAGCTACAGCAGAAGCAATTACCTGAGCAAATCCCAAGGTGATAGCGGCTAAATAGACTGTCTGAGGATGATTAATTTTGATTCCCAAATTGAACCAAGAAGAGATCGCTATACCCAAAGCGGCAAAAATAGTATATAAGCCAAGACTGATCGGTTGAGTTAAAATACCAAAAGTCAAATTACGCTCTAGACTAGCTTGGGGTTGATAATGTTCGGTTGGCCAAGTTAGGGGAATAATGTCGGCGGCTAATAATTCAGGCGATCGCTGTCCTTGTCCTGTAGTATAAACACAGCCAACCTTAATATTATTTATTGGCTGTTGCACGTTTTTTTGTTCAGCTTCGACCACATAGATATGAGGAAAAATCTTTTCGCCATAACTAGATATTACTGGAGTTTGTTCGGGGGCAAGATTATCGTTATCGACACCTGCTTTTAGGTTGGCATATCGTTCACAGCCATAGGTTGCAACTGTTTCCGTTACTTCCGTTAAGGGAAACAAGCTCCGAGGTGATTGGGAAATGGTTTTTGCTCCTGCCAAATTAACCGCTAACCGACAGTAGTTAGGAGAACCAATTGTATTTTGGCAGAGACTGGGAATTTGTCCCGAGGTAATAACCTGAGAATTACCATTGCTCCAGATACTCCAGAGAATTAACAAGACTGTGGTCAAGATCCAAGCACTAGGCAAGATTAGCCGTTTGACGATCAAAGGTAGCTTAAACTTGGATTCGACCAGTTCCTCTAATTGTTCCTGATTGGTTGCAGGTGAACTAGCGGGAGTAAAGCTATAGTGGGAATTACGACGCAGATTTTTTTTGGCGGTTTCCGTTACGGCATTTTGAGCAGCTATGGTCTTAAACTCTGCCAAGGTGGCATCAGGAGCATAACAATAGCGACTGAGCCAAATCGCTACTATTTTTTGTTCATCGTACTCTAATTCACTAATTTGTTTAAACCATCTTTGAATGGCGATCGCCATTTTTTCCAAGTCAGGAGTTTCGGTATGCTGAAAATAACGCTCCAACAGGGGCAATAATTTGTACTGATTCTTATCCGTCAAATGATGAAAAAACTTGACCAAACGCACGATCTCTTTTCCTGGAGGAATTATGTCACTGGTAAGCAACTTCTTGTTGGTTACAAAACAGTAGCAATCTAAAGGTTTCTCTACTATGTCTAAATCAGAAGCCGCTTTAATTTCTGACTGTGGCGAGTCATCCAGCGTGTTCCCCACGTTAATCCTGACAACACTAAAGTCAATCTCTTCTTCCTTGAGAGGAGTGCCGTGAATCAAGCCTGTATCTTGTAATAAGCCAGTATCACCAGTGCTATCATCTTCGGGAAAATCCTCAAACTCAGGTAAATCTAGGTCAGACTCCTCTGCTTCAAAGCCCTCTTCCATTCCGATAGTAGCAGCAATGGCATCAACTTCTGATTCTCGAAAGAGATTTTTGTGCACCATCCCTGTGGCATGTAACAAGCCAGTGTCTCCAGTACTGTTGTCGGTGGGAAATTCTTCAAATAGCTTAAATTCTGCAAAATCAATTTCTGATTCTAAAGCTTCGGTGTTACCGACAGTATCACCACTATCTTCATGAGCTTGAGTTGGTAATTCGACAAAAATTTTCCAGTTTGGTTCGACTCTGTCCAAAGGGCGACCATAAAGCCAAACGGAATCTAGATCTTCAAGAGCTAAAGAGGAGATTGCATTGCCGACATTTACTTCCAAAAGTTTATAGTTTGGCGGATAATCAGCTCTGTGGTTGGCGTAAATATGTAGTTGATCGTGTCGAATGACAACCTGAAACTTAAAATTTTTATTTCCGCAGGCACTATTTAAGGCTTTAATAATCAACTTTTGATCCATAACCACCCAACCCAAAACAACGCAACATTGAGCCTATGATTCCCAAAAATGTCAGTCGATCAATACCCATCTACAATAAGCTCAAGAAAATAAGCTCAAGAACTAGGTTGTTTGCTCGTCGGTTTTTGTTAGAGATTTAAATACTAATAACTAATTACCAATATGAGAAGTGACAAAGGACGAAATCCGCATACCAATAAAAGTACTGCGATAATACCAGTTACCTAAAATAACCGTTAAGCATTGCTATCTTTCTCCTAGTGTAATAAGACAATAATTATAAAGTGATTCATCGACTGGCAGTTGCAGACTTTTATTGCCTAGTTAATCAATTGTCTTCGATCTAATCATGCTACGCTAGCATTTTCCCTCAAGTTCAGACTCTAATTAGGATTCATGTCGATCAAGAAAAACCTCTTACCTACAGAAATTATTCTTACACCTGCCCGCCAGTGCATCGGTAAACTCAATCTTGATCGCCGTCTTCAGCCAGGAAATTATATGGACTTTGGCGGCAAAACTTATGCTATTTTGGAGCGTCATCACTTTTATCAATACCGTGTCGGAGGGTATCGTTTTGATAAAGCGACGCTTCACGTCCAAGAATCTAACCGACCAGAAGAAACTACCCAGATAGGAGATCGTCAGATCATTGGTAATGCCAATTGTCGCTTTAATGCTCGTTCAGAAATTATGCGTTGTGCGGTTAATCCTGATGGTCCTTGTCAAAACTGTCGCTTTTTTGAACCAATTGATCATGAAAATTCGATGATTAATTACAGCTGATAATTTAGTTTGTAATTTAGTTTGCGATCGCCTGTCTTCAAGCTCAAAAGCGATCGCTAGGCTGATTCCCAACTTTAAACTACGTCTGATGCTACGGGTAAAGCAAAAAAGGCAATGCCTTCAAAATTAAGGTTAGATAGATTGTCTTCAATAAACGATCTTTCTGTCTCGCTAGCGGTATAAAAATGTATCCCTGCATTGGTCTCGAAAAAGCGATACACAGGAATTGAATTGTCTACATTGGTTTCAAAAGCAGCAAAAGCTACCTCTTCAAAAACGAAATCAGCAGAATTTTCCAAAATAAAATCTCTTTCCGCAGTATCTCCCGTATAAAGATATCCTCCAGTTTTCGAGTTAAAGAGCTGAAAAATATCAATTTCATTATCCACACTATCTGAATCAACACTAGCAAAGCTGGAGTCTTCCTGAATAAAATTAGTTTTATTTTCAGTGATCGACTCTCTTTCTTCTGCTGAATCAGTATAGAAATAAGCCCCGGTTTCGGAGTCCAAAAAGCGAAATACCGTGTTTGCTCCCTGATCCACATCTAAATTATCTAGATCTTCAGTTTCATCACCCTCTCCAAAATCGTCCTCAGAAGTAACATCATCTAAATTATCTAGATCTTCAATTTGCTCAAAGTCGCTGTCGGAAATAGCGTCATCATTCAAGATAGTTATTTCTGCGCTTAATTCAGCTTCTCCGTCCTTTAATTGAACTAAGTTAGTATCTAGATCTGAAAAAACTACGAACAGCTTCTCATCAATTTCAGTTTGGATATCTCCAATAGTGGTAATCGAGATCGAAGTACTAGACTGACCTGGTAAGATTGACGCTGCTTCGCTGGCAATGAATTTATAATCTAAGTCAGCCGAAGTAGTCACATCAACAGTACTGAAAGAGAAGTCGATCTTCTCGGTGGCAATAACTGGTTCACCATCGATATCAACCAAACCAACTGTAAAATTTTGGGCGATATCATCATTGAGGTCACCTTCTAGAAATGACTGATTATCAACTTCAAAAAAAGGTAATTCATCAATAATTTCAGGTTTGAGATCGTCATCAAGAATCACACCCCTCCCCACAAACTGTTCGAGGTCGGCATTGGTAGGGTTGGCTAGATTAACCAGAAAAGTTTCTTCAGGTGCTTCATCAGTAAGAGGTTCAGAATCAGTCAGTGCCTCAACCACAATTGTTTTTTCTGTTTCTCCAGGATTAAATTCCAAGGTACCATCAAGAGGAATATAATCAGCAAAATCAACTAAGGTCAGACTTTCAAATTTAGCTTCAGATTCTGCTGTACTATCTAGTGTGGAAAAATCAACTGTAATAATTGCTTCACTGGGTTCAGATAAACTTACGGTAAATTCAAAGTTAGTCGTACCTGTATCTCCTTCGAGTTGCTCAACGCTATCAATTGCAATTTCTGGAAGCAATCCTTCCACGACTAACCCAGATTCTTGAAATTCCTCATTATCGACAATAATAATCGAAGCAACACCGTTTAAATCTTCATCTTCTAATCCAGTGATTTGTAACTGAAAATCTTCATCAGATTCAGCGATCACATCGTCATTAATATCAACTGTAATAGCTAAGGTTGTTGGATTGTTGGGGTCAATAGTTACTGTTGAATTATCAATTGCATTGAAATCTAAACCCAGACCATCATCAAGCAATGAAGTTGACAATGCCGAACCATCAATTGTCGAGATTTCTAAATCGGTTGATTCAGTAATTTCTGATGCAATTGGATCAATTTCTATTACCACTTGACCAGCCCCTTCACTTACTTCTATAGGGGTGGAATTGCTAAAAACTATCATAGTCGTTCTTTATAGAGAAAATAGAGCTTATTGCTAATGTAATTTTGGCTCATTGACTCTAGTTACGACAATTCCCCTGGCATTTTTTACATTTTCGACATAATTTTGCAAATCTTTAGCAATCACTACTTTTCCCGCAGGAGAAGCATGAATCAAGCCAATATGACCGTTAGGTTGAAGATAGACAAATCCTGTATGGGTAAAGTCTAATCCAGGAATATTTGTTGCCACGCCGATAATATCCCCTGGTCTCAATTGATCATAAACATGATTAATATTCTTCGTGGGAATATAGTTAAAAGCTGGTGACAAACTTGCTTCCACTTGGGAAATACATTTAAAGTTGATGTTGTCTGTAGTAAGGTTGGGATAAAGATCGCGATTTGTCGTCATGAAATTGAGCTTTTTGACCGTATTAATACCGCCAAGTTCGGGCGTAATGTTTGCTACGTTTCCTCGCTGCTGATTATTATCAATCCAATCAGAAAAGTAATGTAAACGGCTACAATAACCATTTATTATGCCATTCCAATAACGATAGTTTTCCAGTTCACTTGTGAAACTTTGATAGTTAAAGTTTTGGGTAACAATGTTATTGGCGATCGCTAATACTGTTTCAACAAACAACAAACAGTCAAATTTTTGTAAAGAGACATATAGGGTTTCTTGAGGTAATCGATCTAGCAAGCCTGCCTGATATTCAGCTCCTAAAAATTGCTCTGCTACTGTTTGGATAACTCCTGATAGCGATGCCTCTTGCAAGTTATGTTGATACGTATCTTGGATTATTTTTTGATAAATCCTACCATCAGGCGTATTGGGAACTGAAAATTCTAGATTTTCTGAAATATCAGCTGCTAACAAAGTGGTTTTGCAATTAAAGTTCTGAATCAAAACAACAGCTAGCAAAAACCAGCCAAACTTCAGCACCATTTTCGTAGTAGTTCGATTCATAGACTTGATTAATCAGATGCATCCATTACTGTGCAACAGGTTAACATAGCCCTGTAGAAAGAACTATTATCTATATCTAGATAATTATGTGAATACTAAAGTTAGCAATATTTATTCCTTTTATTGGTAATTAATAATTGGAACCCGACTTGCTTACGTAATTCATGCCAAATAGACTTATGAATTGCTGCATCTAAGTATTTCCGAGGATCTAAGTCAATAGCTTTTTCTAAACAGATAATCGCCCAGTTAGTATTGTTTAATAAGGCATAACAACAAGCTTTTTGGTACCAACTAATATCTGATTTAGAGTCTAATTCTAAAACTCGCTCAAAACAATCAATAGCCTTAAGAAACTGCTGGTATTGCCGCAAAATTACACCCTTTTGATACCACGCCCAATAATCATAAGGCTCAAGATCTAGTGC
Source organism: Cyanobacteria bacterium P01_G01_bin.67 (assembly GCA_039179675.1). Lineage (GTDB taxonomy): Bacteria > Cyanobacteriota > Cyanobacteriia > Cyanobacteriales > Xenococcaceae > Waterburya. The sequence goes on from JBCDEP010000085.1 coordinate 23,823, forward strand.
GTAATTGTAACTTTGTAATGCCAAATGCAATTTGCCACAATGTTGTTCTGCTTCCCCTCGACGATAGTAAGACCAAAAGTCATTCGGACGCAACTCTAAAGCTCGATTGTAATAATCTATTGCCTGTTTATATTCACCTAGCTTACGATAGGATTCTCCAATACGATAGGTTACCCAATAATCTTGGGGATTAGCAATCAAAGCATCAGTAAAACAAGTGATCGCCTCTTCATATTGCTGAAACTCTGTAAAATAAACACAGCCTAGTTCATACCATGACCAATAGTTATCTGGTTCAATCGTCGAGGCTTGATTAAAGCTATCAATAGCTTCTAGATGTTTACCTAAGGCTTCTAGCACTAATCCTTTACGATACCATGTCCAATAATCGCAGGGCTGATAGTTTAATGCTCGTTCGTAGCTAGTTAATGCTTCATGATAGTAGCCTTCAGCGCGTAGTTTGTTTCCTCTTTGATACCACTCGCGATAGCTATCTGGGCGACACTCTAAAGACTGATACATTTTGCTAAATAATGAATAAATTCTGATGTTAAAAAGCGACCTACTTATATATAAACGTAATGGAGAGACAATCGTACCCAAAAAGTTAGGAATTGATAACCGTAATTTAGCGCTCGCGACAGACATCATTGATTGCTTTGAAAATTGTGTGGGTAAAACTCAAGGAGAATTAGACAGGCAATTATTAGAATTAGAAGGAAATAGTCCTGATTATCGTATTAAACGAGGATTGGCACACATTTTACGCAATACATTCTCTACCTTTGAAATTATTAGTCCTCTTGAGCCAATCGAACTTAGGCAAAGAGTATTTTCTCAAGCTACAAAAGCGATCGCTTTACCTGCTCAACGTAGTCATACTTTGGATGCCATATCTAATTCCCTAAGTGAAGAATTAAGGCGTACTGTATCTCGCAGTGAAATTGAAACTGGAATATATGCAGACTTGCAAGAAAATCGTATCCTTACTCAGTTTGAACCACCTGTAGCTGAGTCTCTGCTACATCGCTACAATCTTTCGCAGGTGCAGGGTATTTTTTATCGTGCTAGCAGCATTATTATCAATGCTCATCGTAATAATCCTGGGGAATATAAGCTGCTTTTTCGCTATATCAAACTATTCCAACTTATGGCATATATCGAGGGAGATGCCGATACAGGTTTTACCTTAACGATGGATGGTCCAGCAAGCTTATTCAAAGCCAGCACTCGTTATGGCTTAGCTTTGGCAAAGATGATTCCTGCTTTACTTCATGTTACTAAATGGAGTCTTCAGGCAAAACTACAAAATCGCGATCAATATTCAGGTAACATCAAAACTGGCAAATTTGTTTTATCTAGCGATCATTGTGGACTAGTTTCTCATTATCCCCCAGATAAACCCTATGATAGTATGTTAGAGGCTTCTTTTGCTAAAAGCTGGGAAAAGACCAAAACAGAATGGCGATTAGAAAGGGAAGTAGATCTAATTCCTCTGCCAGGAAGCGTTATGATTCCTGATTTTCGCCTCGTTCATCCTGACGGTAAAGAATATTTATTAGAAATTGTCGGTTACTGGCGACCAGAATATTTGCAGAAAAAATTTTATCAAGTCCGTAATGGTGATACTGATAATCTGATTCTTGCAGTTTCTGAAAGACTCAATTTAGATAAAGCTGGAGTAAAATTTACAGATCTTCCCAACAAACTAATTTGGTTTAAAAATAAACTAAGTTCAAAAGCAGTATTAGAGCTAATCAACTAAAAATATTTCCAATACTACTACAACTTTAAGATCATTATAAAAACAAAAAACTCTAAAGTCTTATAAAAGTACTTTAGAGTCCATTGAAATAGAAAAAAGGAACCTGGCACTGAGCTATTTTCCCGGGGGGCAACCCCCCAAGTATCTTCGCCGCCACAGCGTTTCACAATCGAGTTCGGGATGGAGTCGAAGTGGGTCCACTGCGCTAAAAGCACCAGGAAGACTGGTGGACG